>JBELLF010000085.1:0-2572 GCA_042088875.1 Candidatus Marisimplicoccus framensis | reverse complement strand
TATCCATCATAATATATCATTTCATAAGTTCCATCATCATTTTGAATTTGATTACCAGATTCATCTAGGACAAAATAATCTGGTGCTTGTTCAAAGAAATATATACTTTCAGGATCAAGTCCTCCATTTTCATCATTAAAGAGGTTTTGAGAGGTAAAATGTAATTTAACTTTAGTTAAATCATTATTTGAGTTAAAAATTGATGAAAGCCTAAATTGATTACCTCTAGATTTAGTTGACACATACTTTCCAAGAGATTTATAACCTTTATGAGCAAGAGTAACGTTATAATTTGGATTAAAATTAATTGAAATTAATGCATCTAAAATTTGTCCTTGTTCAAAGGTAGATTTAGCAAATAATTCAGTGAATGGAGTTGGAACTTCGTAATAACCAATATCATCTTTTTCAAAATAATTAAAGTGTTTTCCTAACGCACCCATCTTAGGGTAATCATAATGACTAAAATTATATCCTAAATTATTATATGTATGGCCAACATTTGACATTTTAATTAATTCAAAGTTGTCCTTTCTTGTAAAGTTAAATTTGTAGTCTTTTGTTATCGAAAGAGATGTATCGACAGTTTCTATCCTTCCATCTATGTAATAAATTTTATAATATTCAGTGGTTAGAGTGTCTGTTTTTTTATTTGCTTCTTCCTCTATTTTTTTTTGTTTTTCCTGAGCTTTAAATTTACCCTCAATATCATCAGTCTGGGCAATTAAAGTTATTGGAATTAAAAAAAAGCTTGTTACCAGAAAAAACTTCTGCATCTATTTTGTAATTTCATACTAAGGTAAGATTTCTTTTAAAATTTGATTTTATTAAAAATGTTAATGAATAAGTTTTCAAAATTTAAGTATGAAGCAGGAATTGACGAAGCAGGTAGAGGAAGTCTAGCAGGCCCTGTAACAGCTGCTGCTGTAATACTAGGAAAAGATTTAAAAAATAAAGATCTTAACGATTCAAAAAAGCTATCCCCAAAAAAAAGGCTAGAACTTAAAAAATATATTGAAAAAAATGCATTAGCATACTCAGTTGCATTTGTCAACTCATCACACATTGATAAAAAAAATATTTTAAACTCTACTTTTAAGGCAATGCATATGTCTTTAGAAGGCTTAGATATTGAACCTGATTTCATACTAGTTGATGGAAACTTATTTAAGCCATACAGAGATTTAAAACATAAGTGTATTATCAAAGGTGATCAAAAGTATCAAAATATTGCTGCAGCTTCTATATTAGCAAAAACATATAGAGATGAATATATGTCTAATTTACATATAAAGTTTCCCGAATATGATTGGATAAAAAATAAGGGATATGGAACAAAATATCATATAGATATGATTAAGAAATATGGCAGAACAAAATATCACAGAAAATCATTTCAAATTAAGTCTAATCAACAAATTCTTCAACTCAACTAATGAAATTTCTAGTAAGAATAATATTATTTCTTTTCTTATTAATAACTGCATCATGTAGTAAAATTGAAAATTCTAATATTTCCGAATTAGATTTTATTCCTTTAGAGTCAGTTAAAATTTTCAACATAAATGATTTAAGTGTTACAAAAAATATTCTTGAAAACAATCAGCTAATTTCAAATCTTTATCCAAACTCTAAGGTAGTTTATAATAATTTGAATTTACTTTCAAATAGTTTCACTAAAAAAGGAGTTTTAAGTTTATCTCCATTTAGTAAAGATGAAACAGCCTATACATTTATTAGCAGAGTTGAATTAAGTGACTCAATATTTAATAATGATGACTTTAACAGAACTTATCAGAACTTTGGTATATACTCAAAGAAGAATATTAATAAGACAATCTATAAGACAATCATTGGTGATTTTTATATAAGTTCTAATAATGACATAGTCCTAGAAAACATTATTAGAGATCATAAAACAAATAACAAAAAAATAAATTCTGATTTATTAAAAATTTCAAAAACTATAGACAGGGATGATCCATTCAATTTTTTTATTAAATCAGATGGTTCAAATTCTGGTGATTACAGAACATATAATTTACCCCTATTACCTAAAGTTAAAACTTCATGGATTGGATATGATTTTGCAAACTCAACTGATATTGTCGAGCTTTCAGGTGTAACTAAACTAAGTGACTCACTTAGTTCTAAAATTTCAATTTTAAAAAATATTTCCTCTAAAGGTATTATATCTGATAATGTTATTCCTAATACATTTAGATCACTTTTTTCTTTTAATGTAGGAGATTCTGAAAGGTTTATATACAATCTTAAAAATTACTTTAAATCAAATAATATTGCTGCTGATGATTATAGTTTTAAATCTATGAATCTTATCAATGATATAAGTATAGTTGATGATCAAGAAAAATTTTTAGTTATTAGTTTAAAAAATACAGATCAGATTGAAGAATATTTTAATTTTCAAGAAAGCAACTACACAGATATAAATTTTATAAACCTTGATGAAGGCTTAAAATTATTATTACAATCTTTAAGTTATGATCCAAAAATAAGCTATTCAACTTTAATTAATAATTTTTTAATTATTGGTAAATCTGTTTCTCAA
>JBELLF010000084.1:0-2680 GCA_042088875.1 Candidatus Marisimplicoccus framensis | reverse complement strand
CGTGAGCGGCACCACATCGGCGACCGTGGCCAAGGCCACCAGATCAAGTTCAGCAATCAGGTCAGGGGCTTCACGCCCGTCATCAAAGAAACCTAAATATAGGCCAGGACATTTTAATGGAGTTGCTACTATAGTTGAAAAGCTGTTTGATATATTCAAACCTAATAATGCCTATTTCGGAGAAAAAGATTTCCAACAACTTAGTGTTATTAAAACAATGGTCAAAAAACTTAGTATTAGTGTTAATATTATATCATGCGAAACAATAAGAGAAGCTGATGGATTAGCAATGAGCTCAAGGAATAAGCATATGACTTCAGAGGAAAGGTTAATTGCAGGAAAAATTAATAAGTTTATGATCAAGGTAAAAGAGATATATAAAAACAAAAAAATAGATAAGGTTCCAATTAGCATCATAGATGAGTTAGACAGTTTAAAAAACTGCAAACTTGAATATTTTGAGATTGAAAATCTATCAAAGCATAGTAGTAGTTTAACAGATGAAGGTGATAGAGTTTTTATTGCATGCTGGATAGGCAAAACAAGAATAATAGACAATTTAGCACTGAGATAATTTGAAAAAAAGACTTAAAATATTAATTCCAATAATAGTTGGATTTTTCTTTATTTATTTGACTTTTGAATTGACTAGTCCTGATGAAAGAGCTTTAATATTGGGCTATATAGGTTCTGCAAAAATTGAGTTTGTTTTAGCAGCAATGTTGTTAGGAGCGTCTGCCGATGTGATAAGAGGACTTAGGTGGCAGCTACTATCTAAATCCTTAGGTTATAAGTCAAATAAACTGATCAGCATCGCAAGTGTGTTTATGTGTTATACATCTAATATGGCTATAGCTAGATCAGGAGAATTTGTTAGAGCTTCTGTTCTTAGTAGCTACAATAATATTCCTGTAGGAAAAACACTAGGAACTATTGCTGCAGAAAGAGTTGTTGATATTTCTATATCCCTATTAATATTAATATCTATTTGGGTTCTTCAATATGAATTAATAATTGAGTCACTATTTGATGATGAGCTATTGCTCTATATAAATGAGAACATTGGAGTTACTGTGTTTGTAATTCTAGCATTTATAATTGTCTCAATTATTTTAATCAAAAAAATAAAAAGACTAAGAAGGTTTTTTAATACCATTTTAGAAGGACTATTGTCAGTAACTAAGCTTAAATCAAGAATAATTTTGTTTGTTATATACTCATTATTGATTTGGACATGCTATATACTTGCTTTTTCAGTAATCAAGTTTTCAGTTCCAGAGTTAAGTGTTATAAATTCAAATTTAATTTTTCCAGCATTTGTTGTTGGTGTATACAGCATTTCTCTTTCAAATCATGGACTAGGTGTTTACCCATTAGCTATATCGTTGTTCTTAGTTAATTTTGGCATTAATACCGAGCTAGGGTTAACTTATGGCTGGTTAGCTTGGTCATGTCAAGCAATTATAACTTTGATTTTTGGAGCTCTATCTTTTTTTGTGCTACCTTTGTTAAACGCAAGTGATTGAAATGGACAAAATAATTAAACAATTTTTATCACAAGTAAGTCAAAAAAACCAAAATGAGCCTGAATTTATGCAGGCTGTTACTGAGGTTGCAGAGACTGTTATCCCATATATAGTTACTAAAGAAATTTATTATGGTCAAAACATTTTACTTAGAATGGTTGAACCTGAAAGAGTAGTGTCTTTCAGAGTCGCATGGATAGATGATAATGAAGAAATTCAAGTTAATAGAGGGTATAGAATTGAAATGAATTCTGCTATAGGACCATACAAAGGAGGTTTAAGGTTTCACCCATCGGTTAACTTGAGTATTCTAAAGTTTTTAGCTTTTGAACAGGTATTCAAAAACGCTCTTACAACACTTCCAATGGGAGGTGGTAAAGGAGGTTCAGATTTTGATCCAAAAGGCAAATCTGACACTGAAGTGATGAGGTTCTGTCAGAGTTTTATGACTGAACTATTCAGACATATAGGTCCTAATAAGGATATTCCTGCTGGAGATATTGGGGTTGGAGGAAGAGAAATTGGATATCTTTTTGGTCAATACAAAAGATTAAAAAATGAATTTTCAGGTGTTTTAACTGGTAAAGGAATATCATGGGGTGGTTCCTTGATTAGACCTGAAGCAACTGGTTATGGTGTTGTCTATTTCATTGACGAGATGTTAAAAAATAAAGGACAAAGCATGAAAGGGAAAAAAGTTACTATATCTGGATCTGGTAATGTAGCACAATATGCAACAGAAAAATGTATTGATATGGGGGCAAAGGTTTTAACTCTTTCTGATTCTTCTGGATTTATATATGATAAAGATGGTATAGATTCTGAAAAACTCAAATATATTATGGAGCTTAAAAATGAAAAAAGAGTCAGAATCTCTGAGTATATTAAGAAATATTCTAAAGCAGAATTTTACTCAAAAAAATCTCCATGGAATATTAAATGTGATATTGCAATACCATGTGCTACTCAAAATGAATTAGGTAAAGAAGATGCAATGTCTCTTATAAAAAATGGATGTAATGCAGTTGGTGAGGGAGCAAATATGCCCTGTACTCCAGATGCAGTTAATCAATTCATTAAGAATAAAGTACTCTATGCACCTGGTAAAGCTTCAAATGCTGGAGGAGTTGCAGTATCTGGATTAGAAATGGCTC
>JBELLF010000001.1:0-68376 GCA_042088875.1 Candidatus Marisimplicoccus framensis | reverse complement strand
ACTTAAGGGAAGATTCTATGGCGCTTCAAAGGCTTAAAGAAGCTGCAGAAAAAGCCAAAATAGAATTGTCTTCATCCACTCAAACAGAGATTAACTTACCTTATGTAACGGCAACTTCATCTGGTCCAAAGCACTTAGTAACTACACTAACCAGAGCTAAGTTTGAACAATTATCTGATGAATTAGTGAAAAGATCTATGGAACCAGTTAAGAAAGCGCTAAAAGATGCTAATCTAACTAAAAATGATATTGACGAAGTGATCCTAGTTGGAGGTTCAACAAGAATTCCAATTATTCAAAAGGAGGTTGAATCTTTATTTGGAAAAAAACCATCAAAAGGAGTTAATCCAGATGAAGTTGTTGCTGTAGGAGCTGCAATTCAAGGTGGTGTTCTATCTGGTGATGTTGAAGATGTATTACTATTAGATGTTACTCCTCTATCACTTGGAATAGAAACAATGGGTAATGTAATGACCAAGCTTATTGAGTCAAATACAACAATTCCAACAAAAAAATCACAAGTTTTCTCTACTGCTGCTGATAATCAGCCATCTGTAGAAATTCATGTTCTTCAGGGTGAGCGACCTATGGCTAAAGACAATAAAACTATTGGAAGATTTCATCTTGATGGAATTCCACCTGCGCCAAGAGGTGTTCCTCAAATAGAAGTCACATTTGATATTGATGCTAACGGAATAATTAATGTAAGCGCACTGGATAAAGCTACTAATAAATCTCAGGATATTAGAATTGAAGCTTCTTCTGGTTTAACAGAAGAGGAGATTGAAAAAATGAAAAAAGATGCTGAAGCTAATGCTGAAGCTGATTCTAAGGCCAAAGAGGAAGTTGATAAACTTAACAGTGCTGATCAAATGATATTTCAAACTGAAAAGCAGCTTAAAGACTTTGATGATAAATTATCTGATGATAAGAAAAAGCCAATTGAGTCTGCTCTTGCGGATTTGAAAAAAGCTTATGAATCAAAAGATCTAGAAAAAATTGATGAGACATTAAATACCATAAACGAAGCATGGAAAAATGCTTCAGAGGAGATGTATAAAGCTCAAGCAGAAAGTGGTTCTGGTCAGCCTGGAGAAGGACCTTCATCAGATAGCCAAAATACTAATACTGATTCCAAAGGTGATGATGTGCAGGATGTTGATTTCGAAGAAGTAAAAGAAGAATAGGTATTGATTAATAATAAATTAAAAAAGTTTATTCTTAAAGAAGCTAACGATCGTTGTAAGGGTACTCTTGTTTCTACTTTAGATATAAATTTTACAGATGTTGGTGAAACCTTCTTAGTTGCTGAAATGCAAGTTACCCCAAAGCTTCATCAACCTGCTGGTGTTCTTCATGGTGGAGCTACTGCTGCCTTAGCCGAAACAGTTGGAAGTTCAGCTGCTGCAATTTTTTCAAAAAAAGAGAACCAGATGTTAAGAGGCGTTGAATTGTCAATTAATCATGTTAGGGGTATAAGTGAAGGAACAGTCATTGCAAAAGCTGAACCTATTCATATGGGTAGGACAATGCAGCTTTGGAAAATATTAATTAAAAACAAAGAAGGAAAAGATATTTCTTTTGCAAAACTCACCACGTTAACAATTAATAAGTAAATTTTATAAAAAAATTTTCATATTAGTTACTCAAAATGTAAATTTGGCACATAAAAATATTTATATGAAAAGTGTTATTATTTGTGACATGGAAGGCTTAATAACAAACATGAACGATGGTGCAGTCAAGATGTTTGGTTATCCCTCTGATGAAATAGTCGGAATTAAAAGAGTTTCAATTTTTTCACCTGGAGAAATAGTTCTTCAAAATGTTTTAGGTTGGTTAAAGGATGCTAATCAAACTGGTGAGCATATTACCAAAACCAATTTTATAAGAAAAGATGGCTCAAAGTTTGCTGCAAAAATTAAAATAACACCAAATTTTGGTAATGGAAAAAATAATCCACAAACAGGATATTGTGGTATTACTGAATTCATAGATGAAGAAGTTAAGATACCTATTAGTTTTGTTACAAAAATTATAAAAGGTGTAGCTATAACTAGAGTTGGTTTTGCTTCTGCTTCTTTATTCCCAGTTTTTGCTATTGGATGTTATTATGCAGGAATTGGAGATAATCTATTTAGCCCATTATCTCTAACCCTGACTACTTTTGGAATATTATTCTTTCATTTATTTTCAAATTTATATAATGATTACTTTGATGTTACACATGGCACAGATGAGGCTAATACTGAATACTTTAATGCTGGAATGGATTCAACAATTCTTCAGGGTGCTCAGCTATCCGGAGGTAGTAGGGCAGTAGAGCTTGGTCTAATAACTCTAAAGGGTACTAAAAGTCTTGCTAACATTATGTTTATATTAGGTCTACTTACTGCTGCTGGGATATTATATTCAAGTTACGTAAATACTGGATCCACTTTTAATGCATATTATGCTGCAATAATCGCCTTAATTGGAGTGCTTGTCGGATACTTTTATACTGCTAAACCAATAAGACTTTCTTCTAGATATGGTTTAGGAGAACTTTCAATTTTTCTTTCGTTTGGACCATTGCTATCATTAGGTACTGGATTTGCTATTGCTAATGAAACAATTCAGTTGTTTTCAAATGAATTTTACAGTTTGATTTTACTGGGAATTCCAATTGGTCTATTGACAACTAATATTCTTTTCATAAACCAATACCCTGACTATACTTCAGATAAAAAAGTTGGTAAAAATCATTTAGTTGTTCTTTTGGGTAAAAAATCATCAAGATGGATTTATGCACTTAACTTAGCCATAGCTGTAGGCTCTCTTTACTATATAGCAGAAAATATTCTTAATCAAACTCAAGGATCACTGTTCTTGTATTTGTTAATACCTTTAACAATGATTTATTCATATTACTTAATAGCAGGATTATTTAAGCACTACAATAGTAGATCTTTGATCAAGTATAACATTCATACTATTTATTTTCATATGTTATTCTCCTTTATTTATATGATAATTTTAGCTAATTTCCAATAGTGTTTCTTTGGGATAAATCATATAAACTAAAAAACTTTTGGTATTATTTATTAGGGTCATTTATACTGATACTATTCTCTACCATAGGACAGCTACCTATGATACCTTTTTTACCTTCAGAGTTACCTAGTCCTGATGCTAATCCCACGGATATTTTTAAAACAATTCCATCAAATCTTAGGTTATTTCTTTTACTCCTTAGCTTTGCATTTGTTTTACCAGGTCTATGGTTAGTTGTAAAAAAACTACACGACTTACCTATTATGTCAGTTTTATCTAGTAGAAAAAAAATTGATTTAGAAAGGGTTTTTTATTCTTTTATGCTTTGGGGAACAGTTGTTTCTGCCTTTATTTTTTTTGAGTATTCTCTTAATCCTGAAAACTTCGTTTTCAATTTTAAAGTTAAAGAATTTTTAATCTTAACAGTTATAGCAATTTTATTTATACCTATTCAGACTAGTGTTGAGGAGATTGTTTTTCGTGGTTATTTAATGCAAGGTTTTGGTCATTGGTTGAATAGCAGATTTATGGCACTTTTCTTAACATCTACTGTTTTTGGATCTTTACATCTAGCTAATCCTGAGATTACAGCACTTGGATTCGAATTTGTAATTCTATACATAACAGTTGGTTTCGTTCTTGGAATTATGACACTTATGGATGATGGTCTTGAGCTTGCTTTAGGTTTTCATGCTGCTAATAATCTTATAGCTGCATTACTTGTAACAGCAGATTGGACTGTATTTCAAACAGAATCAATTCTAATTGATATCTCTGAGCCAAGTCTTGGTATTACTGATTGGATTACTCCCTTTATTGTTTTTCCTATTCTTCTTGCTTTATTTGCAAGGAAGTATTCATGGACAAACTGGAAAGAAAAATTATTTTCTAAGGTTAGATAATTTTAATTCCATCTTTATATCACTCCTTTTGTAGGGTGCATCTGGATTATCTATTTCTTTAAACCCAAATTTATTATAGAGGTGAATTGAATTCTTCAAGATAGTGTTTGAATAAAGTATTAATGATTTAATGTTATTTTTAACAGAATAATCAATTATAAATTGAATTAACTGATGACCAATCCCATTTCCTCTTAAATCTTTTTTTACAGCCATTTTATTTAATTCATATACATTTTTTTCTCTGGGAATTAATGCCATAGTTCCTACAACTTCAACTTCATGAAGAGCAAAAAAAATATATCCTCCCTTGTCAATTATTTCTGCTTTACAATGTTTAAGCACCTTTTCATCGTATTCCTCAACATAAAAAAATTCACTTAACCAATCGTGATTTAGATCATAGAAGTATTTAGAATATCTATCTGAGTAAGATACTATTTCAACCTTCATTGTTTGTCATTCTTTCAGGATTGACATATTTATCAAACTCTTTTTCTGATAAATAATTTAGTTGAATACATGCTTCTTTAAGCGTAATGTTTTCTTTATAAGCTTTATTAGCTATTTCTGCTGCTTTGTAGTATCCAATTTTTGAGTTTAAAGTAGTTACAAGCATTAGAGAATCTTTTAAAAATCTTTCTATTTTCTTTTTATTTGGTTTTAGACCTTCAATACAGTTTTTTGAGAAACTCAAACATGCGTCTCCTAGTATTTTTGATGACTCTATAATATTGTATGCGAATAAAGGCTTAAAAACATTTAACTCAAAGTGACCATTAGCCCCAGCAAAACTTACAGCCATGTCATTACCTATTATTTGAGCACAAACCATTGAGATTGCTTCACATTGTGTTGGATTAACTTTTCCTGGCATTATAGAACTTCCCGGCTCATTAGCAGGTAATATTAGTTCACCTAATCCAGATCTTGGTCCAGATCCCATCAGCCTTATATCATTTGATATTTTATATATTGATGTAGCGGCTGTCTTTATTGCACTGTGCATCTCTACAATACAATCATTAGATGCAATACCTTCAAATTTATTAGGGGATTCTTTAAAATTAAGGCCTGAGTTTCTTGAAATACTTTCAATAACATTTTTTGAATAACCTTTAGGAGTGTTTAGCCCAGTCCCAACAGCAGTTCCTCCAATCGGTAACTCTGATAAGTGATCCATTGCATTTTTAATAGATTTAATTCCATTATCAATTTGAGCTACATAACCTGAAAATTCTTGGCCAAGAGTTATAGGAGTAGCGTCCATAAGGTGAGTTCTTCCAATTTTGATAATTTTGTTAAACTCCTTTGACTTTTTATTTAGACTATCTCTTAATATTTTTAAATTAACTAATGTATTATCTGTAATTATCTTCATAGCAGCAATGTTTATTGCTGTAGGAAAAGTGTCATTTGACGATTGTGAAAGATTAACATCATCATTAGGTGATAGAGTTTTTTCTGATTCTCCAAGTTTTTTTCCTTCAATTATATGGGCTCTGTTTGAAATTACTTCATTTATATTCATATTAGTTTGAGTTCCAGAGCCAGTTTGCCAAATAACTAAAGGAAATTGTTCATTATGTTTATTTGAAATAATTTCATCACATACTGTTTGGATAAGTTCAGACTTTTCTTTTGACAAGACTCCCAATTCATGGTTAGTAGCTGCTGCTGATTTTTTTAAAATAGCATAAGCGTGAATTATCTCAATGGGCATTGAGGATGGGTTTCCAATTTTGAAGTTTTTTTTTGATCTCTCGGTTTGAGCACCCCAAAGCGAGTCTTTAGGAACCTTTACCTCTCCAAGTGTATCTTTTTCTATTCTGTAGTCCATGATCCTTTGTAATTTACTTAAAAAAAATTACTTTTGTTTAGCATTTACAAATATATGGAGTTTCAACAATACCTCGGTTTTTTAGCTTTTTTAGCAATATTCACAATGGGCTTTTGGCTCATGATTTTTTTAGCGATTGTAGCACCATATTGGGCTTCATCATATGTATTCCAAAAGATAAAAGATTTTATATCTAAGAAATTAAAATCCTAGTTGTTAAAGATAGGTCCATCATTAGCACCTTCACTATAGTTCTGTTGATCTCTTTGAGTCCTTCTCTTTCTCATATTGTTCTTATCTTCACTAATAATATATGAAAACGTAAGTATTAGTGTAGGCTCTCTCCATTGCCCTTCAGATTCAGACCTGAAAGTTTCTCTTGTTGTAGTAGATCTCCATCTTCCAGTATTAAATAAATCAGAATATCTAAGGGATATGTTACCTTTTCTATCAAGAATATTTTTTTGAATTGCTGCTGTTGTAAATCCAAATGACTTTCTTTTAGAAAAAGCAGTTTCACTTGGACCTCTTAAAAATCCAAAGAATTGAATACTATAATCTTTTGGAAGCCTAATAAATCCATTAAATCTAGCACTCCAATTTGTGTCATCTGAATCAAAGTTTTGATTTTGATAACTACCTCTAATCTTTGTAGAATTAAGTGTAAAACTACCGTTAAGTCTAATTGACCTTGATGGAGTATAGGTAATACTTAGTTCAGATCCAATTCTTTTATTTGTCGATAAGTTAATTGGATAATACTCTAGTACAGGAACTTGTAATACAGGATTATCATTACTTGAATCAACTATCAAGTCAACAAGCTGACCAGTTTCTTGCTGAATTCTCTCAACATTACCATCTGATTGCCTGAAGAACAGGGATGTGTTAATTGTTATTTTTTTAAATCTTTTTAAATAGTCAATTTCATAAGCAGATGAAAATGTAGGATCTAAGAATGGATTCCCTCTTCTGTATTGTGTAATAGAGTTTCTTCTTGGAAAAGGATTAATATCCCATCCTCTTGGTCTTCTAATTCTTTTACTGTAACCCAATGTTAGTGATTCAAGTTCAGAAATTTCGTAAGCTAAATTTAAAGTTGGAAATAAGTCTGAATACTTCTTTATTTCAAACTGACCAGTAGTTTTTTGATTAATTTCTTGCTTTGAATTTTCAAATCTTAAACCTAGTAAAGTAGAAAATTTATTAAACTTTTTACCAAATTGACCGTAAAGAGAATTAATATTTTCTGTGTAGTTAAATACATTTGATAACCCACTATCTGACATATATGAGGTCCCTTTAAGGAAAGATACGTCATAATCAGTTTCCCTCTCTAGGAATCTACCCCTATATCCAAATTCTATTTCAGTGTTTTCATCAATTGGATAAACGTAATCAACCTGGGCAAGTAGTCTATTTTGAATATCTATATTAGATGTTCTTTCAAATTCAGATTCAGACACAAAAGGAAGCGTTGAAAAATCTTCAATATTATCAACAGAATTTTCATCAGATTCTTCATATGATATTCTAGCGCTAAGAGTATGTCCCTCTTTATCAAAGTCTTTATAAAAATCAAGTGCATATTCAAACGACTCTTCGAGCTCTTCATCATTTGCAACTCTTTCATTTGTAGCTGAGATAATTCCATTAGTTATGTCATTAACAATATTTCTTGAGTAGCTAAGTTCATCTCCTTTTCTGTAAAATCCACTTAATGTTAATGAAGTTTTATCATCAAAATAGTATTCTAAGCCTAAATTTAGAAAAATGTTTTTTTCATTTCTATTGCTTTTGTCTGAGCTTTCGATTTTAAGGCTATTTTTAAAGTATTCTGTGTCAAAAAAAAAGTTTCCATTATTGTCAGAATCTTTATATGTAGTTGTGTTGAAGATATTTATTTTATTATTTCTAAGGTTGAATGTTCCGGAACCACTAGTATTCTTTGGAGATCCAATACTTCCATTTACATTACCGTTAAATCCAAGTAAATCTTGCTTTTTTAAAATTATATTTAAAATACCTGCAGTACCTTCAGCAGAATATCTAGCAGATGGAGATGTAACAACCTCCACTTTTTCAATAGATTCCGATGGAATTGATCTAAGTCCTTGTGGTCCCGATAGCCCAACTAGACCTGATGGTTTCCCGTTAATTAAAATCCTAACATTATTATTTCCCCTCAATGATATATTACCATCAAAGTCAACATCAATTGATGGTATATTTGCTAATACATCAGATACATTTCCTCCCTTAACAGTAATATCTTGCCCTACATTGTATATTTTCTTATCTAGTCTTACTTCAACTTGAGTCCTCTCAGCTCTAACCTCAACTTCCTCTAAAACTGAAACATCTAAACTAAGAGAAATAGTACCTAAGTCAGTATTCTCTCTAACTAAAAAATTGTTATTAGTATATGATTCAAATGATATATATTCAATACTAACATCATACATACCAGGTGATACCTCAATGGAGAATTTACCATCTTCTCCAGTTATGCCCCCAAAAACAATATCAGTATTTCTTCTATTCTTTAATGTAATTGTTGCATATTCAAGAATTTCATCAGTTTCAGAATCAACTACTAAACCTGAAACATTAAAACGCATGTTTTGAAATTGCTGATAGTTTCCTCCAGTTTGCTGAGAAAATAAAGATGTAGAAAATAAAATTAAAAATATTTTAAATAAATTTTTCATATAGTTTTTTTGTTTGTTGCAAATATATTTTTATGCCACTTAGATTAAGCCCAAGGTTTTGTTAAAAAAAGTCTAGTCATTTTTTTTAGACTTCTTTCTTTTTTTCTTAATTAATATTTTTTGTTCCTCAGTAAGAGAAGTGTATAACTGTTTTCTAATAGAATCAATTCTTTCATCATACCTTTCAATAAGTTTTTTTTGATCTGTGGAAAATGATTCAATGATTTTTTTTCTCTTTTGATAGTATGTTAGAGTACTATCAGCAATAATTTCTTTTTGTTCAATTGAAAAAGTTTTTCTTATTGATGATCTTTGTATATCAAGATATTTTCTTTCTTTTTTAATAAGCTCTTTTTGATAATTTGATAAAGTTTCAATTAATTCATTAGAATATTTTTTAGATCTTTTATTGTCTTGACTGTATGATAAGTTAAATGACAAGAGAGCTATTAAAAACAATAAAATGATTTTGTTTAATCTTTTCATTTGTACTTTGAAACAAAATTTTGTAAATAGTTTAATCACCAAAATAAATTTCATTTAAAACTAAAGATTCTGAGTAAAACTCAATTATATATTCGTCAGTTATTTCTTCACCAGAAATTACAGTAGATATTATTGGTGAATTTGAATCAATTTCTATTGAATTTTCATTATTTAAAGGAAAATTAAAAAAAATCAAAGCTCCAATAAACACAGCAGCCATTGATAGATAATAGTAGCTAAAATTATGTTTTTTAGCCGTTTCCTCCTTTTTAATATTAATGTTCTCTAAAATCTCTTTTTTTGAATTAATAAAATAATCTTTAGGAATTTTTAGTCCTAATTTTTTATAATGTTGATTCATCTATTTCTTTTTTAATTTTTTTTTCAACTGAATAGTAAACTGATTTAACAGTACTAATATTAATATTTTTTATTTTTGAAATCTCTTCAAATTTAAGTTCATCAAAATATTTCATATTAAAAATACTTCTCTGTCTAATAGAGAGCTCCGATAATATTTGATGAAATTTTAATGACAGATTTTCCCCATCAAAAAACGAATCTGCAAATAATTTTTTTGAATAGTTATAATCTTTTGTATCTATGTCAATTTTTTTAAATTTAGATTCTTTGTTCAAAAAACGGATTGACTCATTAAAAGCAATTCTATATATCCAAGTACTTAGTTTACTTTCTTCTTTAAAATTATCAATTCCTTTAAAAATTCTTATGTATGTATCTTGTAATACATCATTAGCTGAGTCATGAGATAAGACCATTTTTCTAATCATCCAATATGTTTTTTCTTGATATAAATCTATAAGAAGTTTAAATCCTTTATTTTTTGAAGCAGGATTTTTTAATAATTTTAGTAATTCACCTTCTTTCAATCTATATTTTTAACCTTAGACCTAGAAAAAAATAAAAAGTTGAGGGAGGAGTTGTAGATATTATTTAAAAGATTTAACAATTGCTTCAAAAGCATTTGGATTATTCATGGCTAAATCAGCTAAAACTTTTCTATTTAGAGAAATATTATTAGTCTTGAGTTTAAACATAAATTCACTGTATGTAAGTCCATGTTGATGAGCAGCTGCATTAATTCTCATAATCCATAAAGATTTAAAATTTCTTTTCTTAGTCTTTCTATCTCTATATGCGTATAATAATGCTTTTTCAACAGCATTCTTTGCAACTGTCCAAACATTTTTTCTTCTACCAAAGTATCCTTTGGCTTGTTTTAGTATTTTTTTTCTTCTAGCTCTTGAAGCTACTGAATTTACTGATCTTGGCATTGCTAATTATTTTAATCTTAACTGTCTTTTAATATTATTTTCATCACTTTCATGAACTAGGCCAAAATGAGTAAGCCTTAGTTTTCTTTTTTTTGACTTTTTTGTCAAAATATGATTTTTAAAAGCGTGTTTCCTTTTAATTTTTCCTGATCCAGTTACTTTAAACCTTTTCTTAGCACTGGATTTTGTTTTCATTTTAGGCATAGTTCCTCTTTTTTAATTCTTTTTTGGTGTTATATACATTATCATCCTCTTTCCTTCTAACTCTGGCATCTGTTCGACTTTTCCAATTTCTTCCAGGTCTTGAGCTAATCTTAATAACAAAATTTGACCTTGTTCCTTAAAAATAATTGATCGTCCTTTAAAAAAAACAAATGCTTTCAACTTTGCACCTTCATTTAAAAATTTCTCTGCATGCTTCTTTTTAAACTGATAATCATGTTCATCTGTTTGAGGTCCAAATCTTATTTCTTTTACAACAATTTTAGTTGCCTTTGATTTAAGTGCTTTATCTCTCTTTTTTTGCTCATATAAGAATTTCTTATATTCAAGTATTTTACATACAGGTGGAGAAGCTTTTGGAGAAATCTCTACTAAATCTAGTTCTAAATCCCTAGCAATTCTTAACGCCTCATTTGTAGAATATACACCTACATCTACATTGTCACCAACTAATCTAACTTCATATGCTGTGATCTTTGTATTGATTTTATGAGGATCTTCTTTAATTACTCTTTGGAATCTCCTATTTGGTTTTCTTCTTCTTATAGCTATAATAATTATTTTTAGTTAATGTTAAATTTAGGGATACATTCTGAAATCTCTTTCTTAATTATATCTACAAATTTTTCAATTCTCATTTTACCTAGATCTTCTGCATGATGTCGTCTTACAGAAATTGTCTGACTCTTCACTTCATTTTCCCCAATTACGATCATAAAAGGAACCTTGTTTATCTCAGATTCTCTAATTTTCTTTCCAACAGTCTCGTTTCTATCATCTAAGTGCGCGCGAATTTCGTGATTTTCTAAGATATTTAAAACTTTTTCACCATAATTTTTAAAGTTTTCACTGACAATTAAAATAATAACCTGTGTTGATGCAAGCCATAGAGGGAACAATCCACCTGTATGTTCCAAAAGAATCGCAACAAATCTTTCCATACTACCAAATGGTGCTCTATGAAGCATAACGGGTCTTAGGTCTTCATTATTTTTTCCTTTATATGTAAGATCGAATCTTTCAGGTAGGTTGTAGTCTACCTGTATAGTACCTAATTGCCAACTTCTTCCTAGTGCATCTTTAACCATAAAATCAAGCTTAGGTCCATAAAAAGCTGCTTCTCCATATTCAACTTTATAATTTAAATCCTTTTCTTTTGCTGAATTTAAAATTGCTTGTTGAGCAATTTCCCAGTTTTCATCTGATCCTATATATTTGTCAGGATTATTGGGATCTCTTAATGAAACTTGAGCATAAAAATCAGAGAATCCTAAAGATCTAAATACATACAAAACCAAATCAATAGTGTTTTTAAATTCTGAATCAACCTGTTCAGTAGTACAAAAAATATGGGCATCATCAACAGTAAATCCTCTTACTCTGCTTAATCCATGTAACTCTCCACTTTGTTCATACCTGTATACTGTTCCAAATTCTGCCATCCTATATGGTAAATCTCTGTAACTTAGTGGTTTAGAATTAAATATTTCACAATGATGTGGGCAATTCATTGGTCTAAGCATAAATATTTCACTATCATTAGGAGTAAGTATAGGTTGAAAACTGTCTTCACCATACTTTTCATAATGCCCTGAAGTAATATATAATTCCTTTGAGCCTATATGAGGTGACATTACCTTTTTATATCCAGCTCTTCTTTGAGCATCTTCAAGGAAGCTTTGAAGTCTATCTCTTAATTCTGTACCTTTAGGAAGCCAAAGAGGTAAACCTTGACCAACTTTTTTTGAAAAGGTGAACAGCTCTAGTTCCTTGCCTAATTTCCTGTGATCTCTTTCTTTAGCCTTCTCGACAAGTTCAAGATACTCAGTTAGAAGCTTTTGTTTTGGGAAAGATATTCCATAAACTCTTGTCAATTGATTATTTTTTTCATCCCCTCTCCAGTAAGCTCCAGCAACATTAAGAAGTTTAACTGCTTTAACTATTCCAGTTGAAGGAATGTGTCCCCCTCTACATAAATCTGAGAAATTCGAATGATCACAAAATGTTATTGATCCATCTTCAAGACTCTCAATTAATTCAACTTTATATTCATTATTCTCTAACTTATAGAAATCTAAAGCATCTTTTTTTGATACAGATTTCATGATAAAACTATTATCTTCTCTTGCTAGCTCTAAAAATTTTGATTCTATTCTTCCAAAATCTTTTTCAGAAAAAACATCATCTCCAAAATCAACATCATAATAGAATCCATTTTCAATCGAAGGACCTATGGTAAGCTTAGACTTAGGATAAAAAGATTTGATTGTTTGAGCCAGAATATGTGCAGACGAATGCCAAAAGGCTTGTTTGCCTTCATTATCATCCCATGTGAAAAATTTGATTAAACCATCCTGGTTAATTGGTGATTCTGTTTCAACTATTTCATTATTATATGATGCAGATATAACTTTTCTAGCTAATCCTTCACTTATGCTTTTAGCTATATCAATAACTTTAGTTCCTTTTTCAAACTTTTTTACTGATTTATCTGGAAAACTAACATTAATCATAGTATAGTATCAACTTTCAAAAATAATTCAATTTAATTTATTCTTTGGCCCTAAAGTTCCATTTAATATATTACTTATTCCTCTGTACCCGAAATAAATAGCTAAAACAAGAAGAATGACACCAGTTATAAGGACAACAATAAAAAGGGGGTGATCTTGATTATTAAATGCTTGAGAAACTAGTACAGGCCCAATAAAGCAAAGCGAAATACCTGTAAAAACTTGAATAAAGCCTTTTTTTAGGAATTTATTCATTATTAAAGTTATCTATTGCTAAACGAATACTTTTGTGTTTCAAAATTAGTTCATCAGCTTTACCTTCATCCACACTTAATTCTTCCACAAGAATTCTTCTAGCACGCTTATTAAGCTTTGCGTTAGACATCTGCATGTCAATCATTTTATTTCCTCTAACGTGACCATCTAAAATCATTGAAATAGTGGATATCATATTCAATATTAATTTTTGTGCAGTTCCAGCTTTCAATCTAGAGCTTCCAGTTAAAAACTCTGGACCAACTATAACTTCAATTTTATAATCTGCATATTCAGATAAATGAGAGTTTTCATTGCATACAATACATGCAGTAGAAATATTTTTTTCTTGACAATCCTTAAGACCACCTACAACATAAGGAGTAGTTCCTGATGCTGTAATTCCAATAACAAAATCATCAGAATTAACTTTATGTTCAGATAAATCTTTCCATGCTTGGCTCATGTCATCTTCAGCGATCTCGATTGAACTATATAAGGCAGGAATTCCACCAGCTACTAGTCCAACAACTTTTTCTGGAGGAGTCCCAAATGTTGGGGGACACTCTGAAGCATCTAAAACACCTAATCTGCCACTAGTTCCAGCTCCAATGTAAAATAATCTACCTCCTTTTTCAATCTTTGGTGCAATGGCCTCAATAAGTTCAGAAATTTTTGGTAAAACTTTATTAACTGCTTTTAATGCATTATTATCTTCTTCATGCATTGCATTTACAAGTTCAATTACAGATTTTTTTTCTAAATCTTTATGATTTGATTCTTGTTCAGTTACTTTAATAAATTTCATTATTAAATAGCTAATTTTTTATTCAGATTACTTTTTAATTCGTCTAAGAATTCTTGTGTAGTAAGAAAATTAGAGTCGACCAGATCATCTCTAAAAACTAATAAAGCTAAATCTTTGGTCATTTTTCCATCTTCAATTGTTTCAATACAGACCTCCTCTAATGTTTTGCAGAAATTAATAAGTTTCTCATTATTATCAAGTTTGCCTCTATGAATTAAACCTCTTGTCCAAGCAAATATTGAAGCTATTGGATTTGTCGATGTTTGTTCACCTTTCTGATGTCTTCTAAAGTGTCTAGTTACTGTTCCATGAGCAGCTTCTGCTTCAAGTGTTTTACCGTCAGGTGTTACTAATGTAGAAGTCATTAAACCAAGTGATCCAAAACCTTGAGCAACTACATCTGATTGGACATCACCATCATAATTCTTACAAGCCCACACAAACCCTCCTTTCCATTTAATAGCAGCAGCTACCATATCATCAATTAGTCTGTGCTCATAAGTTATATTTTCCTTCTTAAATCTATCTTTAAATTCGTTATCGTATACCTCCTGAAAAATATCTTTAAATCTACCATCATAAGCTTTAAGTATGGTGTTTTTTGTAGATAGGTATAGAGGCCATCTCTTGGTAAGTGCCATATTCATACATGATCTTGCAAATCCATAAATTGATGAATCAATATTATACATTGACATTGCAATTCCATCCTCTTCAAAATTATATACTTCCCATGTTGTTGATTCTCCACCATCTTTAGGAGTAAATTTCATTTCAAGTTTTCCAGGTCCATGAGTAATTACATCAGTGGCTCTATATTGGTCACCAAACGCATGCCTACCTATACATATTGGTCTTGACCAACCTTGTACATATCTTGGGATGGATCTACATATAATAGGCTCTCTAAAAACAGTACCTCCAACAATGTTTCTAATTGTTCCATTTGGAGATTTATACATTCTTGATAGAGAAAACTCTTCAACCCTTTGCTCATCTGGTGTTATTGTAGCACATTTTATGCCAACATTATACTTTTTAATAGCATTAGCAGCATCAATTGTAATTTGGTCATCAGTTTTATCCCTTGACTCAATTCCTAGATCATAATATACTATATCAAGATCAAGATAGTCTAGAATAAGTTTTTCTTTAATGAATTTCCAGATGATTCTAGCCATTTCATCTCCATCTATCTCGACTATGGGATTGGCTACTTTAATTTTTGACATAAGATTTATACTTCTTTAATCCTAGCTTTTTTTCCTCTTAAATCTCTGAAGTAATAAATTCTTGATTGTCTAACTTTACCTTTTTTATTAACCTCAATTTTCTTTAAAGCAGGCATGTTAATTGGAAAAATTCTCTCAACACCGACTGTACCAGACATCTTTCTTATTGTAAAAGTTTTTGATTGACCTCTACCTTTAATTTGAATTACTACACCTTTGAAAGACTGGGTTCTTACTTTATCACCTTCTCTAATTTCATAAAATACGGTGATAGTATCACCAGAAGAAAATGATGGAAAATCATTTTTAGTGATAAGCTTTTCTTGAACTAAATTTACTACAGTATCCATTGAAATAATTTATTTATGATTTGAATTAAATCAAACCCGAGCAAAAATAAACCTTTTTATTCATTATCAAAAAGATTTGGCCTAAGTAATTTTGTTCTTTCCAAAGATTTCTTATCGTTCCATTTTTGTATTTCACTTTGATTTCCTGATAAAAGAACTTTAGGTACTTCAAAACCTTTATAAACTTCAGGTCTAGTATAAATAGGTGCTGCTAATAAATTATCTTGAAAAGTATCTGAAAGTGCAGAAGATTCATCACCTATGATACCAGGTCGAAGTCTAATAATAGAGTCACAAAGAACTGCAGCAGGAAGTTCACCTCCTGAAACAACATAATTTCCAATGGATATCTCCTTAGTTACAATATGTTCTCTAACCCTATGATCAATTCCTTTATAATGTCCACATATAACTATAATATTTTTCAAAGTTGATAGATAATTTGATTTTTTTTGATCTAATAACTCTCCATCTGGAGTTAAATAGATTATTTCATCATAGTTGTTTTTCTTCTTTAAAGACTCTATGCAATTATCGATTGGTTCAATTTTTATAACCATTCCAGGAAAACCTCCATAAGGATAATCATCAACTTTTCTTGAGTTGTAAGCATAATCTCTTAGGTTATGAGTATTGACTTCTACTTTTTTAGAGTCAATAGCTTTTTTAATAATGGAAAAAGAGTTTAAATTATCAAATACATCAGGGAATAGAGTGAGTACATCTATTCTCATTAGTTAGAACTTTTCTTAAGAGTTACAGAAGCAGTAATAAGCTCTTTATCTCTTATATACTTAACTTTTACTTTATCTCCAGGTCTTTTTGATGACAAGTAGCCTGATAAATCAGAAAACCTATTAATTTTAACATCATCTATCGATTTAATTATATCACCTTTTTGAAGTCCAGAGATATCAGCTCCAAATCCAGGCTCAATAACATCAATATAAAACCCTTCTGTTTCTTCTAAATTAAGTTGTTTGGAATAAGAAGATCTTAGTGCAACTCCTCTAACACCAAGTAGACCCTTTTGAACATCTCCGTACTCTAAAATATCTTCAAATATCTTTCTAACTGTATTGCTTGGAACTGCAAATGAATAGCCAACATATCCACCTGTCATTGATTGAATAAGAGTGTTTATTCCAATTAGTTCACCTTGAATATTTACTAGTGCACCTCCACTATTTCCAAAGTTAACAGCAGCATCTGTTTGGATAAATGACTGGTTCTTTTGGTCAAATTCATTCAAGTCTCTGGATTTTGAACTTATAATACCGGCAGTAACAGTAGAATTTAGATTATACGGATTACCAACTGCTAAAACCCACTCTCCAATAAGTGTTGAATCTGAATCACCAAAGAAAATATAATCTAGATCTGAATCTGTATCTATTTTTAAAACTGCAATATCTGTAACTTCATCAAATCCTATTATTTCTGCCTCATATTCTCTGTTATCATTTGTTGTAACAATAACTTCTGTAGAGTTTTCGATAACATGATAATTTGTAGTAATGTATCCATCAGGAGAAATAATTACACCAGATCCTGTTCCAACTTTTTTTCTTGAATCATCACCATAAAAAAATTGTAAAGCCCATGAATCGCTATCCTTTACAATACTTGTATTTTTGACATGAACAACTGCATCAATTGATTTACTTGCAGCAAAAGTTAAATTTGGTAATGAAGAAGTGGTGTGTTTATTTTGATTAAAATTTGCAGGAATTGATAGCCCTGAAAATTCGTTGTTAACTAATTCTGAAGTTAATTTAGAATCAAATTTATTATCAATTCTGTTAATTAGAGTAAAAACTAATAGAGAGGATATTAAAGATATTACTAGAATTTTTGAATACAATTTCATTTTATTTTTTCATAAAAATAACATATTAAAATTTTAATAATTATATTTTAACTATTGTTTAACTACAACAAAATGAAAATTAGACTTAGAGCTCTAGAACCTTCTGATCTTGAAATGATGTATGATACAGAAAATGACAAATCCTTGTGGGTATACTCAAATACCTCTTCACCCTTTTCTAAACATACGTTAAAAAAATTTATTGAAAATTCTCATCTTGATATAATCGAGCACAAACAGGTTAGACTTGTTATTTTTGACGAATCTGATTCTTATGGTTTCATAGATCTTTTCGATTATGACCAAATTAGCAGAAGAGCTGGAGTTGGAATTATTATATTTGAAAAGTTTAGATCTAAAGGCATAGGTTCTATGTCTTTAAAATTAATTGAAGAACATGTTTCAAAGCATGTACCGATGCATCAACTTTATGCTAATATTTCATCAAATAATGTTGAAAGCATTTCATTATTCAAAAAAAATGGTTATGATGAAGTTGGTTTAAAAAAAGATTGGGTTTTTTATAATAATAAATTTAATGATGAGCTTTTATTCCAAAAAATTTTAAATAAATGAAGTATTTAAAAATTTTAATACCGATTTCAATTTTGTCGATAATATTTGTTATTGATTACTACAATAAATATTATAAACCTAACACATCATTCGAAGATGAAACTATATTTCTGTATGTAATGGAGGATGATAGTCTAGCTTTTAAGGATTCAATATCAAAATACATCAAATCTGAAAAAACTTTTTATCAAGTTGCGGAAAGACTTGAATACCTTAAGAATAAAAAAACCGGAAGATTTAAGATAGCCAAAGACATTGGAAACAACGATATTGTTAATTCCTTGAAATTTAATAATACTCCCGTAAATGTTACATTTAACAATCAAGAAAGAGTTGAGAATTTAGCAGGAAGAGTTTCAAAACAAATATATGCGGATAGTACATCTTTATTATTAGCATTTAGAGATAAAAAATTTCTTAAAGACAATAATCTAAATGAGCAAAATGTTCATTCAATTTTTATTCCAAACTCTTATAATATTTATTGGAATACTTCTCCTGAAGATTTTAGAGATAGAATGTTAGTTGAATATAATAAGTTTTGGAATAAAGATAGATCTGAAAAGGCGGCAAAACTAGGTCTTACAAAATTAGAAGTTATTTCACTTGCGTCAATAGTCCAAATTGAAAGTAGAAGAAATGATGAGCGTCCAAGAGTTGCTGGTTTATACATTAATAGAATTAAAAAAAGGATGAGACTTCAAGCTGATCCAACCGTTATCTATTCTTTAAAGAAATACTATAATAACTATGATACAATTATAAGAAGGGTCCTTTATCGTGATCTTGAAATAAATTCTGAATTTAATACGTATAAGATTAGAGGTATTCCTCCTGGACCCATAACAATGCCTGATATATCAGCTATCGATGCTGTTCTTAATCACGAGAATCATAATTATCTCTTCATGGTTGCTGATCCGTCAAATAGAGGGTATCATCTTTTTGCAAGCGATATAGATGGACACAACAGGAACAAAAAGGCATATATTCGCTGGATAAACAGCAGGGGAATATACAGGTAAAAGCTAGTTGGATAGTTTCTGATTAAGATCCTCAACATATTTTCTAAATTGCTTATCTGTAAAGCTAAGATTATCAACTGTCTTACATGCATGAAGAACTGTTGCGTGGTCTCTTCTTCCAATTTGTGAGCCTATACTTGCAAGGGATGCTTTAGTGAATTTTTTAGCAAAATACATTGCAATCTGTCTAGCCTGAACAATATGTCTTTTTCTAGTTTTAGATTGAAGTGTTTGGATATCCATTTGGAAGTAATCTGAGACAACTTTTTGTATGTAATCAATAGAAACCTCTCTTCTGTTATTTTTAACAAATTTATTTATTACCTCTTTAGCAAGATCAACAGTTATCTCTGCTTTATTAAATGAGGATTGAGCTATTAGAGAAATAATAGCACCTTCTAGTTCTCTTACATTTGAGTTTATATTTTTTGCAACAAACTCTATTACTTCATTCTGAATCTCAACCCCATCTCTATAGAGCTTATTCTTAAGTATTGAGACTCTAGTTTCGAAGTTTGGATTTTGAAGCTCCGCAGACAAGCCCCATTTAAATCTTGATAAAAGTCTTTGCTCGATATCTTGCATATCAATAGGAGCCTTGTCAGAAGTCAAAATTACCTGCTTACCATTTTGATGAAGGTGATTAAATATATGGAAGAAAACATCTTGTGTGCCAGATTTTCCTGATAGAAATTGAACATCATCTACAATCAAAATATCAATTAACTGGTAAAAATGTATAAAATCATTTCTTGTGTTTTTTTTGACTGAATCAACATATTGTTGTGTAAACTTCTCAGCTGAAATATATAAAACTGTTTTGTCTGGATATTTCTGTTTGATATCTACACCAATAGCATGAGCAAGATGAGTCTTGCCAAGTCCAACACCACCATATATTAATAGTGGATTAAAAGATGTTCCGCCTGGTTTGTTAGAAACAGCAATTCCAGCTGATCTTGCTAATCTATTAGAATCACCTTCAAGAAAATTTTCAAATGAATAATTAGGGTTTAATTGAGATTCTATTTGAAGATTTCTTATACCAGGAATGACAAATGGATTTTTTAATTCACTTGCAAAAGTGCTAAAGGGTGATTCAATTGATTGAGTTTTTATACTACTACTTGAGGAGCTTGGGATATTTTCAGTAAATGGCATCCTGTTACCATAAGTATTTTCCATTTTAATTACATACATAAGTCTTGCCTTTGAACCTAACTCTTTAGTAAGTGCAATTCTAAGTATCTTGATATAATGTTCTTCAAGCCACTCATAGAAAAACTTACTTGGAACTTGAATGCTTAAAACATCTTCAGATAATTTAACAGGAATTATTGGCTCGAACCAAGTTTTGTATGCTTGAGGTTGAATATTATCCTTAATGAAAGTTAGACAGTTATTCCATACAGACGAGGGTGATTGGCTCATTATTTTCTTGGCTAAAGGTTAATTGAATATATTTATGAGTTATTGTTTTATATTCTTGACAAATATTATTTAAAAAAACTAAAAAAAAAATAAGTTTACCTATTGATTATTAATTTTTTTTTATTTAAAATCAGGTAGCATAAATTTGTAAGAAAAAGAATAAACTCCTTCATAAAATAAAAAAAATGAAATATAAAACTGATATAATAAAAGTTAGATATTGTGAAACTGATCAAATGGGTATTGTTCATCATAGTAATTATTTAAAATTTTTTGAATTAGCAAGAATCGAGTGGCTTGAAAAACTTAAATTGTCATACCAAAAAATTGAAGAAAGTGATATAATACTTCCTGTTGTTAGATGTGAAATAAAATTTATTAAATCTCTTTTTTTTGGTGACTCAATGTATGTAAATGTAATTTGTGAGAAAGAACCAACATCAACTATTGAGTTTAAATATCAGATTTTTAATCAAAATAATGAGCTTACAACTGAAGGTGCAACAACATTAGCATTTTTAAATTCAAAATCTATGAAACCACAGAGGTGTCCTAAAGAAATTAATGAGTTATTTAATTTTTGAAAGTTTCATAAAACTTGTTTTCTCCAATCAATCTATATTTTAATTTATCAATTTCATATTTTGGGGCAAGTAGTCCATCACAAAGATTTTTCTCAGACTTAAATACCCTAATACAATCCCACTTATCAGAATCTATAAACTTTTGAATAGTATATGCTCCACCTTCTACAATCATTGACTGAATGCCACGTTTAAATAATGATTCTAGAATCGAATCAAGATCAAACTGTTTAAGAACCTCATTATCTGTATTTAATTCTAAGTTTTTTGTTGATGAAAAAATAATTGTCTCTGACTCATTTGATAATACTTTTGAATTTAATGGGATTCTATTATTTGGGTCAAGAACTATCCTTATAGGACTATTACCAACAACTAACCTAGTGGTCAATTCTGGATTATCATCAATTACAGTTTGAACTCCAACTAGTATTGAATGTTCTTGACTTCTAAAATTGTGAGACATTTTCTTAGATTCTTCATTTGAAATCCAAAATGCTTCTCCTTGAATTCGATCAGATTTCTTTGGGCTTATATATCCATCTTTAGATTCTGCCCATTTTAATATAATGTATGGTCTTTTTTGATTTTGAAATGTGAAAAATCTTTTATTAAGAGAGTCGCACTCATCTTTTATAATTCCATATTCAACATTACAATCATTTGAAACAAGAGTATTGATTCCCCCGCCCAAAACATTTCTATTAGGATCTTTTGATCCTATTACTACATTCTTAATTCCTTTCTCAAGAATTAGCTTTGTACAAGGTGGAGTTTTTCCATAATGATTACATGGTTCAAGATTAACATACAGAGTGGATTCTTTAAGTAAGTCCTTATCAACTACGCTATTAATTGCATTAACTTCTGCATGACTACACCCATACTCTTGATGTGAACCCTCACCAATTATCTTATTATTATGAACAATTACACATCCGACCATAGGATTTGGATATGTATTTCCAATTCCTTCTGATGCTAGTTCAATACATCTTTTCATGTATTTAATGTGTGTATCCATAATTTATAAAAATTAGAATTGTAAATTTAAGTCAAAAAGGTCATTATGTTAATAAGATCTATTAATCAGAGTGATAACAAAAGTCTTTCAAGAATTCTTAGGGAAGTTCTTATTGAAATGGAAATACCAAAAAAAGGTTCTGCATATGAAGATCCAGAGCTTGATAAAATGTTTGAAGCTTATCAAAACCCAAGATCTATATATTATATAATTGAGCATGAAAATAAAATTCTAGGTGGAGCTGGAATATCTGAACTTAAACAAAGCACTAGTGATATATGTGAGCTTCAAAAAATGTATTTTCATAAGTCTGTTCGAGGAAAAGGCTACGGAGATAAAATGATAGATAAGTGTTTAACGTTTGCAATAGAATCAAATTATACTAAATGTTATATTGAAACAATGCCAAACATGGTTAGTGCTCAAAAATTATATAAAAAAAAAGGATTTGAATATATTGATAAACCAATGGGAAATACAGGTCATACTGCCTGTCCAGTATGGATGCTTAAAGATTTAAAATGAATATAATTGAATTTAGAGATTTTTATAGATCTGAATTAGGAAAAACAAATGAAGAATCTGATTATATTTTCAAAATATTACTTGAAGAGCTATGTAATGTTGATCCTTTAAAAATAGCCCTAGATCCAAATTTTATTATAAAATCAGAAAATGAGATGCTTTTAAGATCAAGTCTTAAAAATATTCATAGAAATTATCCTTTAGATTACATAATAAATAAGAAAAGTTTTTTTGGTTATGATTTTTATGTAGATGAAAATGTGTTAATACCTAGACCTGAAACAGAAGAATTAGTCCAATGGGTAATTGACGATAATACAAATGATAGAAAAAAATTAATTGATTTGGGAGCTGGATCAGGATGTATTGGAATATCAATTTCTAAAACAATAAATCTTGATGTAACATTAGCAGATATATCAAAAGAAGCTCTCCGTGTATGTAATTTAAATAAGGATATTCTTGAGTCAAAGGTAAAAATAATAGAGTATGATATGAACACTAATTTTACTAACAATGAATTCTTTGATATTATTATCTCAAACCCACCTTATCTTGATTATTCAAAAAAAGATGAAATAGATGAGAATGTAAATTTTGAACCTCACATTGCACTGTTTGCACCAAAAGATAAGCCACTTCATTTCTATAAACAAATACTTGTTTTTGCAAATAAAAACTTAAATAAAGGAGGTCAGATATATCTTGAAATAAATCCTGATTTTATTAAAGAATTTAATGATTTATTAACCAAATTTAAGCCAAATGATGTTAACTTTAGAGTGGATTTTAGAGGAAAAAAAAGACTTGCTAAGTTATCATTCTAAATGGACAATATTAAACAAAAAATACAGGAATTAAGAGATCTAATTAACCAACATAATTATTACTATTATGATCTCGATAAAAATATTATATCTGATATTGAATATGATCAACTTTTAGGAGAACTAGTAAGACTTGAAAATAATTATCCACAATTTAAGGATGAAAATTCTCCAACAAATAGAGTTGGTGGTGGCCTATCTGAAAAGTTTGATTCAGAATCTCATATTTATCCAATGTATTCATTAGATAATACTTATTCTTCAGAGGAACTTGAAGCATGGTATGATAGGGTAGTTAAAAACATTGGTGTAACAGATTTTGAATTTTGTTGTGAGCTTAAATACGATGGTGCTTCTGTTAACTTATTGTATAATAAAGGTAAACTTGTAAGAGGATTAACAAGAGGTGATGGATCAAATGGTGACAATATCACAAAAAATTTAAAGACAATATCGTCAATACCTATCAAATTAAAAGAAAGTTTCAAGAAAAATAAATTTGAAATTAGAGGTGAAATAATTATTCCCTTAGACTCATTTACTCAGCTTAATAAAAAAAGAAAAGATAATGGTGAACAACCATTCATGAATCCTCGAAATACCGCATCTGGAAGTATTAAATTGCTCGATTCCAATGAAGTTGCAAGAAGACCTTTGGAATGTTTTTTATACTCTATTGTTTCTGATGATATAGCTATTGAAGATCATTCTGAATTGTTAAATCTTGCAAGAGAAATGGGGTTTAATGTGCCAAATTATGAAAGAGTAGTTAATAGTATTCAAGGAGTAAAAGAATATATTAAATATTGGGAAATAAATAGAAACACTTTACCATTTGAGATTGATGGAGTAGTTATTAAAATAAATAAGATAGATTATCAGAACCAACTGGGGTTCACTTCAAAATTCCCAAGATGGGCGATATCTTATAAGTATAAGGCTGAAAACCTTGCTACTAGATTAAAATCAATTTCATTTAATGTGGGAAGGACTGGTGCTGTTACACCAGTTGCTAATCTGGAGCCCGTTTTAATCTCTGGTTCAACTGTTAAGAGAGCCTCTCTTCATAGTTATGATCAAATGCTTAAATTAAAATTAAGGGTTAACGATTTTGTGTTTGTTGAAAAAGGTGGAGAGATAATTCCTAAAATTACGGGTATTGATATGCAAAGAAGAGGTAGTTCAGAGGATGAAATAATCTTTCCAAAAATTTGTCCTGAATGTAATAGCAGTTTAGAAAAACTAGAAACCGAAGCTAATTATTTTTGTACAAATTATAAAGATTGTAGACCTCAAGCTATTGGTAGAATTCAACATTTTGTGTCAAGAAAAGCAATGAATATTGATGGACTGGGAGATGAAACAATAAGACTTTTTTATGATTTAGGATATTTAAGAGATATAGCAGATATTTATAATCTTAATTATTATGAAATTTCTAAAATTGAAGGTTATGGAGAAAAATCAGCAGAGAATCTTAAGAAAGGGATTGAAGAATCAAAATTAAATTCATTTCAAAAAGTATTATTTGGTATAGGTATTAGATATGTTGGTGAGTCTGCGTCAAAAAAAATAATTAAACATGTTGATTCAATAGATAAATTAGCTTTAATGGATATTGAATCTTTATCATCTATTGATGAAATTGGAGATAAAACAGCTAAGAGTATAGTTGATTTTTTTAATGATATTAATAATATTCAAATAATAAATAAGCTTAAATCTTTTGGTTTGAAATTCTATAAAAAAGATAATGACTTTCATTCAACAAAATTAAATGGTAAAATATTTGTTATCTCGGGTGTCTTTGAATCTCATAGTAGAGATGAGATTAAGAATATAATAGAATTAAATGGTGGAAAAGTTAGTTCATCTGTTAGCAAGAAAACTAATTATCTCGTCGCAGGTAAAAATATTGGGCCATCAAAATTGAATACTGCTAATGAACTTAGTGTGTCTATTATTAATGAAGTTAATTTAATAGATCTTATTTCATAAACTTATATTAAATTTGCCAAACATTAAATCTACATGAATAGAATATTCTTTTTAATATCCTTTTCAATATTGTTGCTATCCTGTAATGATTATCAAAAGTTACTTAATAGTACTGAAAATGATGTTGATAAGTATACTGCAGCTGAGAATTATTATAATAACGGAGAGTTTAGAAGGGCAAATGCATTGATTGAGCAAATTATACCAAGCTACAGAGGAAAACCTCAGGGTGAAAGACTGGTCTACTTTTTTGCTATCTCTTATTTTGAGACTAAACTATATTATTCTGCTGCAGTTCAATTTGAAAATTTTATAAAATCTTATCCAAATAGCCAAAGGATACAAGAAGCATATTTTATGGAGGCTAAATCATATTTTATGTTGTCACCTCTTTATAGTCTCGATCAAGATGACACATTCACTGGCATTGATAAACTCCAGGTATTTATTAATAGATTTCCAAATAGTGAATATGTTTCAGAGGCTCTTGAATTAATGGATGAGCTTCAGAATAAACTAGAACAAAAAGACTTTGAAATTTCAAAGCAATACTATACTATAAGAGATTATACTTCAGCAATTAAATCACTTGATAATTTTATAGCTGACAATCCTGGTACAATTTTTAGAGAGGAAGCTCTCTATTATAAGTGGTTGTCTCAATATGAAATAGCTATTAATAGTATTGAGTCAAGAATTGTTGAAAGGATTACAGAATTAGAGAGGTCACTTGATAATTTTTTAAGGTATTATCCTGATACCATTTTCATTGAAGACTTGTCTAAAAAGATTAATATTGCAAAACAACTTTTATAAATAAACTAATGAATAAATACAGAAATTCTAACGCAGCCAATAGCACAAAAACATATAATAAACTTGAGATTGAAAATCCAACCGATAATATTTATGAAGCTATCTCAATAATTGCTAAACGATCAGCACAGATTAACTCTGAAATTAAAAAAGAACTACATGATAAACTTGATGAGTTTGCAACTCACAATGATAGTCTTGAAGAAGTCTTTGAGAATAAAGAGCAAATTGAAGTTTCCAAATTTTATGAAAAACTTCCTAAGTCCTATGCAATAGCAATAGATGAGTGGATTGAAAATAAAATCTATTACAGGGATACTGAAGCTGAAACAGAGTAATAAACTTCAATACAATGAGTGTTTTAGCTCAAAAGAATATACTAGTAGGAGTAACAGGTGGAATAGCTGCCTACAAAACTCCTTTGCTTATAAGGCAACTGGTTAAACTAAATTGTAATGTTAAAGTCGTTATGACTCCTTCCTCTAAAGAATTTGTCACTCCTCTAACTCTTTCAACTGTTTCAAAAAATGATGTTTATTCAGAATTTTCTACTGAGAAAAACGGAAATCCTTCTTGGAATAATCATGTGGAGCTTTCCGAATGGGCTGATATCTTTATAATTGCACCCGCCACATCAAATACTATATCTTCAATGGCAAATGCTAAATGTGACAATATTCTTTTAGCATGTTATTTATCAAGTAGTTGCCCCGTATTTATTGCTCCAGCAATGGATCTTGAAATGTATAGAAATTCTCTTAATCAAGAAAATATTCAAAAACTTGTTAAGAATAAGACTAATGTGCTTCCTGTTGGTAAAGGCTCTCTTGCAAGTGGTTTAGAAGGTGAGGGCAGAATGTTGGAGCCAGAAGAGATAATTGAACATATTGAAATTAAGCTTAAAGAATCTCTTCCACTTAATAATCTTAATTTTTTAATAACTGCTGGTCCAACTCATGAAAAAATTGATCCAGTCAGATTTATTGGTAATAGTTCATCTGGAAAAATGGGATATCACTTAGCTAAAGCAGCTATTTCTCTTGGAGCAAATGTGAAACTTATATTAGGTCCAACAAATTTATCAATTGACTTGTTAAATATAGATACATATAGGGTTCTAGATTCTGATCAGATGTTTGAAGAAACTATTACTCATTTTAAATCATCTGACGTTGTAATTTGCTCTGCAGCTGTTTCTGATTTTAAACCAGCAGAATTTAAAGACACTAAAATTAAAAAAGATATAGGTTTAGATTCAATTAAACTTAAACCTACCAAGGATATTATTAAGGAATTAGGCAAAATAAAAAAGAATCAATATCTAGTTGGATTTGCCTTGGAGACTGATAATCACATTGATAATGCAAAGGTAAAATTGAAGTCTAAAAATCTTGACGCAATAATAGTTAATAAAATTGGAGATTTTAATCCAATTTCAAATGACTTTAATCAAATTGATTTTATAAATTCAGATTTAGAAATTACTCCATTTGAAAGGAAACATAAAAAAGATGTTTCAATAGATATAATGAAAGCTATTTGCAAGAATGTTAAAAAGATTAAGAATAAGTAATTACGCTCTAATTGATAATGTCGAAATATCATTTGAAAATGGTATGACTTCAATCACTGGAGAAACGGGAGCTGGAAAGTCAATTCTATTGGGAGGGTTATCACTTGTTCTTGGCTCCAGAGTTGACAATACAAAAATTATCAATAAAGATAAAAAGTGTTTTGTTGAAGCAATTTTTGACCTTAATGGTCAAAATCTTGAAGTATTTTTTTCAGATAATGATTTAGACTTTGATAATCAGACAATAATTAGAAGAGAGATTAATCAAAGTGGTAAATCAAGAGCATTTGTTAATGACACACCTGTGAGGCTAGACCAATTATCAAGTTTAACAAATTCTTTACTAGATATTCACTCACAGTTTAACAATCTCAATATACTAGATACAAACTTTATTTTTTTAATTCTTGATTCTCTATCAAGTAACACAATTAATTTCAATACTTATTCAAACGATTTTAAGTCTTTAATGGCTTTAGAGAAAAAAATTCAAGAAAAAGAAATACAAAGAGATACTCTTGACTCAGATCTTGATTATAATAATTATTTATTAAATGAATTTAATAGTATTGATCTTGAAAATGTTGACCTAGAAGATATAGAGAACAAAGTTAAGGAGGCAGATAACGTAGATGATATTAAAGAAGCCTTATCTCTAATTAATGAAGAGTTTAATTCAGAGGAAGTTGGAATCTCAGAAAAACTCTCAAATATTGTAAGAAAGCTAAACAAAGTCTCAGGATCTTCTAATCGAATTAATTCTTTGGCAGATAGCCTTAGTTCAATCATACAAAGTTTAAATGACATGATTGATGACTCTGAATCAATACTTAATGATCTCTCTAACTCAGAAGAAGATATAAATCAATTAAGAGGAAATCTTGACAAAATCTATACATTACAAAATAAACATAGAGTATCATCAATAGATGAATTAATTAAAATAAAGGAGAACCTAATATTGGTTGTAGATGGACATCAAGATATTGATCAAGAAATTAATGATTTAAAATCCTCAAAAGATATCTTATTAAGTGATCTTATTTCTAGAGCTAATCTCATTCATAAAAAAAGATATTCTGTTAAAAATGATTTTGAGAAATTATTAAATCAAAACCTATCTGAATTAGGAATGAATAATTCAGAAATAAAAATTGATTTGACAAAAACAGAATCAATTCAAAAAAATGGATTTAGTGAAGGTAAATTTTTACTTAAGTCAAATAAAGGTGATAAGTATAGTGATTTAAGAAATATAGCCTCGGGCGGGGAGGTTTCAAGAATAATGCTTTCAATTAAATCAATTTTGTCTAGCTATATTAAATTATCGACTATAATTTTTGATGAAATTGATACTGGTATATCAGGATCTGTATCCTCAAAAGTTGCAGATTTAATGGGTCAAATGTCAAAGAATATGCAAGTTATAGTTATAACACATACACCTCAAGTTGCATCAAAAGGTGATTTTCATTACAAGGTATTTAAAAAGGAAGTGGAAAATAAAATTATAACTGATATCAAATTGCTTGAAGATAAAGAAAGAGTAAAAGAAATAGCAGAGATGTTATCAGGAGATAAATCAAATAAATCAGCCAATGAACTTGCTAATGAGTTATTGAATTAAGTGTATCTTTATGATATGAATATGAAACATAAGAATTCTAATAATAGTGGTGTATGGATTGGTGTTTGGACTGCAATCGGAGTAGCAGTTTTTGCTTCAACAAATCAGCCAGTATGGTTAGCAGTATTTGTTGCAATTGGAGCAGCATTTAGTTGGCAGAAACCAAAAAATAAAAAATATCAGTAATGTCAAATTCTATTTTAAAAGGTAAGAAAGGTATAATTTTTGGTGCACTAGATGATAGTTCTATTGCATGGAAAACTGCTGAAAGGGTATATGAAGAAGGAGGTGAGTTTATCCTTACAAATGCTCCTGTTTCTATAAGGATGGGAACAATAAATAAATTAGCTGAGAAAACTAATTCTGAAATAATTCCTGCCGATGCAACCAATTTAGAAGATTTAGAAAAATTAATTTCTCATGCAACTGAAAAGTTTAACGGAAAATTAGATTTCGTTCTTCATTCGATAGGGATGTCTGTTAATGTTAGAAAAGGTAAACACTATACAGACTTAAATTATGATTGGTTAGCTAAAGGTTGGGATGTTTCAGCAGTATCTTTTCACAAGCTCATGCAATCTCTACTAAAACTAGACGCAATGAAAGAGTGGGGTAGTATAGTTGCTTTAACTTATATAGCCGCACAAAGGACTTTTCCAAATTATAATGATATGGCTGATAATAAGGCATATTTAGAATCCATTGCAAGAAGCTTTGGCTATTTCTTTGGTAAAGAAAAAAATGTTAGAGTAAACACAATATCTCAATCACCAACTTTAACAACTGCTGGAAAAGGAGTAAAAGGATTAGATGATTTTCTTAAATATGCTGATTTAACCTCACCTCTTGGTAATGCTACTGCTGAAGATTGTGCTAACCTAACCGTATCGCTTTTCTCTGATTACACAAAAAGAGTTACTCTTCAAAATATTTATAATGATGGTGGATTTTCAAGTGTCGGTGTAAGTCAGGAAATTATTGATAAATTAAATTCATAATGAAAATTATCGGATTAACCGGAGGAATTGGATCTGGTAAATCTAGTGTTTTAGAGATCTTTAAAAAAATTGGAATAAGCACCTACAATGCTGACGAATCTGCAAAAGAATTAATAAATTCTGATAAAAAAATTATTTACTCAATAAAACAATTATTTGGAGATGATATATATAATGAAAATGAGCTAAACTCAAAATTAGTTTCTAAAATAGTCTTTAACGATAAAGAAAAACTAAAGTCTCTAAATTCAATAATTCATCCTTCAGTAGCTATAGACTTTGATAAATTTTGCTTTAAAAATAGATTCGCGAGCTATGTCGTAAAAGAAGCAGCAATTATTTTTGAGACTAAAACAGAAATTTTTTTTGATAAGATTATATACGTTAAAGCGCCAAAAGAAATTAGAATTGATAGGGTTATGCAAAGAGATAAACTATCTAGAAATGAAGTGATAAGTCGAATGCAAAATCAGATAAGTGAAATTTCAATTATTGATAAATGTGATTTTATAATTGATAACATCAATTTCACTAAATTGGAGGAAAAAGTATTAGAAATTCACGATACATTAATAAACCTAAAGTAGTTTCTTAACATTTTATTAAGAACTTATAAATTTAATTTTTGAGAATTTTATAGATCATGAATAGAAAAATATATACTTCACTTGTTCTTCTAATGTCATTTTCCTTAATAGGAATAATTCTGATGCAAGGATATTGGATATATTCATCATGGAAGAATAAGGAAGAAGAATTTTCTTTAGCTGTAAATCTAACACTTAGAGAAGTTGTTGATGAAATTCAAAGTAGGGAATTAAATGATTATGTATATACTTATCAAATGTTAATTGATTCTATTGGAACACCAGATCAACAAAATTTTACTGATGTTTTTCTATTTTTAGATGAAGACCAAACTTCTAACCTTTCAACTTTTTTTGCTTATGGTATCTTAGAAGAAGATTATAATATTAATCTCCCTAATAATTTATCAAACAGGTATGGAGAAGACAATTTAAAGGATTATAAAGCAGTTAAAACTACTATTGTTAACAAAAATATATTTGACAGAAGAGAAAATAGGCTAAATGCTTCAATATCTAAATTAAAGAGTGTTGAAGATATTGACTTGTTTAAATTTGAAAAATACAAATCAGCTTTCCAAGAATATGCATCATCATTACCAATTCATAAGAGAACAACTTCTAGAGAGATTCAGATCCTTCTAAGTCAAGGTTTTAGTGATAGAAATATCACCACCCCATATGAGTTTGGTATCTACAGCAATAATCTTTCTACAAAAATCAAGTCTAATAACTATATTGAGGTACAATCAGGTCCAAAATATTCTATACCTTTTTTATATGATAGATCTAGTCCTATAAAATATGATCTTATTGTTTCATTTCCTGAAAAACAAGAATATGTTTTATCAGGCATAATAGGTGTAGCTACTCTATCTTTTATGCTCACCTTAATTATAATTGTTATTTCAACAAGTGCTCTGTACCAAATAATTCAACAGAAGAAGCTATCTGAAATAAAGAGTGACTTCATTAACAATATTTCTCATGAATTTAAAACACCTATTGCAACTATTAATTTAGCACTAGATGCAATATCAAGTTCAAAAAATAATATTAATGACAAATTCACCTCATATTTGGATATGATTAGGGAAGAGAATGCAAGAATGCTATCTCAAGTTGAAAACATATTAAGAATATCTCAGTTGGAGAAAAGTTCTAATCCATTTGACATGGAAAAGACAAATATCCATGAAGTTATTGAGGATGCTGTTGAGCATGTAAAACTTATAGTTGAAAGCAATAATGGTTCTATTAATCTTGCATTAAATGCACATAATTCGTATATATCAGGAAACAGTAATCATTTAGAAAACATTATCATTAATATTTTAGATAATGCTATTAAATATTCAAGAAGCAAACCAATAATTAAAGTATCAACAAGAAATATTGATGATAATATAGAGATATGTCTACAAGACAATGGAATTGGTATGGATAAGAATACTCAAAAGATGGTATTTGAAAAATTTTATAGAGAACAAAATGGTGATATACATGATATTAAGGGACACGGATTAGGACTTTCATATGTGAAAAAGATTGTTGATTTTCACAAGGGTAAAATTATGCTTGAAAGTAAAAAAGGTTTTGGAACTAAATTTTATATAAACATCAAAACATTTAAAGATGAAATCAGATAAAAAAATTCTCTTAGTAGAAGATGATCCTAACTTTGGAAGGATACTTAAAGATTATTTAAATATTAATAATTACGAGGTGACTCTTGCAGTAAACGGAATAGAGGGCTTTGAGAAGTTTAATAAATCAGAATTTGATTTATGTATTCTAGATATAATGATGCCATTTAAAGATGGTTTAACATTGGCAAAAGAAATTAGAGAACTTAATGAAGCTATTCCTATAATTTTTCTCACTGCAAAAAATCTAAAAGATGATGTTTTAAAAGGATATAAGACAGGCGCAGATGACTATTTGACTAAACCTTTTGACTCTGAAATATTACTTGCAAAAATAAAATCAATACTAAATAGAAAACAATCCATAAATACAGAGGAAAAAGATATTTTTGAATTTGATTTTGGAGAATTTTTCTTTAACTCCAAGCTTAGAATATTAACTCATAAAGAAGGAAATACTTTTAAGCTATCTCCCAAAGAAAATCAGTTGCTAAAGATGTTAGTAATAAATTTTGATGATTTGCTACCTAGAGATATTGCTTTAAATAAGATCTGGAGAGATGCTAATTATTTCACATCAAGAAGCATGGACGTATATATTGCAAAACTTAGAAAATATATTGAAAAAGATTCATCACTCAAAATTATCAATGTACATGGTGAAGGATTTAGATTAATGAAAGATTAATTTTCATTTTCTCTAGGGTGGTATTTTTTTAAAACTTCTTCTAAATGAAAAGTATCTAAGTGAGTATATATTTCAGTTGTAGTTATACTTTCATGCCCAAGTATGAGTTGAATTGTTCTTAAGTCAGCACCATTTTTAAGTAAATGAGTTGCATATGAGTGTCTTAATGTATGAGGGCTAATTTTTTTATCAATTTTTGCATTTTTAGATGAATCATTAATAACCTTAAATATCATTGATCTTGTTAGCTGTCTTCCATATCTATTTAAAAAAAGTATATCTGAAAATTTTGAATTAATTTTTAATTTATCTCTATCATTTAAATACTTTGTAATCTCTATTGAAGCAATTTTGCCCAAAGGAACAAACCTTTCTTTATTACCTTTTCCGGAGACTTTTAAAATATTTTCATTAAAAAAAATATTTGACAGTTTTAGATCAGTGAGTTCGCTAACCCTTATCCCTGTTCCATATAAAACTTCAATAATAGTTTTATTTCTTTGTCCAAATTCTGTATCAAGATTAACAGAAGAAATCAATCTTTTTACTTCGTCCTCTGATAGAACTTCTGGTAATTTATTTTCAATTTTAGGACTTTCTATATCATTCAGAGGAGATGAATTGATTTTACCTTCAAATAATAAGTAATTAAAAAAACTTTTTAATGCTGAAATACTTCTGGCTTGACTTCTAGACTTTTTGTTAGATAAATTTTTATAGAGATATCTTTTAATTGATGATGAACTACATTTTTTTGGTGATTGATTAATGTTATTCTCAATTAAAAAATTTTTAAATTGAACTAGATCAAATTCATAACTTTTTATTGAATTCAAGCTTAGACCTCTTTCAAGTTTTAGGTAATTCTTAAAATTTTCAATACTAGTATCCCAATTCATTTTTTTTTATTACTGTTTAAGTTTTACCTTTATAATATATGAAATTAACAATAATTAATGGTCCCAATTTGAATCTCCTTGGTTCAAGAGAGACTGATATTTACGGTGATCAAGATTTTAATACTTTTCTTAATTCAATTAGATTAAAATATCCCAATATTAATTTTGAATATTATCAATCAAATGTTGAGGGCGAATTAATAAATTTTATTCAAGATTCTATGGTCTCAGATGGAATAATAATTAATGCTGCTGCTTATACTCATACTTCTGTTGGAATAGCTGATGCAATAAAAGCAATTAACACAATAGTCATTGAAGTTCACATATCTAATACTTTTAAAAGGGAAGAATATAGACATAACTCGTATTTATCACCAGTAGTTGATGGGATAATAATAGGGTTTGGACTTAAAAGTTATGAATTAGCAATTGAAAGCTTTCTGCCTAGAGATGAATAACCTCATCGTAAGCATCTGCAACAGCCTCCATTAATGCTTCACTCATTGTAGGGTGAGGGTGAACAGACTTAAGAATTTCTTTACCTGTTGTCTCAAGCTTTCTACCTAAAACAGCTTCTGCAATCATATCAGTAACTCCAGCACCAATCATGTGACAACCCAACCACTCTCCATACTTTTCATCAAAAATAACCTTAACAAATCCATCTGGATGACCAGATGCTTGTGCCTTCCCAGATGCAGTAAAAGGAAATTTTCCAACCTTAACTTGATATCCTTTTTCAATAGCTTTTTCTTCAGTTAATCCAACAGATGCAACCTCAGGAAAACAATATGTACATCCAGGAATATTATCATAATCAATTGGCTCTACCTCATGTTTAGCAATTTTTTCAACACAAAGTATTCCCTCAGCTGAAGCAACATGTGCTAATGCTTGACCAGATGTAACATCTCCAATTGCATAGTATCCAGGAATATTTGTTTGATAAAATTCATCAACTATAATTTTATCTTTATCAACTGCTATTCCAACTTCTTCAAGTCCAATACCCTCTATATTACTTTTAACACCAACTGCAGATAATACAATGTCTGCTTCATGCTCAGATATTTGACCATTAGATTTAACTTGAAGTTTTACACCCTTTCCCTTAGTATCAGATGAAATGACTTCAGAGCTGGTTAATATTTCAATTCCTGACTTCTTAAAATTTTTGCTTAATTGATTTGAAATATCTTTATCTTCAACAGGTAGGACTCTGTCCATATATTCAATTATTTTCACCTTACTACCCATAGAATTATAGAAATATGCAAATTCAATTCCAATAGCACCTGATCCAACAATTATAATTTTTTTAGGTTGCTTAGGTAGTGTCATCGCTTCTCTGTAACCAATGATTTTTTTACCATCTTGAGGAATAGAATCAATTACTCTTGATCTTCCTCCTGTAGCTACAATAATATTGGAAGACTCAAATTCTTGTACTTCACCATCATTTTCAACTGATATTTTTTTATTTGGCAAGACCTTACCAAATCCATTAATAATATCAATTTTATTCTTCTTCATGAGGAAAGTTACTCCTTTACTCATACCATCAGCTACATTTCTAGACCTTTTAACAACAGAGTCAAAATCTTTATCAAAATCTTTAACTTTTATTCCATAAGAATCAGCTTTTTTTAGGTATTCAAATACTTGTGCAGACTTTAAAAGAGCTTTAGTTGGAATACATCCCCAATTTAAACAAACTCCACCTAAACTTTCCTTTTCAATTATAGCAGTCTTTAGCCCGAGTTGAGATGCTCTAATAGCAGTAACATATCCTCCAGGTCCACTTCCTAGAACAATTAAATCGTATTTTTTAGTCATTTCTTTTTATTGTTTATAAAATTTATACTCGCAGAATTCACACAATATCTTTTACCAGTTGCAGTTGGACCGTCATCAAAGACATGACCTTGATGCCCTCCACAGTTAGAACATAAAATTTCAGTTCTAATCATTCCTAAACTTGTATCTTTTTTGTAGACAATTGCTCCTGGAATTGCTCCTTCATAGCTAGGCCAACCACAATCAGACACAAACTTACTTCCGCTCTTAAATAAAGGTTGTCCGCATCCCTTGCATACATAAACCCCATCTTCAAAATGCATATTATATATTCCAGTATGGGGTCTTTCAGTACCCGCATTTCTTAATATCTCAAATTCTTCAGGAGATAATTCTTCTTTCCACTCTTCTTCTGATTTATTCACTTTATAGGTTATTTTAGGTTCTTCTTTATCTAATTTTGTTTGGCAGTTTAATAGTGTAAAACTAAAAAAAACTAGTCCAAATAAGTGCAATTTTAAGTACATCTATATTTTTTGACAAATATATATATCTTTTAATTTATTTACTTACTTTGTCAATCATTTAAATTTATGCTAAATAAAAAAACCGACCATCCCAAAGGAAGTAAAAAATTGATTGGTGCATGGACAATATATGATTGGGCAAACTCAGTTTATTCGTTAGTTATTTCTTCAGCAATTTTTCCAATATATTACTCTACATATGTTTTTTCTGATGTCAGTTCAATTATGATATTCAGTATAGACGTAAACAAAGACACCTTAATTAGTCTTCTTTCAGGAATTTGTTTCCTTTTAATTGCATTTATATCACCTATGCTTAGTGGTATAGCCGATTATATAGGTAATAAAAAAATTTTTATGAAGTTTTTTGTTTACATGGGCTCTTTTTCATGTATCGGACTATATTGGTTTGAATTAGAAAATATAGAGTTCAGTCTTATACTATATTTACTATCATTACTTGGATACTGGGGTAGTCTGGTCTATTATAATTCATATTTGAATGATATTACTTTTCCCAAACAAACAAATATGGTAAGTGCTAGAGGATTTACAATGGGGTATATAGGAAGTGTTATACTTCTCTTGATAAATCTTATAATGATTTATTTCTATGAAGATTTTGGGTTTAGCTCTGATAAAAATGCCATGAAGATGTCTTTTGCGTTAACTGGTTTGTGGTGGTTGTGTTTTAGTCAATACTCTTTTTATCATTTACCTAGAGGAAATAGGGAGATAAATATTCCAAAAAATATTATTTGGAATGGATTTAAAGAGTTAAGGGGCGTTTATAAAGTTATTAGATCTAGTAAAAGGTTTACGAGATTCTTATTAGCATTTTTCATTTTTTCATTTTCTCTTCAAACTGTACTTTATATTGCATCTTACTTTGGAGTAACTGAAATTCAATGGCCAAGTACAAATGAACAAACAGCTGGTCTTATAATTAGCATTTTACTTATTCAGATTGTTGCAATTGGTGGAGCATATAGTTTTACAAAATTGGCTCAAAAATTTGGAAACATTTTAGTACTTATTTTTGCAATATTTCTTTGGTCATTAGTGTGTCTATATGCTTTTTATATTGAAACTCCAAGTCAATTTTATATGATTGCAGGTCTTGTTGGACTGTTAATGGGAGGTACGCAAACTGTTGCAAGAGCTACTTTTTCACTATTTATTCCCGAAACAAAAGACACAACATCATTTTTTAGTTTTTATGATGTAACTGAAAAAATAGGTATTTTCTTTGGTTTGCTTTTCTATGCCTTTTCTGCTCAATTAACAGGCTCAGTTAGATTCTCAGTTTTAATTTTTATGTTTTTCTTTTTTGTTGGAGCATTATTATTGATTAGGGTTCCTAGAATTGACAAAAGTAAGTTGGCATAGCTTTTGTCCATATTTAATTGTGATTATTTTAAGAACTTCATCAATTCAATTATATGAACTGACATCTAGATTTTCTGACATAATGACCATAAATAATTTTAAATGAGCATTATTTTTAATAATATAGACAAAATGTCATTTGATGATATTAGTGAGGAATCTGATTTTATTCCATTAATGACAAATGAAGATGAAGAGGCACTTGAAAAAGAAAGTCTACCTGATGTATTACCAATACTTCCTCTTACAAATACAGTACTTTTTCCTGGTGTAGTTATTCCAATAAATGCAGGTAGGGATAAATCCATTAAACTTATTAAAGATGCTAATAAGTCTAGTAAATTAATTGGAGTTGTAGCTCAAAGAAATATTAATGATGAAAACCCTGGCGTAGAAAATATATTTGAAGTAGGTACTGTAGCAAAAATATTAAGGGTTTTAAAAATGCCCGATGGAAATACAACTGTTATTTTACAAGGAAAAAAAAGATTCAAGATTAAGTCTATTGTTAAAACTGATCCTTACATTCAAGCAACTGTTGATCCTGTCTCTGATGAGGCATTAAAAAAATCAAATAGTAAATTATCTGCAACAATAGATGCTATAAAGGATATAGCTCTAAAAATTATAAAAGAAAACCCTAACATTCCATCAGATGCATCATTTGCAATTAGAAATATTCATAGTTCTTCATTCTTGATCAATTTTGTTTCCTCAAATATGAACATTAGTGTCAAAGAGAAACAAGAGCTACTTGAAAGTACAAGTATCCAGAATAGAGCTATGAAATCCCTTAAATTCTTAAATCTAGAATATGAAAAACTCGCTTTAAAAAACGATATACAATCAAAAGTAAGGAATGATTTAGATCAGCAGCAAAGAGAATATTATTTGCAGCAGCAGATGAAAACAATTCAAGAGGAGCTTGGGGAAAATTCATATCATGAAGATATTCAAGAATTGATAAATAAGTCAAAAGATAAAAATTGGAGTGAAGAAACAAAAAATCATTTTGAAAAAGAGTTATCTAAACTAAAGAGGATGAACTCTCAGGTTGCAGAATATTCTGTTCAAAGAAACTATTTGGACTTATTAGTTGATCTGCCATGGGAAAATTACTCTGAAGATAGTTTTGACTTGGAAAAAGCCCAAAAAATTTTAGATAATGATCATTTTGGGCTAGAGGATGTAAAAAAAAGAATAATAGAGTATTTAGCTGTTCTTAAATTAAGAAAAGATATGAAGTCACCAATATTATGTTTATATGGTCCTCCTGGTGTAGGTAAAACTTCACTTGGTAAATCTATAGCTAAATCAATAAACAGAGAGTATGTTAGAGTTTCGCTGGGTGGATTAAGAGATGAAGCTGAAATTAGAGGACACAGAAAGACATACATTGGAGCAATGCCTGGAAGAATTATACAAAGTATAAGAAAATCAGGTACATCTAATCCTGTATTTGTTTTAGATGAAATTGATAAGATTTCAAGTGGTTCACAGGGTGATCCTTCATCTGCTTTGTTAGAGTTGCTTGATCCTGAACAAAATAGTTCTTTTCATGATAATTTCTTAGAAATAGGTTATGACCTTTCGAAAGTAATGTTTGTCGCAACAGCTAATAACCTATCAACAATGCATCCTGCTTTACTTGATAGAATGGAGCTAATTAACGTGTCTGGGTATACATCTGAAGAAAAAGTCTCAATTGCAAATAAGTTTTTGATTAAAAAACAGTTGTCTGAGCACGGAATGAATTCTTCTGATTTTAAAATATCTAATAAAAATATCAAAGAGATTATTAGTGGCTACACAAGAGAATCTGGGGTTAGAAATCTTGAGAAACAAATTGCTAAGCTTATTAGAAACAGAGCTAAAAATATTGTTTCAAATTCTAATTTGAACGACTACAATGACGAAAATTATTTAAAAGATGTATTAGGACCTCAGAAATTTTTTAGAGATAAATATGAAAATAATAATTTTGCTGGAGTTGTTACAGGTCTTGCATGGACTTCTGTAGGTGGTGAAATTTTATTCATTGAATCATCATTATCAGAGGGTAAAGGAAACCTGTCAATTACAGGTAACCTTGGAAAAATAATGAAGGAATCTGCCGTTATTGCATTAGAGTATATTAAATCTAATTACCAAGATCTTGGAATCAATAAAGAAATTGACTACTCAAAATATAATATACATATTCACGTTCCTGAGGGAGCAACTCCTAAAGACGGTCCAAGCGCAGGTATAACCATACTTACATCCCTTGTCTCATTATTTACTCAAAAAAGAGTTAAAAAGAATATTGCTATGACCGGTGAGATTACTCTAAGAGGAAAGGTTCTTCCTGTAGGGGGAATTAAAGAAAAGATTTTGGCTGCTAAAAGAGCAAATATTAAGGAAATTATTTTAAGTTCATATAATAAAAAGGATATTGAAGAAATAGATCAAAAATATCTTAAGGGTTTAAACTTTATATACGTTAATAACATGAGTGATGTAATATCACACTCTCTTACAAATAGAAAGGTCTTAAATCCAAAAAATATAAATTAATTTTTATGATAATAGCAATTGATGGTGAAGCCTCTACAGGCAAAAGTACTCAAGCAAAGAAAATTGCTAAAAAGTTAAATATTAATTATAGAGATTCAGGTGCTTATTACAGGGCAATAACCCTTTATTTAATTAGAAATCAAATAAACCCAAAAGAAACATTAGGAGAGGATATTTTCAGTACAATTGATATTTCTCAAAAAATTAAAAATGATAGTTTTTCAATCTTTTTAAATGGTGAAGATGTAACATCAAAAATAAGAGGTCATAAGGTATCAGTAAATGTTAGTGAATATGCAAAAAAACCTGAAATAAGAAACTTTGTTTATAATCTATTAAGAAAATCATCTAAGTTAAATTCTATAGTTGTTGATGGAAGGGATATTGGAACTGTTGTATTTCCTGATGCAGATTATAAGTTCTTTTTGTATGCTATTCCTGAAATTAGAGCTAAAAGACGTCATAAGGAAATAAACGATGAAAGTGTAAAAATTGAATCAATTGAAAAAGAGATAAAAGAAAGAGATAATATAGACTCTACTAGAGATATTGCTCCACTAAAAAAAGCTGAAGACGCTCATGTAATTGATGTAAGTTATCTAACTATCGACCAGGTGTTTGAAGAAATACTTGAAAAAATAATTATTTAGTTTGATAAAAAACATAACTAATCTTTGTCAATAAATTAATAAATTATATTTTTGCGCACTATGAGCGAAGATAATATTGAAAAAGTTAAATCTGAAGTGTCAGATACACAAACAAAAACTCCAGTAGTAGCTTCTGAAAAAAAATCAACAAAAAAAGTTGAAACTCAAGATGATTTTCTATCTAATTTTAATTGGCATCAGTACAAGGAAGGTATTGATGAACTAGATGAAAAACAAATAAAAGAATTTGAAAAGTTAGTTGAAAAAAATTTTGTAGATACCTCAGATGATAATATCATATTAGGTGAAGTAATTCATATGACAGAGAAAGACATCATTATTGATATAAATGCTAAGTCAGAAGGAGTAATTTCAAAAAATGAGTTTAGATATAATCCTGATCTAAAACTTGGTGATAAAGTTGAAGTAATTGTAGATACAAGAGAAGATAAGTCTGGTCAATTAGTTCTTTCTCACAGAAAAGCAAGAGTTATTAAAGCTTGGGATAGAGTGAATGCAGCCTATGATTCAGGTGAAGTTGTTCAGGGCTTTGTAAAGTGTAGAACAAAAGGTGGAATGATTGTTGATGTTTTTGGTATAGAAGCCTTTCTTCCTGGTTCTCAAATCGATGTCAAGCCAATAAGAGATTATGATCAATATACCAATAAAAACATGGATTTTAAAGTGGTTAAAATTAATCACGAGTTTAAGAATGTAGTTGTATCCCACAAAGCATTAATTGAAGCTGATATTGAGGAGCAAAAGAAAGGAATTATTGGTCAGCTTGAGAAAGGGCAAGTTTTGGAAGGAACAGTAAAAAATATGACTTCATATGGAGTATTTGTTGATTTAGGAGGCGTTGATGGCCTGATTCATATTACAGATTTGTCATGGAGTAGAATAAATCATCCATCTGAGATCTTAGAACTAGACCAAACTATTAAAGTCGTAATATTAGATTTTGATGATGACAAATCTAAAATTCAATTAGGTCTTAAACAATTAACTGATCATCCATGGGATAAACTCGGTGATGATGTTAAAGAAGGTTCTAAATTAAAAGGTAAAGTAGTTGTAATTGCAGATTATGGTGCATTTATTGAAGTTGATGAAGGCATTGAAGGTTTAGTACATGTTTCTGAGATGTCATGGTCAACCCATTTGAGAAGTGCGCAAGATTTTGTAAAAATTGGAGATGAAATTGAGGCTGTAGTTCTAACACTTGATAGAGAATCTAGAAAAATGTCTTTAGGAATTAAACAGTTAACTGAAGATCCTTGGACTGATATTACTAAAAAATTTCCGGTAGGCTCAAAACATACTGGATCTGTTAGAAATTTTACAAACTTTGGAGTATTTATTGAGCTTCAAGAAGGTATAGATGGTTTAATTTATATATCTGATTTATCTTGGACAAAAAAGATCAAACATCCTTCAGAATTTTTGGCACTTAACGACAATATTGAAGTTGTCATTCTTGATCTTGATGTTGAGGGAAGAAAACTTAGTCTTGGACACAAACAGACTATACCTAATCCATGGGATATATATAAAAAAGATTTTGCTTTAGATACAATTCATAATTCTAAGGTGTCTGAAGTTATTGATAAAGGTGCCATAATAAATTTTAATGAAGATATATCTGCTTTTTGTCCTACTAAACATCTTGATAAAATAGATGGTTCTAAGCTTTCAAAAGGAGATAAGGTAGATTTTAAAGTTATTGAGTTTAGTAAAGAATTTAAAAGAGTGGTTGTTTCTCATTTATTAACACATAAAGATTTATCTCCGGATATACCTGATGACAATAAAATAGATGATATTGATTCTGAAGAAGAATAATTAAAAAAAATCCTCATTCATGAGGATTTTTTTTTACCTAGACATAATGTAGAATTTATATTTTTGTACTAATAGATACTAATGCCAAAAAAAATACTTTTAGATTCAAAGAAAATTAATCTAGTCTTATCAAGATTAGTATATGAACTAATTGAAAATCATAAAGATTTTCAAAATACAGTTCTAATTGGTCTTCAACCTAGAGGTGTCTATTTATTTAATGAAATTTTGAATGTTTTTAAAGCTGATCATCCTGATATAAAAATTAAAAGTGGTATACTCGATTTCACTTTTTTTAGAGATGATTTTAGAAGATCTGATAAAACTCTTTCAGCAAATTTGACTCAAATTAATTTCACTGTAGAAAATAAAAGAATTGTATTTATAGATGATGTTCTTTTTACTGGAAGAAGTATTAAGGCAGCTATGTCTGCAATAGATTCTTACGGCAGGCCAAAGTCAATTGAACTCCTTGTCCTTGTTGATAGAAGATTTAAGAGAGAAATACCAATAGAAGCAAACTATTGTGGAACAAAGATTGATACTTTTAAAGGGGACAAAGTAAAAGTATTATGGGCTAAAAAGTCTATTAATAATAAAGTTTTTATAGAAAGTTAGATGAGAGAATTAAGTGTGGACCATCTTCATGGTATAAAATTTTTAAATAAGACTGATGTTGATCTTATTTTTGATACAGCAGTTAATTTCAAGGAAGTAATAAACAGACCTATTAAAAAAGTCCCAACACTTAGAGATATTACTATTGCAAATCTTTTTTTTGAAAATAGCACTAGAACTAAAATTTCTTTTGAATTAGCTCAAAAAAGACTTGGAGCTGATGTAATTAATTTTTCAAGCTCTTCCTCGTCTGTCAAGAAAGGTGAATCTTTAATTGATACGGTTAATAATATTTTAGCTATGAAAGTTGATATGATTGTCTTGAGGCATCCTAATCCAGGATCATCTATACTTCTATCAAAATATACGGATTCCTGTATTATTAATGCTGGAGATGGTACTCACGAACACCCAACACAGGCATTACTAGATTCATTCTCAATATTTGAAAAGATTGGAGATCTAAAAGGAAAAAATATTTTAATTGTTGGAGATATACTTCACTCAAGAGTAGCACTTTCAAACCTATATTTGTTAAATTTATTAGGAGCCAACATAAAGATTTCTTGTCCATTAAGTCTTGTCCCAAAGGATATTGAAAAATTAAATGTATCTGTTGAACCAGACATTCAAAAAGCATTAAGGTGGTGTGATGCTGTTAATGTTCTTAGAGTTCAAAGAGAAAGAATGATAAAGTCATATTTTCCAGATAATAGAGAATACTCTATACTTTTTGGTTTAGATGCAAATAAAATTAGATCTATCAAAAAAGATATATTAATACTACATCCTGGACCTATAAACAGAGGAGTTGAAATTACCTCTGATCTTGTAGAATCAAATAATTCTATTATTTTAGAACAAGTTGAAAATGGTGTTGCTATTAGAATGGCAATAATGTATTTATTGGCTTCTAAATTAAATTTCTCAATTAATGAATAATGGAATTATTTAATTACAGAAAATCATATAATAAAGATAAATTGAGTATAAACGACATTGGTAAAAATCCTATTGACTTTTTTATAAAATGGTTTAAAGAAGCCGAAAATTCTAATCAAATTATTGAACCAAATGCTATGACAATTTCAACTATTGATGAAGATAATTTTCCTTCCTCAAGAGTTGTGTTATTGAAGCAAGTTAAAGATAGGAGTATTGTGTTTTTTACAAATTATAACAGTAAAAAAGGAAGATCCCTTGAAAAAAACCAAAATATTTGTGCCTCTTTTTACTGGGCTCCTCTTGAAAGACAGGTTATAATTAGGGGTTGTGCTAAAAAAACTTCTTTTAATGAATCTGAAAATTACTTTAATTCAAGACCATTTGAAAGTCAAGCTGCTGCTATAATATCCAATCAAAGTGATGATATTGATAGTTATGAAGCTCTTTTAGAAAACTATAATTCTTTTATTGATCAAAATAAAAACACTAAACTTAAAAGACCTTATAACTGGGGTGGAATTGAAATATTTATAAATCAAATTGAATTTTGGCAAGGCAGGAAGAATAGACTTCATAATAGAGTATTATGTAATTTTATAGAAGATAATTGGAAATATAAATTATTGTCTCCTTAGATGAAAACTATAACTTTTCTAAGACACTCTAAATCATCATGGGATTTTGATGTTTCTGATATAAATAGGCCTTTAAATGAATTTGGTATTAGTAAGATTAGGAAAATTGCAAATTTATCAATTGATACTTTTAGTCCAGTTGAAATTTTTTTATCTAGTCCAGCAAATAGAGCAATTCATACATGTATAATTATGGCTAATTCTATAGGAATTGACTTAAAAAAAATTATTATATGTAATGATCTTTATACTTTTAATATGCTTGAAGTATTTGATTTTATAAATAAAATAGATAACAAGTATTCAAATATAGTTTTAGTTGGCCACAATCCTGCTTACACAGAAATTTCAAATTATTTCTCTGAAAATAAAATTTTAAACTTACCTACTGCCAGATGGTTTTGTTTAAAATTTGATACAGATTTATGGTCTGAAATAATTAATTTAAAACCAATATATTACTTAAATAACATAAGGAGTGAGTCTTAAATATGTAAATAGAGAATTAAGTTGGTTAGATTTTAATGCGAGAGTTTTACAAGAAGCCTCTAACAAAGACGTACCTCTATTAGAAAGACTTAAGTTCATTGGAATTTTCTCTAATAATCTTGATGAATTCTTTCAGGTAAGATATGCTACTGTAAAAAGTATTGCGGATGAAAAAGTATCTAAAGAAGGAAATAAGGATAATATTCTTGCAAAAAAGCTTTTAGATGACATAACTAAAAAAGTAATTCAGCTTCAAAATGAAAGTTCTAATATCTTGATCTCGATTGAAAAAGCATTAAAAGAAGAAAATATTTTTTTTATAAATCAAAATCAAGTTTTAGAAAATCAAAAAGAATTTTTAAAAGATTATTTTATTAGAAAAATTAGTCCATCACTGGTAACCATAATTTTATCAAATAATAAAAAACATGATTTTAATGATAATAAGGCTTTTCTAATAGTAAACCTTAAATTAAAAGATAAATCCATTGTATATGCTCTTATTGAGATACCTAAAGATATAAGTAGATTTGTTGTACTTCCCAAGAATGGAAATAGACAATATATAATGTTTATTGATGATATAATTAGATATCATCTTCATATAATATTTAGTTTTTTTAATTATTCAAAAATTGAGGCTCATATGCTCAAAATCACTAGAAGTGCAGAATTAGACATTGACGATATAGACTTATCCAAAAGCTATATAAAAAAAATTCAGGAGTATGTTAACAAAAGAAAAATATCAAACCCAGTGAGACTTGTTTATGATAAAAGTATTCCTAAATCTTCTCTTGATTATTTATTAAAAAAAATAAACATTTCATCATATGATAGTTTGATTCCAGGTGGAAAATACCATCATCGAAGTGACTATATGAATTTTCCAGAATTAAACAGATCAGATCTTTTATATCCAAAAAAGAAACCACTTAATATTAGAGATCTTGAAATTGAGTCTAATCTACTCGATCAAATATCCAGAAAAGACTATTTAATGTATACACCATATCACTCATTCTCTTATTTAGTTTCTTTGCTAAGACAAACTGCTATTGATCCTAGTGTAAAATCAATTAAAATAACTTTATATAGGCTATCTAGACAATCTAATGTAATTAGTTCATTGATTAATGCAGCCAAAAATGGTAAAAAAGTTTTAGTTCAAATTGAATTACAAGCCAGGTTTGACGAAGAAAATAATATTAAAGTTTCTCATCAACTAAAAGCTGCAGGTGTTGACTTAATTTTTGGTGTAAAAGGTTTAAAGGTTCACTCCAAAGTTTGTTTGATTGAAAGAGTTGAGAAAAATAAAAAGAAATTATATGGATTCGTAAGTACTGGTAATTTTAACGAGACTACAGCTAAAGTATATTCTGACTTTACTTTATTTACATCAAATCAGAAAATTCTAAGAGAGGTTAGTAAAGTATTTGATTTTCTTCAGGTTAGCTATAAAATACATGATTACAAGCATTTAATTGTTTCTCCTCATCACACTACAAATAAATTATTTGAACTAATTGATAACGAAATAGATAATGCAAAAAAAGGCTTGCACTCAAAAATAATTTTGAAACTAAATAGTTTCACAAGTTATAAATTTGTTGACAAATTGTATGAGGCTAGCCAAAGGGGTGTAAAAATAAAATTGTTAATTAGAGGAATATGTTGCCTTATTCCTAAAAAATTAGGATATAGTGATAACATTGAAGTTCAAAGTGTTGTTGATAGGTATCTTGAACATTCAAGAGTTTATGTATTTGAAAATGGTGGAGACAAAAAAGTATTTATATCATCAGCAGATTTAATGACAAGAAATATTGAAAATAGAGTTGAAGTAGCTTGTCCAATCTATCAGGATAATTTAAAAAAACAAGTACTTGATACTCTTGAAATTAGTGCTAATGATAATGTTAAAACGAGATTGATAAATAGTAATATCCAAAATAGTTTTTTAAGAAACTCTAAATCAAATATTAGATCTCAATGGTATACATATACTTATTTTAAAAAAATTTTAAATAATTGAGAAAGATTGCAGCTATTGATATAGGTTCCAATGCAGTTAGGATGTTGATCTGTTATGTCCTAAACAATGAAGATGAATATATTTTTCAAAAAAATCAATACATCAGGCTACCCCTTAGACTAGGAGAGGATTCTTTTAAAACAGGAATTATATCTAATGATAAGATTAATACATTATCTAATGCTCTTTTATCATTTAAATTTACAATGAAAGTACATGAAGTTGAGCAATATCAAATATATGCTACTTCTGCACTTAGAGACTCCAAAAACTATAATGATGTAATCAAACAAATTTACGATTCAACCGGAATGAAGGTTCAATTAATAGATGGACTTAAAGAGGCTAGATTGATTGCATCGGGAAATCCAACTGAAAACTTAGATCTTGATAAAACATATCTATATGTAGATGTAGGTGGAGGAAGTACTGAGTATTCAATTGTTAGAAGGGGTAATGAAAAAAAGTCAAAATCTTTTAATATTGGAACTGTAAGATTATTGAATAATTTAGTTGATGAATTAGTATTTGATGAAATTAAAGTATGGATTAATGAAAATCTTGAAGATGATTCGAAACTTAAAGTTTTTGCTTCTGGTGGGAATATTAATAAAATTCAGGATATGACCAGAACGAAACCTAATAAACCTATTTCTTATCTTTCAATTAAAGATCTTTATAACAATTTATTAGAAAAAGATATAACTAATAGAATGATTAAATATAATATTAACCCGGATAGAGCTGACGTAATTATTCCCGCAATTAAGATTTTTATATCTACTATGGATTGGGTAAACGCCAACAAGCTTTTTGTTCCCAAATTAGGTTTAGTAGATGGTATGATACGGGAGATTCATAACTCAATGAATTCATCAAACTAAATTCTTAGTTTAAACTCATTAATAAGAAGAGAAATATCACCATTCTGCTTTATCAATGCATTTAACTTATCCTTACTGTCAACATAGTTTTTCTTCTGTTTAACCTCATTTAAAGATACATCAACATCAATGCTATAATTGTTAAGTTCTTTAGATATAAAAGCCTGTATTTTACTCTTATAACCTTTAACTTCTCTGTGACTCATCTTATTAATTGTTGAAATTATTATTGAATTATTTTCGATTATTGGAACATTCATATTAAGAAGTGAAAACATATTGTTATTTCCATTTACTTTTTCGATATCACAGAATTTTTTCCAAGCAATTCTGACATCATTTTCTGTAAAATTATCATTAGGTAATTCAATCTGATCCTCTCCTTTAATATTCTCAGATTTTTTAAAATTTAAACTAGCTAATGATAATGAAGAGACTTCGTCAATAGTTGAAGTAAAGAGTTTATTTTCTTCTTTATTTGTTTGTAAAACTTTATCTACCTCCTGATCTTTAATAATTTGATTAGAAAAATCAGAAGTTTTAATTAAAGAGTTTTTTTTTTTGATACTGTCTAGTGATGCTAACTTCAATAAACAAATTTCAGTATGGATCCTTTTGTCATTCACCTTTTGGTAATTTATAAGACACTTATTTACTATATCAATTATTAGTATTAGGTCTTCATCCCTAAAATTATCTCCTAGTTTTTTATATTTCATTTTCAAATCATCTTTGATATCAGATCCATCTAATTTATTGATTAATGCCTCTCTAAAATGTTTAGAGACACCATTAAGAAAATTAACATCATCCACACCGCGATTATAAACTTTATCATACATAGATAGAATTCCAGGTACATCCTTATTAATAATTAATGAAGACAGATCAAAATAAGACTCATAATCCAATATATTTAGATTAGAGGTTACTTCATCAATAGTTAAATTTGAATTAGTAAAACTTACTAGTCTATCAAACATAGACAAAGAGTCTCTAATAGAACCATCAGATTTTTCAGCTATTATATCTAATGAAGTATCATCAAACTTTATTTTTTTTTCTTTACATATTTTATGTAAGAGTGTAATAATAGAATCATTATTAACTTTTTTAAAATCATAGATTTGACATCTGGAAAGTATTGTTGGAATAATTTTATTCTTCTCAGTAGTTGCTAATATAAAAACAACATGTGGGGGAGGTTCTTCTAATGATTTTAAAAATGCATTAAAAGCAGCGTTTGATAACATATGAACCTCATCAATAATATATACTTTAAATTTTCCATATTGAGGAGGTATTCTAATCTGTTCTGTAATACTTCTAATATCTTCAACAGAGTTATTTGATGCAGCGTCAAGCTCAAATATGTTATATTCAAAATTATCATCTAAATCATTTATCTTTTTGGCTAAAATTCTTGCACAGGAAGTTTTACCTACACCTCTTGGACCACAAAACAAAAGTGCTTGAGGTATTTTTTGACTATTAATTGCATTTGAAAGTGTTTTTACAATTGCATCTTGTCCAATCATTTCATTAAAATCCTTTGGTCTATACTCCGAAGCTGATGATATTGATGAGTTTTTCATTATTAACAAATATAGAAATTGAAAAAAAATTTTAACTAATTCACATTCTTTTTTTACCAAAATTATTAACATGTATTATCTTTGTTATGCAAGCCGTCTTATCGCTGATTATTCAGAGGAAAGTCCGGACACCATAGAGCAACACAGCGGGTAACTCCCGTCATCTATTTATAGATAGGAATAGTGCAACAGAAAGTATGTACAGGTTATGCTGTAGTGGAATCATGTAAACTCTGTGTGGTGAAACGCCAAGTATATCTACACTTTAAAATTGCTCGTTTTATGTAGAAGGGTAGGCGGTATGAGTATAATAGTAATATTATTCCTAGATAAATGATAAGACTTGACAGAATCCGGCTTACAGGCTTGCTTTTTTAAAAAATGATAAAGAGCTAGATCCGTAATTTCTCTCATCTACCTCTTTAACCTTATCAATAAATGAAATATTAGAATGATGCTCAATTATTAGTTCACCATCTTCTGCTAGTATCTTATTTTTTTTTATTATATCAATAATCTCATGGTAATCTTTTAATTTAAAACTATATGGTGGATCAGCGAAAATTATGTTAAATCTTTCTTTATTACTTTTTAAGAATGATAAATAATCAATTCTTTTTGTCCTGACTTTAATTTCTAATTTTTTTACAGTTTTATTTATAAATCTTATACAGTTAAAATTATTATCAACAGATAATATATCATTGCATCCTCTAGAACCAAATTCATAGGAAATATTACCAGTTCCAGAAAAAATATCAAGAACCCTGCAATTTTTTAATTCAAATTTATTTTGAATAATATTAAAAAGCGACTCTTTTACTTTATCTGTGGTTGGTCTAACAGGAAGATTTTTTGGTGCATTAATAACTATGCTTTTTTTATTTCCTGATATTATCCTCATTTAAATAAGAAAAGAAAGGTGATTTTAAATTGAATTGATTACCGCTATCAACATGAATATAATCAAGTTTAGAATATTTGTTAGCAATTTCATAGTATTCTGAATATTTATCATATCTGCCTAGAAATATAATTTTATCTTTTTCATTTGAAATTTCATAATTTTTAACAACAAACAATAGGTAATATAAAAATTCGATTTTGTCCTTGATATCAAAAGAGTTAAAATAAATAAATTCTTTTGAGTCAAATATTAATATATCAAAAGAGTTTTCATTAAAATTTATATATAGAGAAAATCCATCAGAAATTTTATCTTTTTTAAATAGATAGTTATATAGAATTGTAAAATAACTCATTGTAGAATATTTAATGTTATTTTGACTTAAAATATTTGCAAAAAGCTTGTCATATGAATAAACAACAGCAATTTTTTTATCTATAGATAATTCATGTTGAATATTATCTTTAATTGAGGTGTTAGTCTCTAAATATTTATTTCTTAGCTTTTCATCAAATAATTTTGAAGGAACAATAGATGGTATACTCGAAAAAAATATTAACTCAATTGTGTCAATATTAAAGTTAGAAATAGAGACTAGAAAATCAGATTCAAGATTTTTACTATTAATATTTAGGGTGAAAGAATTATCAGGTGATCTAAATATAATACCTGATTTATATTGATAAACAGTTAATTTATGAATATTATTGATCGTTTTTTGCATCAAAAATAGATGGCCAGTTTCCGTTTATACTAACCTCAGTCATTGATCCAAGAATTATTTCACTTCCATTTACACCATCAACTGAAATAACTTTATTCTCTTGCTCAAGTAAATCTTTATTTTGATCATAAAGTATAACATCTTTTTTGACTTTTACCTCAAAAACAGGAACTTGATAACCATTTTTATCAATTATATCAGCTTGAATTGAAAACTTTGTATCCAATCCCTCAATTGGAACATTTGCCATCATTTTGTATCTTTCATCTTGACCAAATAATGAATCCTTAATAGAAACAAAACCTAAAGTGTCTACTATAGTAACTTCTCTAAGCATATCAATTCTGTAAGTTCTGTCATATTGTAGATAAGAAGAGTCTCTTTTTTCAATTAAAGTAAATATACCGTTATCGATAAAATTTACAAGACTATCAAAATTACTTGCATAGAAACCTTTTACGTCTTTATGAGCAATCTGGGCAGTTTTTATATCCTTTAGTCTTTCGATGACTTTTGAGTACCTTTCATTTTTAACTTTATTAAATTTTATAGGACCATTAATTGAACTGTATATTTGAGCTGCAAAAAAAATAGATAATGCCCAAAGAAATAATTCTATACCACGTTTTTTGTTCATGTTAGTAATTTTTGATTTTAACAAATCTACAATTTTTTTTTTTTCATAAAACAATATATAAATGAATTATATTAGAAAAATATTTTAAATGAAAACTATTGCATTAATTCCTGCAAGGCTTGAGTCTGAAAGGTTTCCAAATAAATTAATTAAAAAGCTTGATGGAGTTCCAGTTATAGTTAGGACATATTTAGCTGCATTAAATAGCAAACTATTTGATCAAGTTTATGTAGTAAGTGGAAATAATGAAATAATTGATTTAATTAAATCTAAAAATGGGTTAACATTTAAATCAAGACAGATTCATCGATCAGGTACAGACAGAATTGCTGAAGCAGCTAAAGAAATTGATCATGATATTGTAGTTAATTTACAAGGCGATGAGCCATTCATAAACATTGATGCAATTGATAATTTGATTTCATCTTTTCAGGATAATAGTGTAAAAATGTCTTCATTAATGACTAGTTTTAATTCATTTGATGAAATTAATAATCCAAATAATGTCAAAGTGACTGTAGATAAAAATAATAATGCAATTTTTTTTTCAAGATCACCAATTCCTGAAGGAGAAAATGAAATAAAAAAATTTAATAGACATATAGGAGTATATGCATTTAGAAAAAACACTTTAATTAACTTTTCAAGTTTAAATAGATCAAAAAATGAAATTTCTCAAAATCTTGAGGGTAATAGAGCAATAGATAATTTAATCCCCATTAAAATGATTAAAATTGACTTTCATGGAATATCAATAGATACTAAAAAAGATTTCATAGACGCTGAAAAATATCTTTCTAAGAATGCTTAAATTTTTTTCTAAAATAATTCTTACAAAAATTTTAGGTTGGAAACTTAATGGTTTACTACCTAATGATAAAAAATATATTATTGCGGTAGTACCTCATTCAAAATCATTTGATTTGGTAATAGCAATATTAATTAGGTCATATTTAGGTTTAAGAATAAAGTTTATTGGTAAGAAAGAATTATTTAACCCTTTTACTTCTTTTTTCTTTAAATCAATTGGTGGAATTCCCGTTGATAGGAGTATAACAAATAATTTTGTTGAATCTGTAGTTAAGTTATTTGAATCAAATGTTATTAACATACTAGCAATAGCTCCTGAGGGTACTAGAAAATTTGTAAAAAAATGGAAATCAGGATTTTATTATATAGCTTTGGGTGCAGAAGTTCCAATTGTTATGGTATCATTTGATCATATGAAAAAAGAAGTAAATATTAATGAAAAATTTTTTCCTTCTGGAAATTTTGAAAATGACATAAAAAAACTTGAAGATTTAGTGATGGATGTGGTAAAAAGAAACAAAAATTGATTTTACCCCATATCATGGTATACATTCTGAACATCTTCATCTTCATCTATTAGGTTTATTAATTTATCAACTATTATTTTTTGATCCTCTTTGATGCTTTTAATATTAATAGCTTCTCTTTCAAATTCACTAGAAAGAATATCTAGTCTACGCCTCTCTAACTCTTTTTGCAATGATCCAAAATCTTCAAAATTTGCTGTAATGTTAATCTCATCATCTTGGATATTAAAATCTACTATACCAAAATCAATTAAATCTAGTTCGAGCTCTTCTGTATCAATTCCTAAATTTTTAATTTGAAAAAAACACAAATGATTAAATAAAAAATCTACTGACCCTGAAGTGGCAAGATTTCCTTCACACTTATTAAAATAACTCCTTATGTTTGCAACAGTTCTGTTATTGTTATCTGTTGCAGCTTCAACTAGAATTGCAATACCATGAGGAGCATACCCTTCTAATAATATTTCTTTGAAATTATCTGTACTTTTTTCTGATGCTTTCTTAATTGCTCTTTCTATATTATCCTTGGGCATATTAACTGCCTTTGCATTTTGAATGATAGCTCTTAATCTTGAATTTGAAGATGGATCAGGACCTGACTCCTTTACTGCTATTATTATCTCCCTTCCAATCCTTGTGAAAGTTTTGGCCATGTTTGACCATCTTTTCATTTTTCTCGCTTTTCTAAATTCAAATGCCCTTCCCATAATTTATATAAACGGAGTTTTTACAACCTCTAATTTGATGAAATTGTTTCTAATCTTTAGATAAATTTCTTTTGAAGATATATATTTTTCTATGTATGCAAGACCAATACCTTTCTTAAGAACTGGAGAAAATGTCCCAGAAGTTACTTCTCCAATTAGCTTTTCTGATTCATCAAAAATTTCGTAACCTTTTCTTGGAATACCTTTATCATTAATTACAAATCCAACTAATTTTTTCTTAATTCCATTTTCAATTTGTTTTTTAATTGACTTAGAACCAATAAAATTTGTATCTACTTTTGTTATCCACCCGAGGCTTGCCTCAATTGGAGTTACTGATTCATTTATATCGTTTCCATAGAGACAATAACCCATTTCTAGTCTTAATGTATCTCTAGCAGCAAGACCTATAGGCTTAACTTCAAGATTTTCAACACTAAAAAGTTCATCCCAAATGTGCTCAACATTATCATTAGATACATATAATTCAAAACCTCCTGATCCTGTGTAACCTGTCTTTGATATTATTACATTATCAATCCCAGCAAATGTTCCCATTAAAAATGAATAGTTAGATAAAGACTCTAAATCTTCTTTGGTAAATCTCTCACATAATAAGTTAGCCTTTGGTCCTTGAACAGCAAGAAGAGATGTTTTGTCTGATAAATTATTAATCGAACAATTATACTCTTTATTTAGACTTTTGATCCAATTAAGGTCTTTATCTATGTTAGAGGCATTAACAACCAATAAAAACTTTTCTTCTTCTATTTTGTAAACTATCAAGTCGTCAATTATTCCTCCTCTATGATTTACCAAACAGTTATATTGAGCTTTACCTGGTTTGAGTTTCATGATATCATTAGAACAAATGAATTGAATAAACCTATCGGAATTCTTACCTGATATCTCAAACTCACCCATGTGAGAAACATCAAATACTCCAATATTTTCTCTAACATGATTATGCTCGTCAGTCACTGAGCTATAACTTATCGGCATCTTAAAACCAGCAAAATCAACAATTTTTGCTCCTAATTTTATATGCTTATCTAATAAAACTGTTTTTTTCATTAATTTGGGTTAAAATTTATAAACATGAGATTCAAAAATACTCTTTTTTTACTATTGATTTTATTGTCTATTAATTATACATATACTCAAGAATACTTTGATGATTTAGGTCCTGAATTTCACAAGAAAAAAAGACAAGAATTTAGATCTCTAATGCCCACAAATAGTATTGCATTTATTTTCACTTCACCAATTATGAAAAGATCAAACGATACTGACTACATGTATCATCAAGATCCTAATTTTTATTATTTAACAGGATGGAGAGAACCCCATGGTGTTCTTGTAATTTTTAAAGATGATCAATTTGATAGTGATGGATCATACAATGAGATTATGTATGTAAGAGAGAGAAATGAATACCGTGAAATGTGGGATGGAAGAAGATTGGGTATAAAAGGTGCTAAGAAGATGTCATTTGATAGAGTAAAACTTAGGTCTGAATTTATTGAAAATACAATCCCAATAGAAAACTTTACAAATATTTTAAATACTAATATTCGAGATGATGTTAGAGACTTTAAAGACGATAAATATGATCTTTTTGACATTCAAAATAAGTTTCAAGAGATAGTAAGTAAAAAAGAATCTGACATGCTTGGAGATTTAAATAAAGAGTTTTTTAGTAGTTCAATTAATCAAATAATGTCTAAGCTAAGGCAAACAAAAGATCCCCAAGAGATCGAGCTCTTAACAAAAGCTATTAGAATATCAGCTCTTGCTCAAATTGAGGTAATGAGAGCGATTCATAATGACATGACAGAGAGAGAAGTTCAGGGAATTCATGAATTTATCTATAGAAAATATGGTGCTGCTCATGAAGGATATAATTCTATTGTTGGGGCAGGGGGTAATGCATGCATGATACATTATGTGACAAATGAGGATTTGGATATAAAGGATAAACTTATTTTAATGGATGTTGGTGCTGAATATAGGGGTTACACTGCAGATGTAACCAGAACAATACCAGTTAACGGTAAATTCAACAATGAACAAAAAAAAATCTATGACCTTGTATATAAGTCTCAAGAAGAGGCAATTAAAGAAGCAATCATTGGCAATAGCTTCAATGATATATACTTAAAAAGCTATGATATAATTGCAAAAGGACTTATTGATTTGGGGATAATCAATGATTTTAGAGAAGCTAGAAAATATTATCCTCATGGAGTTTCTCATCATATTGGTCTTGATGTCCATGATCCTGGCTCAAGGGACTTAATAGAAAACATGGTTATAACAGTCGAACCAGGTATATATATTCCTAAAAACAGTAATACAGACCCAAAATGGTGGAATATTGGTGTTAGAATTGAAGATGATATTTTAATTACAAGCTCTGGTCCTGTAAATCTTTCTATTGATGCACCTAGAAGGTCAGATGAGATTGAAGTGATAATGGCTCAAGATAGTCCACTAAACCAATTAGTATTACCAGATATAAATAATTAATCTTTTTGTAGTAGATATTCTTTAAGCTCTGAGTAGCTTTTCATTGTCAGAGTACTTTTCTCTTTGTTCATTATTGATTTGATTGAATCTGGATATTCAATTTGTGAGTCTATACTATTCTCAACAGTATCTTTGAATTTAATCGGATGAGCTGTAGAAACAAATATACCATTACAGTTTCTTATGTTGTTTTCTTGAAGATATTTTTTTAGTCCAAGGTATCCAATTGCAGTATGAGGATCTGCAATGTAGTTATTGTCTTGATATAATTTTCTAATACAATCCATTGTTGATTTATCATCAAAACTATATCCGGAGATATTTTTCTTTATATTCTGTAAATCATTTTTAAATATCTTCTGAATTCTTATAAAGTTGCTTGGTTCAGAAACATCCATAGCATTGGAAATTGTACTTTTAGTTTTTAGTGGTTCATAAATCCCTTCTTTAATATACCTTGGAATAGTATCATTAATATTTGTAGATGCAACATAATGCTCAACAGGAAGGCCCATTGACTTTGCCAAAATACCAGCACATATATTACCAAAATTACCACTTGGAACTGAGAAAATATTAGGATAATTATTTTCTATCCTTTTAGATGCTAAAAAATAGTAAAACATTTGAGGTAGCCATCTTGCAACATTTATAGAATTAGCTGAGGTTAACGATACTTTGTTATTTATATCGTAGTCATTAAATGCGATTTTTACCATTGATTGGCATAAATCAAAATCACCTTCAACTTCAATTGCCTGAACGAAAGAACCATTTGTAGTAATTTGCTTTTCTTGTACTTCACTTATTTTACCCTTGGGATACAATATACAGACATCAATATCTTTTGTACCAAGAAATCCATTTGCAACAGCTCCTCCAGTATCTCCAGATGTAGCCACTAAAACAGTGATTTTTTTTGAGCTATTATTATCTTTAAAATAATCTAAACATAATGCCATGAATTTTGCACCTACATCCTTAAATGCTAGGGTAGGTCCATGAAATAATTCTAAAGAATAAATCGAATTTTCAATTTCTTTTAAAGGAATTTCAAATGAAATTGTATTACCTATAATATCTATTAATCTGTTTTTTGGTATTTCGTCTCCAATAAATTCTTTTATAACCTCATAGCAAAGCTCTATTTCTTCAATTTCATTTAATGACTCTAATAATTTATTAGATAAACATATCTCTTTTTCAGGAAAATAAAGACCTTTATCAGGAGCTAAACCATTTATTACAGCATTCCTAAAAGATGTTGGTGCTGAGTTATGATTTAAGCTAATGTATTTCATCTAATCTAATATTTTGATTCCTTTTGGATTTACTTTAGAAATAAAGCTATCGTAATCAATTTTTACTTTATCTAAATGACTGCATATGTTATTAAGAATAATTTTGGAAGTTTCACTATTATTTGATAAGGCAAATATGGAGGGGCCTGAACCAGAAATACCACTAGACAAAGCGCCAGATTCAGTTGAAATTTTTTTTATTGACTCAAATTCAGGGATTAACATAAATCTATCAGGTTCTACAATTTCATCTACCACACTTCTTGACATTAGGTCAAAATCTTCTGAGTATAAACTACTTATAAAAGCACCTAAATTAGCAGATTGTTGTACCATCTTCTCAATTGTTACTTTTTTCTTAACAACTCTTCTAGAATCTGAAGTCTTTATTTCAATATTTTGCCTGATAATTATTAATTCTAAAGACTTGGGAGAAGGAAGTTTAATAATATCTAGATCAGAAATAGATCTCACTAAAGTTATTCCACCTAAAATAATGGGTGCAACATTGTCTGCATGATAGGATCCACTAACAAAATTTTCACCTTCCATAGAGAACCTAACTAAATCTAAATTGTCAAAATGTGAATTTAGAAGTTGATTAATAGCATAAACTGTACCAGCAGAACTTGCAGCAGAACTTCCAATTCCACTTCCAGGCTTAATCCCTTTGTTTATGATTATTTTAAAACCAAAGTCTATGTCAATATTTTTTAACATAGCTTGAGCAGCAATTCCAGCAACATTTTCATCAATTTTATTGGATATATTATAATTATCTATAGATTCTATTTCTATACCCCTAGACATAGTTTTGTAAACTTCAATTTCATCACCTCTATTTTCAAGACAAACTCCAAGTACATCATATCCACATGATAAATTTGTAATACTACCTGGTGAAAAAACTTTGATTCTATCCATTTTCTTGACTTGCTTTGATAATATCAGCAAAAACTCCAGATGCAGTAAACTCTCCACCAGCACCTGCCCCTTTAACAACTAAGGGTGAGTCTTTATATCTTTCTGTGTAAAAAACTGTTATATTATCACTACCAACGAGATTATAAAATGGGTGATCAACTGAAACAGCTTCTAATCCAACACTAGCATTACCATTATCTAGTTTTGCAACAAACTTTAATCTACAGTTTTTTTCTTTAGCTTCATTTAAGATTTTATTAAAATGGGCTTTGTTGCTTTTTAGAGATAAAATAAATTCATCATTAGAGGATGTGTTTATTGATTCATCTGGTAAGAAATGATTCTTTTTAACATCTTCATATTCAAGGTTAAATCCACTTTCTCTAGCAAGAATTAATATTTTTCTGCATACATCAATACCACACAAATCAATTTTTGGGTCAGGTTCAGTGTATCCAAGATCAACTGCTTTAGAAACAATATCATGGAAAGTGTTTTCTTCTTGGAAATTATTAAAAATATAATTTAGTGTGCCAGATAAAACTGCTTCAATCTTTAATACCTTATCTCCAGAATTAATTAAGTTTTTCAGAGTACTAATAACTGGTAGTGCAGCTCCAACATTTGTTTCATAAAAGAAAGGTGAATTATGTCTCCTTGATAATTCTCTTAATTCTTTATATACATTTAGTGTGCCAGAGTTTGATATTTTATTACAAGTGATTATTCCAACCCCATTTTTTAAATAATCGTTATAGGTTAATGGTATTATTTCGCTAGCTGTATTATCAACAAACAAGCTATTTCTTCTATTTAATTCAATAATAGTTTTTTGAAATAAATCCTTATCAGCTTTGGTGTTAGAATTATCTAAAAATTCGGACCAATTTTTAAGATCTATCTCCTCCTTAGATATCAACATTTTTTTTGAATTAGATATACCTAAAACTTTAAGATTTAATCCTAGATTTTTTGAAATAAAATCTTTTTGATTTTTAATTTGCTGAATTAAATAACCCCCAACATTACCAACACCAGTTATAAAAATATGTATCTCTCTTAAATCTTTCTCAAAGAAGCTTTCATGTAATGCATTTAAAGCTTTTTTTGCATTAGTTTCATCAATAATTATAGATATGTTTCTTTCTGAAGCACCTTGAGCAATTGCTCTTACATTAATGTTATTATTACCAAGTGAGCTAAATAACTTTCCGCTGATTCCTTTTTCACTTTTCATTTTATCTCCAACTATAGCTATATTAGCAAGATTTGACTCAATCTGAGATTCATTAATTCTTTTTTGAGATATTTCAAATTCAAATTCTTTATCAATTACTTGTTTGGCAAGTTGTGCATCATTTGAATTTATTGCAATACAAATTGAAAACTCAGATGAGGCTTGAGTAATCATTACAACATTTATTTGATTAGATGATAATGATTCAAAAAATCTTTTTGAAAAGCCAGGAACTCCTACCATACCAGAACCTTCAAAATTTAAAATAGAAATATTTTCAATATGACTTATTCCTTTAACAATTTCATCATTATGAAGTTTTGTAGAATTTGAAATACATGTACCGTCTGCAGTTGGATCAAATGTATTTTTTATAAAAACTGGAATATTATCTTCGATTAAGGATTGCAAAGTAGGGAAGTAGATAACTTTAGCCCCAAAGAATGAAAGTTCCATTGCTTCTTTGTAAGATAGAAATTCTATTGGAAACGCTTTTTTTACAATTTTTGGATTTGCACTAAATACACCACTGACATCAGTCCAAATTTCTAATACTTTTGCATTAAGATATTTAGCATAGATTGCTGCACTATAGTCTGAACCACCTCTTCCTAGATTTGAGGTTTCACCCATTTCATTGGAGCAAATATATCCAGGTGCGATAACCAATTTAGATTTGATTAGACTGATTTTATTTTTAATTGAAATTGAAGTTTTATTTGAATCTAAAACTTGATTATTATTAAAATTTTTAGTAAAAATTAAGTCCCTAGAATCAATATATGATATGTTAAATCCTTTCTGTTTGAGGATTTCATAAATAATACTACTAGATAAAATTTCACCAAGTGTTAAAACTTTTGAAATTATTTTGTTGGTTACTTCATCAATAGTTGAGATGGCATCAAGAATATCTTCAAGCTCATTTAAATTCTGTTTTAGGAAGCTTTTAAGCGAGCTTTGTTTATCTAAACTAGAAAGATTATCTATTACCTCAAGATGTCTTTTTTCAATTTCATTAATTATTCCATCAACTGATTTACCTTTTGAAACAATACATTTTTGAAGAAGGTTTGTTATACCTCCTAATGCAGAAACAATTATAAATAATGCTTCATCATTATTCTTAAGAATTGAGATTACATTATTTATGGATTTTGAATCAGCGACTGATGTGCCGCCAAATTTTAGAACTTTCAAGAGGCCGTCTCTTTTTTGTTTATTAATAAAGTTAAATGGTCATCTTCAGGTTTATGGTCTATAAGTAATTTATCACCCTGTTTAATTTTATTAGAAACTAAATTCTCAGCAATAAGATCTTCAATGTATTTTTGAATCATTCTGTTTAATGGTCTAGCACCGTTTTTTTGATCAAATCCCTTTTCACATATAAAAGACTTAGCTTTTTGAGATATTGACAAATCATAACCTATACCATAAACTCTTTCTTTTAATTTACCTAACTCGATTGCAACAATTTTATTAATTTCTTTGATAGATAAAGAATTAAATATAATAAAGTCATCAATTCTGTTTAGAAATTCTGGAGCAAATGTATTTTTAAGTGCTCTTTGAATAACTTTTTGTTCAACATTAGAGGTTTGATCCAATGATGATTTAGTCTCAAATCCAACCCCAACCCCAAAATCATTTATTTGTTTGACTCCAATGTTTGAAGTCATGATAATAATGGTATTTTGAAAATTAATTTTTTTTCCAACACTGTCAGTTAAAAATCCATCATCAAGAATTTGAAGTAACATACTATAAATGTCAGGATGTCCTTTTTCAATTTCATCAAATAGAACAACAGAGTACGGTCTTCTCTTGACTTTTTCAGTTAGCTGACCACCTTCTTCGTATCCAACATAACCTGGGGGTGCACCAATAAGTCTTGAAACAGAAAATTTCTCCATGTACTCACTCATATCGATTCTTATGAGGTTTTCTTCAGATTCAAAGATCTCTGATGCTAATACTTTTGCAAGTTGAGTCTTTCCAACTCCAGTTTGACCAAGAAAAATAAATGAACCAATCGGTCTATTAGGAGAGTTTAATCCAGCTCTATTTCTTTGGATTGATTTAACAACTTTAGAAACAGCTTCATCTTGTCCTATAATTTTATCCTTTATAATTTTTTCAAGTTTTGATAGCTTATTTCTTTCAGTAGATAAGATTTTATTTACGGGAATATTAGTCATCATTGATACTACATCAGCAATTTGATCTTCATCAACTTTTATTCTGTTTAATTTTGAGTCCTCATGCCATCTATTCTGTGCTTCGACCAACTTTTTTTCAACTCTTTTTTCATCATCTCTTAATTTAGCAGCTTCTTCGTATTTCTGTTTTTTGACAACTGAATTTTTTAGTTCTCTTACATCCTCAAGTTGTTTTTCCATTAATACAACTTCTTCTGGAACTTCCATATTATTAATATGAGCTCTTGAGCCAGCTTCATCTAACGCATCAATAGCCTTATCAGGAAGGAATCTGTCAGTTATGTATCTTTGAGATAACTCGACACAAGCAATAAGAGCTTCATCAGTATAATTAACGTTATGGTGAGACTCATATTTATCTTTAATATTTCTTAATATTTCAACAGTTTCATCTTTACTTGTTTCTTCGACAAGAATTTTCTGAAATCTTCTTTCTAGAGCACCATCTTTTTCGATGTGTTGACTGTATTCATTCAATGTTGTTGCTCCAATACATTGAATTTCACCTCTTGCAAGAGCAGGTTTAAACATGTTTGATGCATCAAGGCTACCAGTGGCTCCGCCTGCACCAACAATAGTGTGAATCTCATCAATAAATAAAACTATATTTCTGTTTTTTTCAAGCTCATTCATGACAGCTTTCATTCTTTCTTCAAATTGACCTCTATATTTTGTGCCAGCAACTAGGCTAGCAAGATCAAGAGTGATAACTCTTTTTCCGTATAAAACTCTGGAGACTTTCTTTTCTATAATTCTCAATGCAAGTCCTTCTGCAATAGCAGATTTACCAACTCCAGGCTCACCAATTAGTAGAGGGTTGTTTTTTTTTCTTCTACTTAAAATTTGAGATACTCTTTGAATTTCTTTATCTCTTCCTATTACTGGATCTAATTGATTCTTTTCTGCTAGAGCTGTAATATCTCTACCAAAATTATCAAGAACTGGAGTTTTTGTATTTGATGATGACTTAGTTTTTTGAGTTGATGAAAATGGATTATTAGAAGCTTCGTCAGAATCGTCTTTTTCATCTGGGAATGAGGAAGAAGAGGAATAATCAACTATTTCATCTGAGCCTGATTCATTGATCATAGCCTTAAACTTCTCTTTTACATTATCATAACTTATGTCCATTTTACTTAAAATTTTAGTTAATGGATCATTGTCATTTCTTAGAATACACAAAAGTAAGTGGGCAGTATTAATATTTGTACTTTGAAATAATTTAGCTTCTAGAAAAGTAGTTTTTAAAGCTCTCTCAGCTTGCCTAGTTAAATGAAGATTTTTCTTTTCATTTAGTTTTAAAGATGAACTATCAATAATTGCAGGATTTAAAATTTCAATTTTTTTTCTTAATTCATCAAGATTTATATCAATTGAGTTTAAGATTGAGATAGCCTTACCTCCACCATCTCTTAAAATTCCAAGCAATAGGTGCTCAGTGCCAATCTGTTTATGGCCTAATCTAAGAGCCTCTTCTTTACTGTAAGAAATAACATCTTTAACTCTTGAAGAAAAATTATCATCCATTTAACTAATATTTTAATACTAAAATATGCCATTAATATAAATTAACAAAGAAATTGCTTATACTAATTGTTTATTTAATCATAAAACTTTTCAATCGATAATGTTAATAAATAATGCTTTTTTATATTTAAAAATTTAGCCAAAATACTGGGCATTTATTTATTTTAGCAATTATATTCTAGCCTATGGAAAAAGAAAAGCTTATCCCTATAAAAATCGAAGATGAAATGAAGTCAGCCTACATCGATTACTCGATGTCGGTTATTGTTTCTAGGGCTTTACCTGATGTAAGAGACGGTTTAAAACCAGTTCATAGAAGAGTTCTTTTTGGAATGAATGAAATGGGTGTAAGATCTTCATCATCATATAAAAAATCTGCAAGAATAGTTGGAGATGTTATGGGTAAATATCATCCTCATGGGGATAGTTCAGTTTATGACACCATGGTTAGAATGGCTCAAGAATGGAGTCTTAGATATATTTTAGTTGATGGTCAAGGTAATTTTGGTTCTGTTGATGGCGATAGTCCTGCAGCAATGAGATATACTGAAGCTAGAATGAAAAAAATTTCAGAAGATCTTCTCTCTGATATTGATAAAGAAACAGTTGACTTTCAATTAAACTTCGATGATACAATCATGGAGCCTACAGTTCTTCCAACTAGAGTTCCAGCATTGTTAATAAATGGTGCTTCGGGTATAGCCGTTGGAATGGCTACAAATATGCCTCCTCATAATCTATCTGAGGTTATTGATGGTATTATAAAGTTTATAGAAAATAATGATATAACGATTGATGAATTAATTCAGTATATAAAGGCGCCAGATTTTCCTACTGGTGGAACTATTTATGGCTATGATGGAGTAAAAGAAGCTTTTCACACTGGAAAAGGTAGAGTAGTCATGAGAGGTAAAGCTGTTATTGAGAATGTAAATGATAGAGAGTGTATAATTGTATCAGAAATTCCTTATTTAGTTAATAAAGCTGAAATGATAAGAAAAACAGCTGAATTAATTAATGATGGAAAAATTGAAGGTATTTCAACTATAAGAGATGAATCAGACAGAAAAGGAATGCGAATAGTATATGTTTTAAAGAGGGACTCTATTCCTAACATAGTCCTTAATAAACTATATAAATTCACTCCACTGCAATCATCTTTTAGTGTTAACAATGTTGCATTAGTTAATGGAAGACCTCAGCTTTTGAATCTTAAGGATTTGATCCATCATTTTGTAGATCACAGACATGATGTCGTTGTTAAAAGGACAACTTTTGAACTTAAAAAAGCTGAACAGAGAGCTCATATATTAGAAGGTCTTATAGTTGCTAGTGATAATATTGATGATGTAATAAGTTTAATTAAAAAATCATCAAATGCTGAAGAAGCAAGACTTAAATTAGAAAAAAAATATAACCTTTCTGAAACTCAAGCAAAAGCAATTATTGAAATGAGATTACGTCAACTAACCGGTCTTGAGCAAAGTAAATTGAGAGAGGAGTATGATGATCTTCAGAAAACTATTAAAGACTATAAAGAATTACTCGATAGTAAGCCTTTGAGAATGAGTTTAATTAAGGAAGAATTACACGAAATTAAAGAAAAGTATGGCGATGAAAGAAGATCTATAATTGAGTATGCTGGAGGAGATTTTAGAGTCGAGGATATTATTCCAAATGAAAAGGTTGTTATTACCATTTCGCATGCTGGTTACATTAAAAGAACACCATTAACTGAGTACAAAACGCAAAACAGAGGTGGTGTTGGTCAAAAGGCCACTAAGACTCGAGATGAGGACTTCCTTGAGGATCTATTCGTTGGTACAAATCACCAATATATGTTATTTTTTACTCAGAAGGGAAAGTGTTTTTGGATGAGAGTTTATGAAATCCCTGAGGGTTCAAAAAATTCTAAAGGTAGAGCAATCCAAAACTTAATAAATATTGAGCAAGATGACAAGGTTAAAGCCTTTATATGTACTCAAGATTTAAAAGACGAGGATTATGTAAATAGTCACTATGTAATTATGGCTACAAAAATGGGACAGGTAAAAAAGACGTCTCTAGAACAATATTCTAGGCCTAGATCAAATGGTATTAATGCAATTACAATCAAAGATGAAGATGAATTATTAGAAGCAAAGCTAACAAATGGCAATAGCCAGATAATGTTAGCAGTGAAATCTGGAAAGGCAATTAGGTTTGAAGAAAATAAAACAAGGCCAATGGGAAGGAATGCGTCAGGTGTTAGAGGTATTAGATTGAAAGATAAAAAAGATGAAGTTGTTGGTATGGTATCAGTTAATGACATGGATGCTAATATTCTTGTTGTTTCTGAGAATGGATATGGTAAAAGATCCTCCCTTGAGGATTATAGACTAACTAATAGAGGTGGTAAAGGTGTAAAAACAATATCTATAACTGAAAAAACTGGTAAATTAGTAACTTTAAAAAGTGTTTCTGATAATGATGATCTAATGATTATAAATAAGTCAGGTATTGCTATAAGAATGGAGGTAGAAGACTTAAGAGTAATGGGTAGAGCCACCCAAGGTGTAAAAGTGATAAGTATTAAAGAAGGTGATAGTATTGCAGCAGTAGCCAAGGTAATGAAAGACGAGGACGAAATCGAAGATTTAGAGGATATTGAATTTACAGGTGACACAATTGATTAAATAATAAATAATGAAAAAACTAATTTTATATACGTTACTCCTTTTTGTATCATCTTCATATGGTCAAAAAAAGGAATTAAGGAATGCTAATAAATTTTATGAATCCGGTGAATATTCATCAGCTATAGACTTATTAGATTCTTCAAAAGGACTATTCGATTCTAGTGATGATAAAATTAATTCTCAGGTTATGTTTTTATATGGAAAAATTCATACTTCCATGGAAGATTTTGACTTAGCAATTAAAGCATTTGATATGTCAAGAAATTTGGGAACTAGTGACCAAATTCTAACTCCAGAATTATCTAAACTTGAAACTGCTATTATTACAAGTGCTGTTGGAGACAATGAGACTGAAAACTTTTCAGAGGCTGCAAGAAAACTTAAAATGGTATACGATTTAAATCCTGATGTAAATCAGGAATATCTCTATTATGCTGCTTCATCTGCAGTTAACTCTATGGATTATAATCTTGCCCTTGAATATTATTTGATGTTACAGGATATCAAATATGAAGGAATTGAAACCAAATTTTATATTACTGAAGTAGCATCAGGAAATGAAATTGAAATAAATTCTGAAACTGAATTTAATTTATTACAAAAATCTAAAGATTATTCTGATCCAAGAGAAGAAGAAACTGAATCTAAATTTCCAGAAATTGTTAAAAATATTGCATTAATTTATAAAGAGTTAGAGCAAAATGATAAAGCTCTTGCTGCTATAGAAGCTGCTAGAGCATCAAATCCCGATGATGTAGGACTTATAATTACTGCTGCAAATATATATTTTGAATTAGACAATAAAGAGGCTTTTAAATTAGCTATGGCAGAAGCAATTGAAAAGGAACCTAATAACGCAGTTCTATATTATAATTTAGGTGTAGTAAGTGTTGAATTAGGTGAAAAGGAAGCTGCAGTTTCTTATTATGAAAAATCAATTGAATTAGATCCTAGTAACGAGAATAGTTATCTCAATCTTGTAGCTCTTATCTTGGATGGCGAACAAAATATTGTAAATGAGATGAATAACTTAGGAACATCAAGAGCTGACAACCTAAGATATGATGAACTTAAAAACCTAAGAGAGGACTTATATAAACAATGTGTACCTATTTTAAAGGATTTAATTGCTATTAACAATAATATTGAAGCTATAAGAACTTTAATGAACATATATGGAACCTTAGGTGATAATCCCGGATATGTAGAAATGAAAAATTTATTAGATCAACAAGAATAAATTATTCTTTCTTAGGTCAATTTTTTAGCTAAATTTGTAAATCTTTTTGGAGAGGTGCCAGAGTGGTAATGGAGCAGATTGCTAATCTGTCAACGTG
>JBELLF010000083.1:0-2710 GCA_042088875.1 Candidatus Marisimplicoccus framensis | reverse complement strand
CTGGATTAAGGCCAGACCCTCAAAGATATTTTGATTATCATCATGCTGCATCTGATACTTTTGATAAAGTTAACAAGCGTGAATTAGAACTTGGAGCTGCTGCAATGGCTTCTATAATCTATCTTATGGATAATTATAAGCTCTAATCATGAACCAAATAATTAAAAGGTTCAGAAATTACAGTAGAGAATTCAAGTATAACCTAAAGTTAGCATACCCGGTAATGATAGGTATGCTAGGCCATACATTTGTTCAATTTATTGATAATGTAATGGTAGGACAGCTAGGTACTGCTGAGCTTGCTGCTATATCTTTAGGAAATAGTTTTGTTTTCATTGCAATGTCTCTAGGTATTGGGTTTTCTCAGGCAATTACTCCTTTGGTTGCTGAAGCAGACGGCGCAAAAAAAAATAATGATATATCAAAAATATTTGAGCATAGTTTTTTAATCTGCTTATTTTTAGGAATAATACTTTTCTTAATAGTTTTTTTAAACAGGAATCTATTATATTCAATGAATCAACCACAAGAGGTCGTTGAACTTGCTTCGCCATATCTTTTTTGGGTATCGATATCTCTAATAGCTACAGTAAACTTCCAAGCCTTTAGACAATTTGCTGATGGTATGTCTTTTACAAGAGCTGCAATGTATTCAACCATTGTAGGAAATATCATCAATGTTGCTTTAAACTTCTTTCTAATTTTTGGTTATTGGATATTTCCAAAGCTTGGGGTAGAGGGGGCAGCAATAGGTACTTTAATAGCTAGATTCTGTATGCTATTTTTTATTATTTTTTATTTGAGACTTCATAAGAAACTATCTGTTTATATTAAAAGATTTTTCCCTTCTAAACTAGAGATTAAAAGATTGAAAAAAATTCTTTATCTAGGTCTTCCATCCGCTCTTCATAGTTTTTTTGAGGTAATGTTCTTTATATCTGCAGTTTGGATGTCAGGATTCATTGGTAAAAATCATCAAGCTGCTAATCAGATTGCTCTTAACCTATCTTCAATGACATATATGGTTGCTTTAGGTGTTGGAGTTGCAGCTATGATTAGAGTAGGTAATCAAAGAGGTATGATGAATTATATAAAATTAAGAGAAGTTGCTTTATCAACTATTCTACTTATAATATCTATTGATGTAGTTTTTTGTATGATTTTTTTACTTTTTAATGATTCTTTACCTCTTCTTTACTTGGACCTCAATAACCCTTCAAATTTAACTGATGTAAATCAAGTATTAGAGATTGCATCAAAATTATTAATTGTGGCAGGAGTATTCCAGCTCTTTGATGGTATACAAGCAGTTGTTCTTGGAGCTTTAAGAGGAATGCAGGATGTTAATAAGCCTGCTATAATTATTTTTCTTTCATATGGTGTTATTGGATTTCCAATATCATATTATCTTGGCTTCTATTCAAGTTTATCAATGGTTGGAATATGGCTAGGACTATTGTCTGGTTTATTTTCTTCCTCTTTATTTCTTTTTTTAAGATTTAATTATCTTTCTAGAAAAATAATAAGACTCAATGATTGAGGAAATTTTAAAACTTGATTTAGACTTATTCTTATACCTCAATAATCTAGGTAACCCATATTTTGATAATTTCTGGATATTTCTTTCAAAAAATGAAGCCAATGTGATAACTTATTTACTTGTTCTAATTGTATACATATACTCAATTAATAGCAACAAAAGGATTAAAATTTTATTTCGTTTAATTATTGCTATAGCTCTACTAATAACCATTTCAGATCAAACTTCAAATTTATTTAAAGATTCCTTTCAAAGGCATAGACCTTGTTATAATGAATTAATTTCTGACTCATTAAGGCTAGTGAAAGAGTCATGTGGTGGAAGATATGGATTCTTTTCAGCTCACGCGTCAAATTCTTTTTCATTGGCAATCTTTTTTGGTTTATTATTAAGATCATCAAATAGATTATTTATTCTGATATTTTCTATATATGCATTTTTGATTTCCTATAGTAGAATTTACCTTGGTGTACATTACCCAATTGATATTTTAGTAGGTGCAATTTTTGGGACTGTAAATGCAATAGTGTTGTATAAAATATACTTATATAACTTTAACTTTTTCAATAAAAGTTGACCAAGAATAATAATTTTTTGCTTTTATAATATTTGAAACATATAGTTGATTTCTTTTTTCCTCAATACAATTTAAAATAGCTTTTGCTAAATTTTTAGGAGATCTGTCAAATACTTCGCCGCTTTGATCCTTATTTATAATTTCTTTTAATCCTCTAACTTTTGAAACAACAAGAGGTTTGTTATAGAAGTATGCGAGGGGAGTAATTCCACTTTGACTAGCATTTGTATAAGGCTGAACTATTAATTCACTTGCACATATATAATCTCTTATCCTATCAAGCTCAAGGAAGTTATTGTCAATTATTATTTTTTCGCTAAGATTAAGTTCATTAACTAATTGTTTACATTCATTAAATGAATCATAGAACTCTCCAGCAATTATAAATTTTATATTATCATCGTTTATATAATTAATAGACTTTATGAATGTTTGAACACCTTTATATTTTCTAATAAGTCCAACAAATGTGACATATTTATAGTCTTTCAAGTTTAGATCTTTTTTTGCTTTTGCTTTTTCTTTGAGTTTAGGAAGATTTGTGTTTATTGGATGATATAGAGATAAAACCTCTTTTCTCGTGTTAAAACGAA
>JBELLF010000082.1:0-2729 GCA_042088875.1 Candidatus Marisimplicoccus framensis | reverse complement strand
GATTATGCATCTCTTGCAGCAAGAATTTCTGTCTCAAACTTACATAAAAATACCATGAAGTCCTTCTCTGATACAATGAAGGATCTTCACGCATATGTTAACCCAATTACGGGTAAAAAAGCTCCATTATTATCAGATGAAGTATACAAAGTGATTAGTAAAAATGCAGAGTTGCTTGACTCAAAAATCATTTATAATAGAGATTTTGGTTATGATTATTTTGGATTTAAAACTCTTGAAAGATCGTACCTTTTAAAGATTAACGGAAAGATAGTTGAAAGACCACAACATATGTTAATGAGAGTCTCAGTAGGTATTCATCTTGAAGATATTGATTCAGTTATTGATACATACGAGTTAATGTCAAAAAAATATTTTACTCATGCAACTCCAACTTTATTTAATGCAGGTACACCTAAACCACAAATGTCTTCATGTTTCTTGTTAACCATGCAAGATGACAGTATTGACGGAATTTATGATACATTGAAACAGACGGCTAAAATTTCTCAATCTGCTGGAGGAATTGGTCTATCAATACACAATATAAGATCTACAGGATCATATATATCAGGAACAAATGGTACATCTAATGGAATCGTACCAATGCTAAGAGTTTTTAATGATACTGCAAGATATGTCGATCAGGGAGGTGGTAAAAGAAAAGGCTCTTTTGCAATTTATATTGAACCATGGCATTCTGATATTTATGATTTTCTTGATTTAAAGAAAAATCATGGTAAAGAGGAGATGAGAGCAAGGGATTTATTCTACGCTATGTGGATTCCTGATCTATTTATGAAAAGGGTAGAGAACAACGAAGAGTGGACTTTATTGTGCCCTAACGAGTGTCCTGGATTATATGACTGTCACGGAGATGAGTTTGATAAGCTTTATTTAAAATATGAAGAGCAATCAAAGGGAAGAAAGTCAATTAAGGCAAGAGAGCTGTGGGAGAAGATCCTTGAATCTCAAATTGAGACAGGTACTCCATATATGCTCTATAAAGATTCTGCTAATAGAAAGTCCAATCAAAAGAATCTTGGAACAATAAGATCTTCTAACTTATGTACTGAAATCCTAGAGTACACTTCTAAAGATGAAATAGCTGTTTGTAACCTTGCTTCAATTGCTCTTCCAATGTTTGTTGAAGATGGAGAGTTTAATCATCAAAAATTATATGATGTGACTGTTAGAGTTACCAAAAACTTAAATAAAGTTATTGATAGAAATTACTATCCTGTTAAAGAAGCTGAAAACTCTAATTTTAGACATAGGCCAGTTGGTCTTGGTGTTCAAGGTTTAGCTGATGCATTTATTCTATTAAGGATGCCATTTACTTCTGATGAAGCAAAAGAGCTAAATCAAGAAATTTTTGAAACCATTTATTATGCTGCACTTAATGCTTCAGTTGAGGAAGCTAAAAAAGATGGAGTTTATGAATCATATAAAGGCTCTCCAATTTCAAAAGGTGAATTCCAACATAATATGTGGGGAGTTGAAGATGATGACTTAAGTGGTAGATGGGATTGGAAAAAATTAAGAAAAGATGTTTTAAAGCATGGTGTGAGAAACTCTCTTTTAGTGGCACCAATGCCAACTGCAAGTACATCTCAAATTCTTGGAAATAATGAATGTTTTGAACCTTATACTTCAAACATTTATACTAGAAGAGTTTTATCTGGTGAATTTATTATTGTTAACAAGCATTTACTAAATGACCTAGTTGAATTAGGACTTTGGAGTGAAGATATGAAACAAGATCTAATGGCTGCAAATGGATCAATTCAAGATATTGAAGGTATTCCAGATCATTTAAAAGAGCTATACAAAACTGTGTGGGAGATGAGTATGAAGGATATAATCGATATGGCTAGACATAGAGGGTTTTTCATTGACCAATCACAATCACTTAATTTATTTATGGAAGGTGCTACAATGTCAAAACTCACATCTATGCATTTCTATGCATGGAAATCTGGTTTGAAAACAGGAATGTATTATTTAAGGACTAAGTCAGCTGTCGACGCAATCAAGTTTACACTTAAGAAAAAAGAATCTGTCCCTGAAAAAACAGAAGAGATTAAACTTGAACCTGAAATAGAAAAAGTTGAAGAAGTTCAAATTACCAGAACAGAAAAAGCAGCTAAATCTAAATCCAAGGAAAAATCTGTTGCTGTTGAACCATTATCACCAGAAGAGCTAAAACAAATTATCTCTCAATCCAAAGAGAACGAAGATGACGACTGTCTAATGTGTGGCTCATAATACTCTGAATTAAGTTCTCATTATACCTAATACGATATAAATGATATAATATAGTAATTTATAACTACCTTACTATCAATGTATTACGTCCATATGTTAAATTAATGTTATGTAAAAGTTTGATTATTGTTAATTTATAGTTAACTTTATGTTATTAATTTAAAAGATTATGAGAATTATATTAATGTTTTTTGTTCTCTCCATTACAAGTTTGAGTGCACAAGAAAAAAAAATTGTTACTAAAGAAGGAATCAATACTTTTAAAGTAGTATACTATAATGAGGATGGAAATATTCTTCAGCAAGGTTTTATAAAAAATAAAAAGCTTCATGGTGAGTGGGCTAGTTTCAACAAAGATGGAAGAAAGGCAGTATCAGGACAATACGATAAGGGAAAAAAAACTGGAAAATGGTTCTTTTGGAATGAAGGAAAAATTCGTGAAGTTGATTTTGTAGATAATA
>JBELLF010000021.1:0-17743 GCA_042088875.1 Candidatus Marisimplicoccus framensis | reverse complement strand
CAAGTAATTGAAGCAATTTCACAATATTATATTAGATCAAATGCTAACACTCATGGTGAGTTTATAACTAGTCAAGAGACTGATATAGTGATGGATGATTTAAGGTTAAAAATGTCTGAATTTCTTGGATCAGAAAGCCCTGATACAATTTCTATTGGTCAAAACATGACGTCTTTAAACTATAGTCTTGCTAGAGCTTTAGCTAAAAAATTTAATTCAGGAGATGAGGTTATTATAACTGAATTAGATCACGAGGCTAATAGGGGTCCGTGGAGAGTTCTTGAGGAAGTGGGTGTTAAATTGATTGAAGTAAGCTTACTTCAAAACGGAGAACTTGATTATGAAGATTTTAGAAATAAGATTAATGATAAAACAGTGATGGTTTGTATGGGGATGTCTTCCAACGCCATTGGAACTTTGAATGACTTTATATTGATTAAATCTTTTCTTCCAGAAAACTGCTTGTTCTTGCTTGATGCAGTTCACTATGCTCCTCATTTCTCAATTAATGTAAAAGAGCTTGGGTGTGATTTTCTTCTATGTTCTGCATATAAGTTTTATGGCCCACATGTTGGCTTTTTATATTCCAAACCAGGATTGTTAGAACATCTAGAAACTGATCGTTTGGTGGTTCAAGATCAGAAGGCGCCATATATAATTGAGACAGGCACCCTCAATCACGCGTCTAGCGCAGGAGTCTCGGCTGCAATTGACTTTATCGCTAATATAGGAGATGGTAGTTCATATAGGGATAAACTAATAAATGCATTTTCAAAAATAAGCAGTCATGAATTCGAACTTGCCAAACAGCTTTATGAATCTATAAATAGTTTAAATAAGGTTAAAGTTGTTGGTAAAGATTTTTCAAATACCAACAGAACACCAACTGTGTCATTTGTTCACACTGATTATATGCCTCAAGAAATATGTAAGGCTCTTGCTTCAGAAAATATATGTGCTTGGGATGGGCACTTCTATGCTTTGAAAGCAATTCAAAAACTTGGGTTAGAGCAGAAAGGTGGTGTAACAAGACTTGGGGTTTCTTTATATAATACTGAGGAAGAGATTGAAAGAGTGGTCGCGGTTATTTCAAAATTATAGCCTTTAGTCCTTTAAATACTACTTTTTACAGTTAGTTGTCTTGGTTAAATTTTTTCTAAATTTTTATACTCTTTATCAGATCCGTTAACCCAAGAAATAACTGCGTCTGTGCTTCTCATTTAAACAAAATAAAAGAGTTTGTCAATGCTAACTTCAAGTGAAGAAGAAATTTTCAATGCAACATCAAGTCCTGGAATGAATTTATTTTTTTCAATTGAAATAATAGTCTGTCTGCTAACACCTGTCTTTGAAGCTAAATCTTCTTGTGTTAAGCCTCTTCCTTTTCGATAATCTTTTACCCTATTAACTAACATTTGTAAAATAAACTTTACAAATATAATATAAATTTTTGTAAAATAAACTTTACATATAACATATAATTTAGATTATGTAAAGTAAAGTTTACTTTATTATTGTAAAGTTTACTTTACATCTATCCATTCATCAATACTTTTGAATACAGAACAAAGACTTTTGCCTTTTTTAGTAAGGGAATATTCAACTCTTGGAGGAATTTCATTATACTGTTCTCTTAGGACTAACCCATCTTTAATTAACTCTTTTAGTTGATCTGTTAGTACTTTCCTAGAAATATTATCAATACTTGCAGCTAAAAACCCAAATCTTATAGATTCCTTTTTTCTAAGACGGTCAATGATTATTAATTTCCATTTACCACCTACCATAGATGTAAATTCAGATACAGGACACACTTTTTCTTTCATTAGTTACAAAGTTATTACTACAATATGATAGTTACTTTTTAATAATGAGTTACAATTTGTTTCAATAATTGTTATTATTGTTTTTCAAAACTACTCTTTTTTTTATAATACTAAAAAAAGATGTTAAATAATAATTAAAACTAAAGTGTTTATTCTTCACGAATTTTCATTTTTCTAGTTTTACACAAATTTTAAACAAATGAAAAAATTATTTACTTTTATAATGTTAATAGTATTAGCTTCATGTAATACTAATCCAAATCAAGCTAGTACTCAGCAATCACAAGGTGTTGCTACAGCTGACAATATTTATAATATAGATAACACACAGAGCCAAATTACTTGGACAGGTAGAGAAGTATCGACAAGTTCTCACTATGGAACATTAGATTTTGTTTCTGGTACTTTTGAGATTTCTAATGGTTCAATTGTTAATGGCCAGTTTGTTGTTGACATGACTTCAATAAATAATCAAGACATGGAAGGAGATAGTAAAGCAAGATTAGAAGGTCATTTAAAATCAGATGACTTTTTTTCTGTAGAATCCTATCCTACAGCAACTATATCAATTAATAGTTCTGAACTAATATCAGATGGTAAATGGAATGTCTTAGGAGATTTAGCGATTAAAGGTTTTACTCACCCAGTTAATTTTGAGATGATAAGCTCAGAGGATGGTTGGTCTGCAAACCTTGTATTTGACAGGTCAAAATACGATGTTAGGTTTAGATCAGGATCATTTTTTGAAAATCTTGGTGATAAACTTATATATGATGATATCGAATTATCTATTAACTTAACAACTCTATAAAATGAATTTCGAAAGATCAAAATGTGGATGTGGAAATACTAAGGACCCAGATGGGTTTTGTGATGGTTCACACAGAAATAAATAATGAGTAAAATTTTAGCTTTTGGTGCATCTTCATCAAACAACTCAATAAATAAGAAACTTGCCTCTTTTGTAGCAAATAAAATAGCTCCTCAAGAGGCAATTCTTATTGATTTAAATGACTATGAAATGCCAATTTATAGTGATGATAGAAAAAGAACTGATGGTATTCCTGAAAAAGCATATGAATTTAAAAACCTTATTAAATCTTCAGACGGTATAGTTATATCGCTTGCAGAACATAACGGATCATATACTGCTGCATTTAAAAATATTTATGATTGGATATCTGTGATTGAAGAAATTGTATGGAACAACAAACCAATTTTACTTCTCTCTGCATCAAATGGCTCAAGAGGAGGTAAATCAGTTATGAATGCTGCTTTGTCAAGATTTTCTTTACAGAGTAAATTTGACATACCTAACTTCAGCTTACCTAAATTTGAAGAAAACTTTTCTGATAATGGTGGTATAATAAATAAAAAACTTTTGGGTTTATTAGAAGAGCAAATAAAAATCTTCTTACAACAAATTAATTAGTACCAGTAACAATTAAGGTCCCTCCCCATTCTTTATCTTGTCCATTTCGCCAGGATTTAACGTTTTTTAAACCTGCCTTTTCAAAAAAACCTTTCCATTCCTTTTCAGAATGAAGCTTCATAATAGTAATGCAACACTCTTGAGGCCATGAATGAGAAGCTTTATTTTCAAGATAAAAATCTATACCCATAATAAGTCTACCCTCTTTTTTTATCCAGTTTTTTGTTATATGATCTATAAGAAGCGCAGGATCTTCAAAATAATAGAATACCTCCATGGAATGAACAATATCAACTTTTTCTAAAGGAATCCAATTAAGTAAATCTTCACAATAATATTGATTCTTATTATCAAGTCTCTTTGCCTTGTTTATCATATTTGAAGAACCATCGACACCTATTGCAAGAGAACATTTAGCATCATCTGAAAGATGTCTTATTACCCAACCATTTCCACATCCAGCATCAATAAAAGAATACTCTGACAAACCCTTACATGCAAAATCAACCATTTTCATTACTGAGTCATAATGATGTCTTTCCATACCCTCATCTTTTCCATTTTGAGCCCAGTCACTAAAAACATTTATTGGAGTATCCATTAATTTACTTTAATTAAGTTGTGATATATATTAGAGTTACATATGTTGACAATATACAAATTAGAGTTATTTAGATCGTCTATATGTTTGTAAATATTATCATTAATTAATTCGTTCACAAAGTTTGGAATTGTATTACTATGCCCAACAACAAGAACTATCTCACCTTTATTTGATGAAATAAAATTCTTATAATCAATATTAGAAGGAGAATATAAAATTGTATTTAAACCTATTGCCTCTTGAAGTGGTTTAACGGTCTGAAGAGTTCTCTTATAATTTGTTGAGTATATTTTTGAAATGCCTTTATCAATAAAATAGTCTTTCCACTTTAAAGCCCTAACAATTCCGTTTTCATTTAAAGCAGGATCTCTATCAGATTTATTTGTCCTTACTTTTTCTGCATGTCTAATTAAGTAGAAATTTGAGCAATCATCTACTGGGACTAATGAGATAAGAAAAAATGTTAAAATTAGTTTCACAGAACCAGTTTCCTCCTACTTATTGAATACACCATGTAAGCTATGATCAGAATAAATACTTCCCATAGAAAAATGTAATATGGCCAATCACCAATTACTAAAGGGTTATCTACCTCTGGAGGTGCATTAACATACATATAGTTAGAACCAAGTAAGAAGTTTATTGGCATAATTATAGCCATTAAAATATTTAGATTAATCCATAATTTAAACCATGATAGTCTTGGTAGTTTCATGTCTAGATGAAGAAACATAAAAATTGGTAATGCAATAATCAGACTATGAGAAACATAAAAGTTGAGATAATACCTAATAGTTCCATCAAAGTAATTCATTTGAGGTGTAAGAATGGCCATAACTCCACCTATAATTCCTGTATAGTATACAAACTCAAAAAGCTTTTTCTTCTTTTTAATAAAAGGTAAAATACAACAAATCAAAGATGAAATTCCACACAGTTGAATAGGAAGATTATACTGCAAATCCCAAGTACCTGAGGAAATATATCCTGCATTCTCTGTTATAAAGTCTAAAATAAGCAGACCGCCCATTATATAGGAAATCATCCTTTTTTGACTTTTATTTAAAAATCTTGCTAAAATTAATGGTGTGGATATAAAAACTAAAGAAAACAAAGACCAAGTAATCCATTCCTGACTCATAAATTCAACAACATAAATAGGGATCGGACTATCTTGCACCTCAATGGTTTTATTCAAATGTAAAAAAAATTAAGTAAGGTTAAAATAGAATGAATCTCTCAATAACTTTAAACTTTTAGGTACTGCAGTATTAGCATCTTCATTTCCTTCAAACTCTAGCGAAATATATCCTCTGTAATTATTTTCTCTCATTAGTTTTCCTATTGAAGGATAGTCAATGTTTATTTCATTAAATGCTGGCCATTTAGCACCTCCAAAATATGTTTTTGCTTGAATTAAACAAGTATGAGGTGCAAGATCCCTTAACTGCTCTTCTCTATTATCAAAAAAATTACCAGTGTCTAAGGTTACACTAAGCCAAGGTGAGTTTATTGCATTTACAATTTTCATAACACCTTTTGATGTTAGTCCAAGCCCCCAATGATTTTCAAGACCTAAAACAACTCCATTTTTTTCTGCTGTAGGAATACACTTAGCAATCGAGTCAATTACCCAATTAAATCCCTGTTCTTCTGTATAACCTTCTATTACAGGTTCAATACCTTTATTATCCATCAAAACATCAAATTCAGATTTTCCATCTATTGGCTTAGTAGTTCCCCATCTACCTGTATTTATTCTAATGGTTGGAATACCAAGTGAATTGGCTATTTCAATTTGGCGTTTAGTTAGTTCAATGTTTTCTTGTCTTTTATTTGGATCTGGACTCACAAAACTCTGATGAGTTGAAAGCCCCATCAAATCAAGTCCTGAATCAAATGCTCTTTTTTTTATTTTCTGTAAGTAACTATTTTCTTCTGACTCCATTTGAATCAATAGGAGCTCTACTCCATCGAACCCAAACTCTGAAGCTTTTTCTATACAATACTCTATAGGTGTTTCTCTTCCATTGAACTGCCAAAATGAATACGTTGATACCCCAATTGGATTAGGTTTTATGTTTTTAAGTTTTTCATTATCTGAATTATTATAGTTTTCAAAACCTGCTAAGGGAGCTGCTAAACCTGCGGTAACTATAGATTTAATTAATGATCTTCTTTCCATGATTTTACTAATTACTTAAGAGAAATGTTTTTTTTTCTTAAATTTAAATAATTCAAATACAAAAAAATTAAATAACTATGAAAACAATTAAACTTATACTTGCTTTGGCATTTACATTTTCTTTATCTAGCCAAGCTGTCTATAATCTTACTTATTTAGAAATTCCAACACAGGAAATATCAACTTTCATTAATCTTCACGATAAAATAACTGATATGTCTTTTGAAAACAGAGATGGTGTTATGAATGAATTTGTCTTCACACATTTTCAAGGAGCGGGCAAAGGTGTAGTAATCTGGTCCAATTATGCTTCAGTTGAAGATGTTTATAAAGATGTAAGATTACAGTCAGTTAGAAAAACTTGGGAATCTTTAGAGGGTGAAGAAAAAGAAAATTTTGAGAAAATGGTAGGTGAATATCTACCATACTGGAATGGTCACACAGATGAGATTAGAAATGTTGACTATCAAAACAATGTTCTGTTTTCTGATGATTGGGATTGGGATACAAGATTTCTAATTTTGATGGGAGACTACCCGACAACTGGAAATACAAATGAAGCAGGGGCGGCATTTAATTCATGGGTTACAAAGCCACAAATGGATGCTGGATTTCTTGGTTCAGGAGGTTTCTCTACGCATTTATCTGGATCAGGATCTGACCTTCAGGTTTGGAGTTTATATGCAGATATGATGTCGTATGCAAAATCTTTTTCAGTTACAGGGGATACTGAAGCTAGAACAACTTTTTGGACAAATGTAGGCGGGACTCACATAGATAATATGTATAGACATGTTGGTAATGTGAATCGCGAAACAGGCAAGTTTAACCTTGCTGGTCCAAACAGAGAGTAATTAACTAAATTTAAATTAACTTAAACTAAAAACAAACATGAGAAAAATATATTTATTACTTACACTTTTTACAATAGGATCATTATCTGCTCAAGGTAATGGAGACTTTGTAAATATGACTTTTGTCAAAACAACTCCAGGAGAAAATTATGGAACTATTCTTAACGAAAAGTGGAAAGAATTAGCTCAAATGAGAGCTGATGAAGGCACTATCACTGGGTGGGATGTCTGGTGGAGACCAGGTTCTACAGATAAATCTGATTGGAACATGCTTATTGTAACAATTGCAAAAGATCCAGATAGTTTAGGGGCTAATGCAGGTGTTCCTAAAGTTAGACCTGATTATAGTGAAATGGATGTAGAAATCTTTCAGGAAAAAAACATCAAAGCAAGAACAATTGTCTGGGATAATGTCCTTGTAAACAAAGGATTAAATTTTGCTGGAAATCAAGGTGAAACACCTACTGCACCTCGAGTAGCAGTTATCAATATGATGAAAGTTGGCTATGCAAATGCCTATGATTATGAAATAGCTGAGAACAGTCTAAATTCAGCTGATCTTGGATCAAGAGTTGGTTGGGCACTTCTTAAAAGGCTTGACAACTCAGGTGAAGATGTTTACTATGATTACATGACAGTTGATTTCTACGAGGACTGGAAATCGATGATGCAGACAAGAGAAGCAACTGAAAAAATTTCTAGAGAGCTTCAGGCTGTTTCAAACATGAGGACACATCAACAAAGTATTCCTCTTTGGTTAGCTATCCAAGTAAGACCAAAAGAATAGTTAATTCTCATTAAATATTAAAAACCCCTCTTATATGAGGGGTTTTTTTATTTTTGATTTGTGAAGCAATTAGTTTGTTTACTCTTATCTATAATTTTATTTGGTTGTTCGCTTGAAACAAACCCAATAAAATCCTCTTTTAGAAAAAATGATTTTTTAATAGAAATAATTAAGGATAAACAGGACTATGAAATACAAGTTCTTCTAACAAAAATAAATCAATATAATTCTCAGGTTAACTTTCAGGAATACAAATATCAGCTTGATGACAATAAATATTTCTATCCTGCAAGTACTATTAAGCTACCAATCGTTGTTTTAGCTTTAAAAAAAATTAATGAATTAAGATCTAAAGGGTCTGAGATTACATTGAAGTCTAAAATAATTCTAAACTATAAAGATGACTACTCTGAATTAGTAATTCGAGACAGCATTACTTCTTTTCAAAATCTTATTGCAGATGTCTTTCTTGTGAGCGATAACTCTGCATCTAATATATTGATTGATTTCATCGGATATAATTATTTCAATGATGAAATGAAAAATGCAGACTTTCATAAAACGTACTTAAATCACAAGTTTAATCCTGACCCATATGTTAAGTCTACATGGCAAATATTAGATCTGGATAATAATATAATTTCTTCTTTAAATGATAATCAAAAAATTATTAAAGCTGATGATAAGACTAGCGGCCTTGATAAAGGTGAAAGAAGATACTTCAAAGGAGAAATACTAGACGAATCACTGAATTTTTCTGAAAAAAACAGATCTTCAGTTACTGACATGCACAATCTAATTAAATATATTTTTTATCCTGAGATTTTTGATAGCACCAACAACTTTAATTTAAATGTAGAGGATTATGACTTTTTGAGATATTGGATGAGCAGATTTACTTATGAGGATATAGGCGAAAAGTTTATCGGAGATGAAAATTTTTTTGAAACTTATAATAAGTTTTTTATTTATGGAGATGAGCAAAGTTTATCAAATAAACAAATCAGGGTCTATAATAAAATTGGCCAAGCCTATGGAACTTCAATTGACAATGGCTTAATAAAAAATTATCAGGATAATGTTGAATTTATTCTTACAGCTACTATTTATACAAATAAAAACAAGGTTATAAATGATAATCTATACGAGTATGAAGAGATAGCTGAACCTTTTCTTGCAAAATTATCTAGAGGTATATATAATGAGCTTGTGGACTAGCCCTTGATTAATCCTAAGTCAATAAGCCTTTCATGTAAGAACTCTCCAGCTGTAATATCTTCATATCCTTTTGGATTATCAGAGTCTATACAAGAATCCAAACAATTTAGCGACATCTCTTGTCTTGGATGTAAGAAAAAGGGTATTGAATATCTAGAGCTATTCCAAAGATCTCTAGGGGGATTAACCACTCTGTGAATTGTAGACTTTAATTTGTTGTTAGTATGCCTTGAAAGCATATCACCAATGTTAACTATAACCTCATCTTCTTCTGCTACAGCGTCAATCCATTCCCCAGAATTATTTAACACCTGCAAACCTTTTCCTTGAGCGCCCATAAGAAGTGTTATTAGATTAATATCACCATGTGCTGCTGCTCTTTCAGCATTTTTAGGTTCTTCAGTAATCGCAGGGTAATGAATTGCTCTAAGGATTGAGTTTCCATTGAATATGTGTTGGTCAAAATATGTTTCTTCTAGGTTAAGATAACAGGCAATAGCTCTAAGAATATGTTTTCCAGTCTCTTCTAATAGCTCATAAGTTTTTTGTCCTACAGTATTAAAATTTTTTAGCTCATTAACTATTACGTTGTCAGGATATTCCTCTTTTAATTTTGGCTCATCTTTGACATATTGACCAAAGTGCCAAAACTCTTTTAGATCTCCAATGTTTTTTCCTTTAGCACTTTCTTTTCCAAATGGAGTAAACCCTCTTTGACTGGCTAAACCCTTTATAATATACTTAGACTTGACTTCTTCAGATAGCTTGAAGAAGCTTCTAACTTCAGTGTATAACTCATCTTTAGTTCTTTCATCTAAAAGATGACCTTTAATTGCGATAAAACCTATTTCACTAAATCCCTTTCCAAGTTGTTCAATAAAGTCATTCTTAGTCTTTGAATCACCAGATAAAAAATCATTTAAGTTTAAATGAGGAATATTTTTCATTAGTCTGTCTTCTTTAACATTTTTGATATATACTTACCTATTATGTCAAATTCTAGATTCACCTTACTTCCAACATTAATTTGATTAAAGTTAGTATTATTAAAAGTATAAGGTATAATTGCAACAGAAAAAGAATTTTCTTTAGAATCAACAACTGTTAGACTAACTCCATTTATAGTAATAGATCCCTTCTCAACAGTTATATTATTTTTTGAGTGTTCAAATACATACTTCCAACTTCCATCAGTTTCACTAACCTCAGAACAAATTGCAACCTCATCAACATGTCCCTGAACTATATGACCATCAAATCTTGAATTAACTGACATTGATCTCTCAATATTTATAATATCGCCTGGAATAATATCCCTAAAATTTGATCTTTCAATACTCTCAGAAATTACATTTACTGTATATACATCATCATGTATATCAACAACGGTCAAACAGACACCGTTGTGGCATAAGCTTTGATCAATCTTAAGTTCATTTGTAATTTCAGACTTAAGGGAAATATCTAAATTTCCTTTATTTTTTTCTACCTTAACAACGGTAGCCATACATTCAATTATCCCAGTGAACATTATTATCTTTGTTTTTGAATTGGTAAAATTAGCAATTAATTAAAGAGTGGTAAAATCAAGAAAAATAAATGTTGGAATAACTATTGGTGATCCAAATGGAATTGGAATTGAAATAATCTTAAAATCACTATCTAATTTTAGTCTATTTCATGAATGTAATTTCATAATATATGCTTCAATTGGCTTAATTGAAAAACAAAAAAACCATTTTCAAATTGATACCCCTTCATTAAGAAAGATTGATAGTGAAGAAGATGTTTTGGATAATCATATAAATGTAAAAGAGGTATTCTCTAATTCTCAATTTAATTTTGGAGAATCTATTAAAGACTTATCTGCATTCGGAATTCTTTCTTTGAAAGAAGCTACTAAAGCTATAAAAAATAATATGATAGATGTCTTGGTTACCGCTCCAATAAACAAAGATTTATCGTATTCTAAATCATTTAAATTTACAGGCCATACAGATTTTTTAAAGGATTATTTTGGTACTAACCCCTTAATGTTAATGATATCGGAAGAACTTAAAATAGCCTTATTAACAGACCATATTCCAATAAAAGATGTATCAAATGCTATTAATAGAGGTATTGTTGAGCAAAAAATCAAAGTATTAGAGAAATGTTTAATAAACGACTTTCAGATAAAAAAACCTAAAATTGCTGTGCTGGCAGTTAATCCTCATGCAGGAGATAATGGTTTAATAGGTAATGAAGACCAATTAATAATTACACCAGCAGTTAATAGTTTTAAGGGAGCTACGAGTTCTGTTACTGGTCCATTTTCAGCAGACACTTTTTTTGTTAATGAAAATTATAAAAAATATGATGGTGTTATTGCCTCATACCATGATCAAGGACTTATACCATTTAAAACTATTTCCTTTGGAAAAGGAGTAAATTTTACAGCAGGTTTACCAGTTGTAAGAACCTCACCAGATCATGGTACTGGCTTTGATATAGCTGGAAAAGGAATAGCAGATCACACCTCATTTACAAATGCAATAAAATTAGGTCTTCAAGTGTTTAAATTAAGAAACAACTTAGTTTGACATTAAATAGATAAATTTTTATAAATTTGCCGCTCAATAGTTAAGTGATGAAATCGCTTTCACCATATTTGGTTAAATTTTCAGGACTGAAAGAAGGTGTTCATTTCTTTGACTTTGAAATAGGAAATAAGTTCTTTAAAAATTTTGATTATTATGATTTTGAAGATGCAAACATTAAATCTATTCTTGAGTTAGAGAAGAAAGAAAATTTACTAAACTTAAAATTTAGATTTAATGGAGAGGTTCAAGTTCAATGTGATCTTTCAATGGAAATTTTTTCATTAAAGTTAGAAACTCACTATGATGTTATTGTAAAATTTAAAGATGATACAATATCATCAGATGATAAAGTAGTTTTCTTACCATTTGGATCAAATAGCATTGATGTATCACACATAATGTATGAGAGTGTTATTCTTGCTATTCCACAAAAAAAAATTCATCCTGGAATAAAGAATGGAACATTAAAATCTGATATAATTGAAAAGCTTGAAAAATTAAAACCTAAGAAAAATTTTAAAGAAAAGACTGATCCCAGATGGGATAAACTAAAAGATTTATTATAAATGGCACATCCAAAACGTAAAATATCTAAGACTAGAAGAGATAAACGTAGAACACATATTAAAGCTGAGAAACAGCAAATATCAATATGTAAAGCTACAGGTGAGTCACACTTATACCACAGAGCTCATTGGCATGAGGGAAAGCTTTATTACAGAGGAAAAGTTTTAGTTGATTCTCTCGAATCAGAATAATAACGACCTTTAGTTATCAATTTAATTGTGAATTGACTCAATTGATGTTAGTATGAAACCTAACAAAAAAACAAATATAAAAGCCGCAATTACTGCAGTTGGAGGCTATGTTCCAGAAGACTTTATTTCGAATAAAGATTTAGAAAAGATGGTTGATACCAATGATGAGTGGATTACAGCCAGAACAGGAATAAAAAAAAGAAGGATTCTTAAGGAAAAAGGAAAAGGCACCTCATTTTTAGCCATCAATGCTGTATTGGATCTTCTAGCTAAGAAACCTATTAATCCTGAAACAATAGACCTTGTAATTGTTTCAACTATAACTCCTGATTATCATGGAGCATCAACTGCTCCTACTGTAGCTTCAGCAATTAAAGCAAAGAATGCCTATGCTTTTGATTTAAGCGCCGCATGTTCAGGGTTTCTATTTGGGATGTCTACAGCTTCTAGTTACATTGAATCAGGAAGATATAAAAAAGTTCTTTTAATCGGTGCAGATATGATGTCCTCAATTGTAGATTATACCGATAGGTCAACTGGTATTCTTTTTGGAGATGGTGCCGGAGCTGTATTAGTTGAGCCAAGCAAGAATGGATTTGGTTGGGAAGATGAATACCTCAGATCTGACGGCATTGGTGCAGAATGGCTAAATGTTAAGTCTGGAGGATCTCTTTATCCTATAACAAATGAAACAATTACAAATAAATGGCATTATATAGCCCAAGATGGTAAAACTGTCTTTAAATCAGCTGTATCTGAGATGGCAAATGCTACTGAGCAAATTATTTTGAGAAATGACCTTAAATCTGAAGAGATAAAATATTTAATCCCACATCAAGCTAATAAAAGAATTATTGATGCTACCGCAGAAAAGATTAATTTAGATAAAAATAAGGTTCTTATGAACATTGAAAATTATGGAAATACAACTGCTGCAACAATTCCTTTGTTAATGTATGATTATGAAAAAAAATTAAATAAAGGTGATAAATTAATTCTTGCTGCTTTTGGTGCTGGTTTAACATGGGGTGCAGCGTATTTAACATGGGCATATAACTAAATTTTAATTTATGGATATAAAAGAAATACAAAATTTAATCAAGTTCGTTCAGAAGTCTGGAGTGGAAGAGGTGAAAATTGAAAGAGATGACTTTAAAATTACAATAAAAACTAAATCAGTCTCACCACAACATATAATTGTTGATGATGTTCCAGCACCAGTTTCAATTCCTTCTAATCAACCAATTATTCAAGCTGTTCAAGAAGTTAATTCACAACAAACACCTGAACCAAATCTAGAGAATAATAATCAAGTGATCATAAAATCACCAATAATTGGAACATTTTATAGAAAACCATCACCTGATAAGTCATCATTTGTTGAGATTGGACAAAGTATTGAAAAAGGCGATGTGTTGTGTGTTATTGAAGCTATGAAATTATACAACGAAATTGAATCTGAATTTTCTGGTAAAATTGTTAAAATTTTAGTCGATGATCAAAGCCCTGTTGAATTTGATCAACCTTTATTCATTATTGATCCTTCCTAGAGATGTTTGATAAAATTTTAATTGCTAATAGAGGAGAGATTGCTATGCGTGTTATTAGGACGTGTAAAGAGATGGGTATTAAAACCGTTGCAGTTTATTCAAAAGCAGATGAGGAGAGTCTTCATGTTAGGTTTGCAGATGAAGCAGTCTGTATTGGGCCAAGTGCAAGCTCAGAATCTTATTTAAAATCAGCAAATATTATAGCTGCCGCAGAAATTACAAATGCTGATGCTATTCACCCTGGATATGGATTTTTATCAGAAAATAGCAAGTTTTCAAAAATTTGTGAAGAACATAAAATTAAATTTATTGGAGCTTCTCCAGAAATGATTGACAAAATGGGTGACAAATCTTCAGCAAAAGAAACTATGAAAGCTGCAGGAGTCCCAACAATTCCAGGATCTGAGGGTCTTGTTCCCACTCTTGAAGATGCTCAAAATATTGCACTTGAAATAGGTTATCCAGTAATGTTAAAAGCTACTGCTGGAGGAGGAGGTAAGGGTATGAGAATAGCAAAAGATGCTAAAGAACTTTCATCTGCATGGGAGCTTGCTCGTCAGGAATCAAAATTAGCTTTTGATAATGATGATATGTATTTAGAAAAATTTATAGAAGACCCTAGACACATTGAAATTCAAATTATTGGTGATTCTTATGGTAAAGCATGTCATTTATCAGAGAGAGATTGCTCAATTCAAAGGAGACATCAAAAATTAATAGAAGAAACACCCTCACCTTTTATGACAAAGCCTTTAAGAAAAGCAATGGGTGAAGCTGCGGTCAAAGCTGCTGAATCAATAAAGTATGAAGGTGCAGGTACTATTGAGTTTCTAGTTGATAAGCATAAAAACTTTTATTTTATGGAAATGAACACTAGAATACAGGTAGAACACCCAATAACTGAACAAGTCATAGATTATGATTTAATAAGAGAACAGATTTTAGTTGCGGCGGGCGAGCCTATCTCTGGTAAAAACTATTTCCCAAAACTTTGCTCAATTGAGTGTAGGATAAATGCAGAAGATCCTAATAATGATTTTATGCCAAATCCTGGAAAAATATTAACTCTACATTTTCCTGGTGGTCATGGTGTTAGAATTGATACGCATGTATATAGCGGCTACTTAATACCACCTTTTTATGACTCAATGATTGCAAAACTTATAACTACAGCACAAACTAGAGAAGAAGCAATAAACAAAATGAAAAGAGCGTTAGATGAATTTGTAATTGAAGGTGTAAAAACTACGATACCTTTCCATCAAAAGATGATGGAACACCCAGATTTCATCTCAGGAAATTATACTACTAAATTTATGGAGTCTTTTGAAATGAAGGCTATATAATCTTCATTTCGATTAATTTCTCAGCTATTTGAATTGTATTTGTTGCAGCCCCTTTCCTAAGGTTATCTGCAACAACCCAAATATTTAATCCATTTTCAATACTAAAGTCTCTCCTAATTCTACCAACAAAAACATCATCCTTATTTGCAGAGTTTATTGGCATAGGATATAAATTATTTGCAGGATCATCCTCTACAACAAGACCAGGAGAATTATTTAAAATTTCAAAAACTTGGTCTAACTCAAATTGATTTTCAAACTCGATATTTACAGATTCACCATGACAGATTTCAATAGGAACCCTAACAGCAGTTGAAGTAATTTGGATTGAGTCATCACTAAGAATTTTTCTGGTTTCATTTATCAATTTATTTTCCTCTTTCGTATAACCACCTTCCTCAAAAACATCACAATGTGGAAGAAGATTTTGATCAATACTGTGAGGATATATAATTTCTGGATCTGAATCACTTCTTTCTCCATTTAGCTGATCAATTGCATTTTTTCCTGTTCCAGATACTGATTGATATGTTGATATAACTAACCTTTTAATTTTATATATTCTATGCAAAGGAGCTAATACTACCATCAACTGCATTGTTGAACAATTTGGATTAGCAATAATGTAATCATCTTTGGTTAAAACTTCAGAATTTACTTCACTAACAACTAATTTTTTTGATGAATCCATCCTCCATGCAGAAGAATTATCAATAACTCTTGTTCCAACTGTAGCAAATTTAGGAGCCCATTCCAAAGATGTTGAACCACCTGCAGAAAATAATGCAATATCTGGTCTCATTTTAACGGCATCTTCAATTGATACTATATCATATTGTTTATTATTAAATAGAATTTTTTTTCCTATTGACCTTTCAGACGCAACAGGGATTAAATTACTTATCGGGAAATTTCTACTTTCAAGAAGATTAAGCATAACATTTCCTACAACCCCAGTTGATCCTATAACAGCTACTTTCATTTTGATTTATTTTTTTTCATTTTTTTAAAAAAAACTGCCCTACTTAAAGGTTCATATTTATCTTTCTCACCTATTACAACAATATCCTTTTTTTTGTTTTTTCTATAACTATAATTAGCAACATTTCCAGATTTTTTACATACTGCATGAACTTTAGTAACATACTCAGAGATGGCCATAAGGTTCGGCATTGGACCAAACGGATTACCAAGATAATCCATATCTAATCCTGCAATAATTACTCTAATACCGTTATTTGCTAGGTTATTACAAACATCAACTATTCCGTCATCAAAAAATTGAGCTTCATCAATAGCTATTACATCACAATTTTTTAACTTATTTAAAATTTCTGATGATAACTTTACTTCAATTGATTCAAGTTTATTGTCATCATGAGATTCAATATAGTTTTTACTTCTTGAGTCAATAATAGGTTTAAAAATTTTAACTTTTTGATTAGCTATTTTAGCTCTTTTAATCCTCCGAATTAACTCTTCAGTTTTGCCAGAAAACATTGATCCGCAAATTACCTCAATCCACCCAAATTGTTCATTGTTGTATGCAGGGTTTTCTAAAAACATTTTGTAATTTAAATTAGAAAATAAGCCAAATTTATTAAAAAGAAATTCATTAATATAATTTATAGAAGTGTTTAAAAATATAGAAAATAAGATAAAAGAGATCGCCGAGAAAATTAACAAATCAAATTTATCAGATCAGGATGAGATTTATAAGAATGCAAAAGAAATATTTGAACTAGCAATCATATATAAATTTCTATCAAAAAGTAAGCAAAATTCTGATTGGGTATTGTACTCAAAGGAACTTAAGCAGACTTTAAGAGAGCTGAATTTATCATCAGAAAAAAATGTTGAACTACCTTATAATGAAAGTGAAATAATTCCACTAATTGATTCTATCAAAGACTTAGTTACTGAGATTCCAGAAACTGACGATGACAAATAATCCTCAACTATATATCGTGCCAACTCCTATTGGCAATATGGAAGATATTACCTTGAGAGCTATAGAAATACTTAAAAATTCAAATATAATATTGGCTGAGGACACAAGGCATGCTAAAAAACTTTTAAAACACTATAATATTTCAACAAAAGTTATTAGTTATCATCTTAACAATGAACATAAAAAAGTTGATGAATATGTTCAAATGTTAATTAATGGTATCAAGGTCTCTTTAATAACAGATGCTGGAACTCCATGTATATCTGATCCTGGTTTTTTATTGATTCGTGAAGCAATTAATAAAAATATATTAATTAGTTGTTTACCTGGTCCAACAGCTTTTATTCCAGCATTAGTAGTAAGTGGATTACCGAGTGATAGTTTTATTTTCGAAGGGTTTTTACCAAGAAAAAAAGGGAGGAAATTAAAACTTTCAGAGATTTCTCAAAATTCTAAAACAACAATCTTATATGAATCACCTTTCAGAATAATTAAAACCCTTTTTGATCTAAAAGAAACAGTCGGTTCAGATAGAAAAATTGCTATAGTTAGGGAAATATCCAAAATTTATGAAGAGGTATTTCGAGGCACAATAGAAGAAGCAATTCTAGAATATAATGAAAGAACAATAAAAGGTGAGTTTGTAATCT
>JBELLF010000081.1:0-2849 GCA_042088875.1 Candidatus Marisimplicoccus framensis | reverse complement strand
TCATTCAGATTCTGGCTCAGGTATTGGATACTCTTCCATAAGAATTAGAGGTTCAGATCAGACTAGGGTAAATGTTACTATTAATGGAGTTCCATATAATGACTCAGAGTCAATGCAAGTTTATTGGGTTGATCTACCAGACTTTGCCTCATCAATTGAAAGTATTCAAGTTCAAAGAGGAGTGGGGACTTCAACAAATGGATCTGGTGCATTTGGGGGAAGTATTAATATTCAAACAAATGCGGCTTCAGAGAATTCTTTTTTTGAAGTTAACAATACTTTCGGAAGTTTCAACACAATTAAAAATTCAGTTGGCTTCTCAACAGGCTTTATTAATAAATTTGAGTTATCAGGAAGAATCTCAAGTATTAAATCAGATGGTTATATTGATAGATCAGGTTCCAATCTTCGCTCATACTTTTTGCAAGGTATTTACAGTGATGAAAATACTCTAGTCAAATTATTAAATTTTGCGGGTCATGAAATAACAGATCAAGCTTGGTATGGAATAGATTCAGCAACTTTAGAATCAAATAGGAAGTATAATATGGCTGGAGAATTTTATGATGAAGAAGGAAATTCTTTATATTATAAAGATCAGGTTGACAATTACAAACAAGATCACTATCAACTCCATTGGAATCAAAATTATTTAGGTGGTTGGACTTCAAATTTTGGACTTCATTACACACATGGTAGAGGTTTTTATGAGAATTACAATGTAGGATATGATAGCCCTGATTATATTGACAGAAGATGGCTAGATAATGATTTTTATGGATTTATTTTTAGTGTAAACCAAAGAACAAAAAAATATAATTCTACAATTGGAGGTTCATATAATAGATATTCCGGTGATCATTATGGAGAGTATTTATGGGTTGATCAAGATTCAAATTCTGAAAACAGCTATAGCTTTAAGGAAAAATTTTACGATGACTATGGAAATAAGAATGAGTTTAATATTTACGCTAAAATTGACTATTATTTAAATGATAAATTATCTATTTATGGTGATCTACAGTATAGAAATATAAATTATGAAGCAGGAATATCTGCTAATTCAATTTTAACAGGTTATGTTGAGGATGGTTTTAGCCGTCTAGATAAGACCTTTAATTTCTTTAACCCAAAGTTTGGACTATTCTATAATTTAAATGATTCTAATAATATATATTTTTCATATGCTAGAGCCCAAAGAGAACCAACAAGAACAGACTATGCTAATGGAAGTCCCGATGCAGAAAAATTAAATGATTTTGAACTAGGTTGGAAATTAACTTCAGATACTAGTTCAATTAATATTAACGCTTTTTATATGATTTATGACAATCAACTTGTGTTAACTGGCCAAAGAGATATTAATGGATATGAAATTAGAAGAAACATTGGAGAGTCTTATAGATTAGGAATTGAATTAGACTCAAACATTACTTTAAGCTCTAAACTAAATTTAAATACAAATCTTTCGATTAGTAGTAATAAGAACCAAGATTTCTATTCAATTTTTGATGGAATTCTCAAGAATTATGGAAATACAGATTTAGCTTATTCTCCTAACTTTATAGCAAACAATATAATTGACTATTCCCCAAATGAGAAAGTAATAATCTCATTAAGATCTAATTATGTGAGTGAACAGTATTTTGCACAAACTAATTCTTCAATTTCTAAACTAGAATCATTTTTTGTTCATGATTTAAACTTCATTCATAAAATGAGTATTAAAGGATTATCAGATGATATAAACTTCAAGGTTTTAGTTAATAATTTATTTAACTCTAAATATGAAAGCTATGGAGGTTACTATACTTATGATGTCCCAATTGATAATCAAATTAAAACTTATGAGGGGACATATTACTATCCACAAGCAGAGATTAATATCCTTATAGGTTTAGACTTTAAGTTTTAATCAAAATTTTGTAAATTAGAGATAATATCCCCTTTTATAGGGGATTTTTGCATTGAGAATGAGTAAGATATCGTACTATACTGAAAAAGGTTTAAAAAAACTTAGAAAGAAGCTAGATCATCTAAAAGATGTTGAGCGACCGCGTGCATCTCAGGCAATTGCAGAGGCAAGAGATAAGGGTGATTTAAGTGAAAATGCAGAATATGATGCTGCAAAAGAAGCACAGGGTCTTTTAGAACTTGAAATTTCTAAATTAGAAGAAACACTTTCAAATGCAAGAATTATAGACGAATCTAAACTTGACACATCAAAGGTCTTAGTTTTATCTACTGTTAAAATTAAAAATCTTAATAATTCTGCTACAATGGAGTATAAATTAGTTGCTCAAAGTGAAGCTGACCTTGCAAAAGGAAAAATTTCAGTCGATTCTCCAATCGGAAAGGGTCTACTGGGTAAAAAAGTTGGAGATACTGCAGAAATATCAATACCAAATGGTAATGTTAAATTTGAAATTCTTGAAATTTCAAGATAATGGCATCAATTTTCACAAAAATTATTCTAGGAGAAATACCATCATATAAGATTTATGAAGATGAAAATTATTATGCTTTTCTTGATATAAATCCAAATGCATTAGGTCATACATTATGTATCCCAAAAAAAGAAGTAGATAAACTGTTTGATCTTGATGATGAAACATATAAAGGCTTAATGATTTTTTCAAAAAAAATTGCTGAAGCACTAAAAAAAGCAGTAGATTGTCAAAGAATTGGAGTAAGTGTAATAGGACTGGAAGTTCCCCACGTTCATGTACATTTGATACCAATCAACAAGATGGATGATATGTCGTTTAACTCAAAGATTAAATTAAGTGATGATGAGTTTGTCGATATAATGGAAAAAATTAAATCTTATTTATAATGGAATTATTAGG
>JBELLF010000080.1:0-2882 GCA_042088875.1 Candidatus Marisimplicoccus framensis | reverse complement strand
GTTTTTAAGTCATCATCATTAGCTTTTCCTCCAGCAAAATCATCAAATTTTTTCGATGTACAATTTATGATTAAATCTTGAATAACTTTTGCACCTTCAGCCGCTCCCTGTTCAGGACTTTTAATACAACATTCCCATTCCAAAACTGCCCATAAATCACATCCATATTGAGTTAATTTAGAGAAGATAGTTTTAAAATCAATTTGACCATCTCCCAGTGATCTGTATCTACCAGCCCTATCAGCCCAATCTAAATATCCTCCGAAAGCTCCCTTTTTACCAGTAGGGTTAAATTCAGCATCTTTTACATGAAAAGACTTTATAAACTCATGATAATGATCAATGTATGTTATATAGTCAAGTTGTTGCAAAATAAAATGACTTGGATCGTATAATATATTCACTCTTTTATGGTTATCTGTTGCTTTAAGAAATCTTTCAAAAGTTACACCATCATGAAGATCTTCTCCTGGATGTATTTCATAGCATAAATCAACACCATTCTCATCAAATACATTTAAAATTGGAAGCCATCTTTTTGCCAATTCTTCAAATCCCATTTCGACCAATCCTTTTGGAGCTTGAGGCCATGGATGCCATGTATGCCAAAGTAGTGCTCCAGAAAAAGTTGCATGAGCCTTTAAACCAAGTCTGTTGCTTGCTATTGCAGCTTTTTTAACTGTCTCAACTGCCCACTTAGTTCTTTCTTTTGGATTCTTTTTTAAATTATCAGGTGCAAAATTATCAAACATCAAATCATATGCAGGATGAACTGCTACTAGCTGTCCTTGAAGATGAGTAGATAGTTCAGTTATCTCAAGACCATAGGATCTAACCATACCAATTAATTCGTCACAGTAATCTTGACTATCAGATGCTTTATCCAAATCAATTAGTGAGCTTTCCCATGTAGGTATCTGAATCCCCTTATATCCAAGGCTTGAGGCCCATTTACACATCCCGTCAAGAGTATTAAATGGTTCAGATTTATCTGCGAATTGAGCGAGAAAAACTGCTGGTCCTTTTATTGTCTTCATTTTAATTTACTTTAATTTTACCCAAGTGTTACCATTATTGTGAGATTCAACAGCTTTTTCTATAAATAACATCCCCCTTAAACCATCATTTAAACTAGGGTACTCTCCATCAAATTCTTTTTCTCCTTTTATCTCTCTTGCTACACCATTATAAATATTTGCCATAGAGTCAAACATACCCTCTGGATGTCCAGGTGGTAATTTGGCAGAAATTTTTGAAAAATTAGAATTATAATCATGACCCGGTTTAAGAACTTTAAGGGGCTCTGAATCACTCAAGTAATTTAGATAATTTGGATTTTCTTGTTGCCATTTCAAACCACCTTTTCTTCCATATATAGCAACTGTAAAGCAATTTTCTTCACCCGTTGCAATTTGACTAGCTCTAATCACACCTTTTATTTTATCCGAAAACCGAATTAGAATAGTACCATCAACATCCATTGGGTTATCATCATAAACATAATTTAAATCAGATAAGAGTTCCTGGACTTCCATTCCAGTTACATATTCTAACATATCAAAAGCATGTGTGCCAATGTCACCAATACAACAACTGATTCCAGACTTATCAGGCTGAAGTCTCCATGTTTCTGATCTTTTATTACTATCATGAATTATTGGATTAATCCATCCTTGATAGTATTGAAGATCAACTCTTTGAATATCTCCAATTACACCTTCTTTTATCATCTCCTTCATTTGCCTTATCATTGGATATCCTGTGTATGTGTATGTAACAGCAAAAGTTAATTTTTTAGATTTATAAATTCGTTCTAAATTTAGAGCTTCCTCATAAGTAGTTGTCATAGGCTTCTCACAAATAACACTAAAATTATTTTCAAGAAGCTTTTTAGCCATGGGATAGTGAAGAAAGTTTGGTGTTAATATTGAGACAACTTGAATTCTTTGACTTTCGTCTAATTTTAACTCTTCTTCAATCATTTTATCATAGTCTTCATAGACTCTAGTTTCATCTAGACCTATTTCTTTTGCAAATTTTAAGTTTTCAGAATAGTCTGGGTTAAAAACACCACCAATTATAGAATAGCTATCATGCATAGATGAAGCAATCCTGTGAACTATTCCAATTAGAGAATCTCCCCCTCCTCCGAGAATACCTAATCTAATTTTACTTTTCAATTTCTATTTTTTCGTTTTTATAAATGATTATGAATAATATAAATACTACAAATGCAAAAATTGCTGGTATTGTCCAAATTTCAGACCAATTGTGTCCACCATCTATTGCATAAATATCTGTAACTCTACCTGCAAGTCTAAATCCAATTAACATACCTATTCCATAAACTGCAAGAGTAATTAGACCTTGTGCAGCACTTTTATATTTTTCTCCTGCTTTAAAATCAGTATATATTTGACCTGATACAAAGAAAAAGTCATAACATACACCATGTAAGATTATCCCAAAAATAAGCATCCAAATATTTGATCCAGTGTCTCCAAAAGCAAAAAGCACATATCTTAATGCCCAGGCAAACATTCCAACTGCAAGAGTAGTTTTAATTCCATACTTTTTTAAGAAAACAGGAAGTAATAATATAAAAAGAGCCTCAGAAATCTGACCCAAAGTCATAACACCTGCAGCATTTGCCATACCAAGTTCATTTAAAAATAAGTTAGCGTCTGCGTAGTAAAAAGATAAAGGAATCGAGATTAATATTGATGATATAAAAAATATCAAATATTTTGAGTCATTAAGTAATTTCAAAGCATCAAGGCCTAAAATTTCTTTAAAGCTTGGGCTAGAAGAATTTTTACCTTTAGGAGGAGTTTTAGGTAATGTAAAGCTGAAAATACCAAGAATTACTGAAACAACAGCAG
>JBELLF010000079.1:0-2899 GCA_042088875.1 Candidatus Marisimplicoccus framensis | reverse complement strand
AATGGTCATAGTCAGTTTTCGGATTCAAATACTGGAGAGTTTGATAATACTGCCCTGCATGGAGGTTTAAGTGATTTAGGGAAACAAGTTATTGGGCTTTTAAACTACTATGGAATAATGATTGACATTTCCCATCCTTCTAAGGAAGCGATCAGGCAAATGATTGAGCTTAGTAAAGCGCCGGTTGTAGCATCACACTCATCAGCACGAGCACTTAGAGATCACCCAAGAAATCTGGATGATGAGCAGCTAAATTGGGTAAAGGAAAATGGTGGTGTTATTCAAACAACTGCACTTGGTTCCTTTTTAACTGATCGCGAAGATCCTCCACCAAATATGGATGATTTTATGGATCATATAGATTATATGGTTGAAAAAATTGGTATTGATCATGTTGGAATTAGCTCAGATTTTGATGGAGGGGGAGGAATAGTAGGCTGGAAGGATGCTTCTGAAACAATGAATGTAACATCTGCGCTTATAGAAAGAGGCTATAGTGAATCAGAAATAAAAAAATTATGGGGTGGTAATCTACTAAGAGTGCTAGATGAAGTACAAGAAATAGCTGTAAAGATACAAGCAGGAGAGCTATAACTCTAGTTTCAAACCTAGTCTAGCTATATTAAAGCCTTTGCTAATTACATACTCTGATAAATCACTTAGTTGATCCAACATCATGTTTGTATGATTCATATGTATGAAATAGACCTTACTTTTATCTTCAATTGTTAAATTTTCTAAAAGACTTATTGTTTCGCTTACAAGTGGATGAGGAACTTCACTAATATCTCGATTTATCTCTTTTGAATTATAAAATGTTGCATCTAAAAGTAAATAATCAAATTCATGAATAAGCTTAATTAAATTTTTATCCCACTTTTCCCATTTATCAATATCAGGTATAAATAAAGCCTTTTTGTTTTTACCGATTATTTTATATGCAGCAGTCTCAGAGTATTCATCTCTGTGTGGAACCTTTATTGGTGTTACTGATATATTACTTAAATGATTAGTTTTTTTACCAAAATTGATTTCTTGAATTTTTATATTATTTATATCTACTAGCTGACTCCAGGGACCATTTGTTTTTAAAAAATTTGCCATTTTAGGCAATACATTAACATTTAAATCCTTGGATCCTAAAGCTTCTCTGCCAAAATACATTAGGCCTGCATAGTGCCCAATATGAGCATGTGTTATAAAGACAGACTCTGGAAGAAGAAATTTTTTAAATATTTTTTTATCTAAATAGTTTAGCTGATATGGAAGGTCTGGTGTAGCCTCAAAAAGAACATATTTCTTATTCAATGGATCAATAACTGCAATAGATGTTGTAAAATACTCTTCAAATTCATTGAATTTATCTTTACAAAATTCATGCTTACATCCTATATGAGGGAAACCCGCATCTTGAACATTGCCAAGAATGTATATGAATTCTGATTGACCATTTACTATGTTTATTAAATTAAAAAAAATGAAGAGTTTAAAAATTCTTGTCAAAATGAGAGGTTTAATCCAAAATGTACATTTCTTTTTGGAGCTGGCTCATAATATCTTTTTCCAAAAGCATTAATTCTAATATTATCAAAATAATTTACATCTAACAAATTATTTACCCCAAGATAAATTTCACTATTATTGAAAATTTGTTTTGAATAAGTAATATTTAAGAGGTTATAAGAGCTTACCTGCGTCTCATTTAGATTGTCAGCAAAAAGCTCTCCAATTAATCTATTATTAATCAAAAGGGTACTTCTTTTTGATAAATTAAAAATTAATTCAACATCTAATATTTGATTAGGAATTCCTGGAAGCGATAATCCTTTAAAATCTTTACCGTCAAGTAAGAAATCATTAAAAATATTTTTTGCATTTGTATATGATAAATTTAACTTACCATCAGAAAATAGTAACTGTGAACTTAGCTCTATCCCATATCTTCTGGTGGAGCCAACATTTCTATAAAAATTCTTTCCTGGGAATTGTTCAAGTTCATAGGGAAGAATTTCATTATCAGTATTGATTAAATACACTATTGCTTCAAGAATAAAATTTGAAATAGACTTACGCCAACCAATTTCAAAATTAACAGAAGAGCTTGGGTCCAAATTTTTATTTAAACCTCTGCCATCTGGATTATTGGAAAGCTCGTTTAAAGTTGGGGTCTCAAAACTTGTTCCAGTAGAAAAGTATATATTATTAGACTCATTAATTAAATAGGACAAGCCCAATGATGGGTTAAACTTATTTAATGATATAAAGCCTTCTGAATCTGTACCTATTTTGTTTTCGTCATACCTAATTCCATAACGAAAAAGTAATCCTGAAGTATATTGGGTTTGATTAATAAAGTATACACCGGTACTTTTAAATTTTTCAATTTCATTAAATGTATTCTCTCCCTTTTCGCCTAAATTATTTTTAAATCTTTTACGGTCATCATGTTGGTTTGAGTAATCAATTCCTAATGTAATAGTCCTAGATTTATTGTCTGAAAAATACTGCTTGGAGTATTTTGTTCCTATCCCATAATAGTCTCTTTCAAGGAATATAATTCCACCATAATTAAAAGGAAGTTTTGAGTTGAAGTCTCTTTTCTGATAGAAGAAGTAACTATCAAATGAAGAATTGTCATCATTTAAATGTCTCCACGAAACACCAGTTTTTACATGTTTAACTTTTTCATAAGTATCGTAATCAAAATTATTTTTTCTTGATTTTCGTCTATCTTCATTGACTTCATTTAGATTTAATCCGCCAGCATCTTTTGCATAAGGACTATCTGTGTAATTTATCTGCCAAACTATTTTATTTTTTTCATCAAGATCCCTCAAATATTTTAGATTTAAAATGCTAGACTTATAGCCACTAAAATCTCTGTAGCCATTAGACCTTC
>JBELLF010000078.1:0-2910 GCA_042088875.1 Candidatus Marisimplicoccus framensis | reverse complement strand
AAATGGTTCTTTTGGAATGAAGGAAAAATTCGTGAAGTTGATTTTGTAGATAATAATGTGGTAAAAGTTTTAGACTGGGATACACCTGCATCTATTGCAAAAATTGATAAAGATTAAATTTTAATCTCTCCCTTTTTCATGAATTTTTTGTGATTATTAAATATTATAGTGATTACAAATAAGAGTGTTGTTATTACTCCAACTAACTTAAGTAAGTTTATTACAAATACTATTAGTCCGCTTATTATAAAAGCTGATAATGCTGTTAGGAACCACCCTCCAATAACACTTACTACTCCAGATACTCTGTAAACTGCACTGTCTGAACTCCAGGCTCTATCAGACAATGATGTACCCATTGCTACCATGAATGTTACATAAGTAGTTGATAATGGCAACTTGTATGAAGTGGCAATAGAAATTAAAATTGCAGCAATAACTAGATTTAGACTTGCTCTTAATTTATCAAATGATGGCCTAACACCATCTACTGAATCAGCTTCGGTATAATTATCTTTTAAAGTAAATGATTGATTTATTCGGCTTAGAAGTCCTTTAGGTAGCAATTTTTTTAAAAGTTCATTTAAAAAAACACCTAACATGACTAATGATTTTCCAACAGGATTAGCTTTAAACTTTTCATCAGTATCATTTTGATTTGATAAATCTAAACTTGTTTTTACAACATTCTTAGCTTTCGAAGAAAACCATAAGGTAATAACCATAATAAGACCTGATAGAAAAAGATAAATAGGTTTAGTATTAACCTTTTCAGAAAGAGAGATCATTGAATACTCAGATGCAGTTAAAGAAGATGCAGACCATAATTGAAAAGATTCAAGAGCGGCAATTGGAACTCCAATAAAGTTTACTAAATCATTTCCAGCAAAAGCAAGAGCAAGTGAAAAAGTTCCAACTCCAATAATTATCTTATAGATATCTAATTTTAAAATTTTGGAGATAAATAGAGAGAAAATAAACCAAAATATTAAGCTAATGATCCAGAAAAATAAAATATTTGAATCTATAAATTCATTAATAGTTAAGTCATCTAAAATTGAAAAAGTTTGAGATGAGTAGGGGGTACCTTTAATTCCTTTTATAAGTATAAAATTAATTATTGATGTAAATGATAATGATCCAAAAATACAATTTAGGAGTATGCTTTTAGATTCAAAATCAAAAGTTAATATAACTCTAGATATCCACTGAATTATTGCGCCAATTGAAAAAGCAATAAAAACAGATAACAGAATACCAATTACTATTTCAGTTGCTTTTTGAACATTAATATAATTTTCAATTTCAATCAGGCTTGCATCTGCATTAATTATTTTAATTAGTGACATCACAACAGCAGCACCTAATAATTCAAATACAATTGATACAGTGGTCGAAGTTGGTAGGCCCCAAGAGTTGAATAAGTCTAATATTAGAATATCAGTTATCATAACAGATAAGAAGATTATTATAATATCACTAAAGAAAAATGCTTCAGGATTAAAAATGCCTTTTCTAGCAATTTCCATCATACCACTAGAAGATAAGGCCCCAAATGCAACTCCTAAACTTGCAAGTATCATTATATTTTTAAAAGAAATTACTTTTGAACCAATAGCAGAGTTTAGGAAATTAACAGCATCATTACTTACTCCTACTATAAGATCAAAAGCAGCAAGTAAAACAATTAATCCAACTATGAATATGTATATGCTTTCCAGAATATTAAAGGTTTATACTGTAAGATAGTGAATAAGTTGTTCCGTAGTTTCTATAAGAAAAAGTCTTAGGTTCAAAGTTAAAAAACTCATACATAGATTCTCTTTTATCACCAAGAATATTGTCAACTTTAAATCTTAATGTTTTAATTTTTCCATCTTGGTTAATGAATCTTTTCTCAATACTTGTATTTAATGAATTAAACGGTAATGTAAACACATCAGTAACCGTATCATTTCCAACAATCTCTAGAGTTTTACCTTGAGTATTATAAAATATGCTAGCTTCTATATTTTTCTCAAAACTTTCATAATTTAACGAAGCATTTACAATATACGGTGCTTGTCCTTGTAGTCTCCTAAATTCTTGAAATTCCTCACCTTCAGGTAACCTAAATCTTCTAATATCTTCTTCAATTTTACCATATTTTAATCTAGATTCAATAATTGAGAAATTGATATTGTAACTAAGTTTATTTCTATCATTTAAGAATAAGTTTTGTCTGGATTCAACTTCAAAGCCATAAACATCTGCTTCATCATTATTTCTTGCTATAAATCCGTTGTCATCAGATCTATCAAATAGTTGAATTTCGATAGGGTCTTGAAAGTTTTTAAAAAATCCACTAATTGCGAAAAACTGACCATTCTCAGAATATTTTTCATATCTAATATCATAGTTCATAATTAGAGAAGGCTTTAAATCAGGATTACCATAAAATCTATTGTTTGTAACTGGATCAAGAATAATTGCAGTTGAGTTTTCTTTGAAGCTCGGTCTAGCTGTTGTTTTATATCCAGATAATCTAAGTTGATTAGAGTCATTTAAACTATATATTAAGTTTAAGGATGGAAAAAAATCTGATCTATCTGCAAAAAGAACTTCATCATAAATATTTCCAAATAATTCTCCAGTATAAGTAAGTTTATAATTTTCCAGTCTTAAACCAGCAATAGTTTTCAACTTTTCGCTTAAGTTAAATTCACCAGAAACATAGGCAGACAACTTATCTATATATGAGTCAAATTGATTTTCTTCTTGAAGAATACCTGTTACGTAGGATCCTGTGTTTTTAGATAAAGTCCAGATATTTTCAGTTTTTAAAATACTATTTGGTACTCCATTTAAATCAACAGTGTTTCCTTTATAATCAATTACAAATCTATCAGTTTCAAATATTCTATTTTTATA
>JBELLF010000077.1:0-2928 GCA_042088875.1 Candidatus Marisimplicoccus framensis | reverse complement strand
GAAGTTAAATTAAAAGATAACTTTTCTGATAAAACTAATTGGAGAAAAATGTTAATTAATAACATTGAAGAGGGCAATATTGTTGATTCTAAAAAAGACGCTTTAGAGTTATTGGGAGATGAATTTAAAGACTATTTTAAAATAGATAGTGAAATTGTTAAGTTTAACTATTTCAGGGAGGGTCAAATTGAGAGTGTTAAGTCTGTAAGCTTAAAAAAATCAGATACTATTGAAGGAAAATTAATTGGTATTAAAGGTCAATATTTAATATTTGAAGATTCTACGGTATTTAACGTAAGATCAAATGAAGGTTACACAGTCGATATTACAATTACTTAATAAATAACTGCTCAACTTCTTCATTATTTAGATCTCTGTATTCTCCAACTTTAGTGTCAAGATGAATATCCATTATTCTTACGCGTTTTAATTTTGTAACTCTATATCCAAGAACCTCACACATTCTTCTTATCTGCCTGTTCATTCCTTGAGTTAAAATAATTTTAAATCTATTTTCATGAATTTTTTTTACAAAACATTTTCTAGTCATTTTACCCATTATTCTTACACCTCTTCTCATTCTATCTATAAATTCAGTTGTAATTTTTTTATTGACAGTTACTACATATTCTTTTTCTTTTCTGTTTTCTGCACGAAGAACATTATTGACAATATCTCCATCATTAGTTAGCAATATTAAACCCTCACTTTGCTTATCAATTCTCCCAATTGTAAAAAGTCTTTCTTTATGATTAATAAAGTCAATTATATTATCTTTTACTTTGTGATTACCTGTACACTCAACCCCAACAGGCTTGTTAAAAGCAATATATACCTTCTTCTTGTCTTTATATTGAATAATTTCACCATCAACTGAAATCTCATCTTTAATATTTACTTTAGATCCTAGTATGGCAGCCTTACCATTTATATATACTCTTCCATCAGAAATATAACTATCTGCTTTTCTTCTTGAACAGAAACCAACTTCACTTAAGTATTTATTTATTCTTTTTTTATCCAATTCAGTTAAGTTTTATTTCCTCTTCTACTTTTAAGTTAAATTTTTTCCTAAATAACCATACACATATGTACAAAAGAGGTGTGTCTAAAATAGCAACCATTACCTTAAAAAGGAAACCTGACACTATTAAAACCAGAAATTTATCTTGAGGTAATATTTCAAAAACTATAAGAAGAGATACAATTGTAAATGTATCTACAAATTGTGATGTAAAAGTTGAAAAATTATTTCTTAACCAGAGGTGTTTTCCTTTAGTCAATCTTTTCCAAAAATGATAAACTCTAATATCTATAAATTGAGCAAATAAATATGTTAGCATTGATGCAAGTACAGCTAATGGAGCATTAAGAAAAACATTATTAAATGTAGTATCATCAATAGGAGATCCTTCAATTGCAGGTACTTGACTAGAAATAAAAATTAATAGTATTGAAAAAACAGATGCAAATATTCCTGTTATCACTACTTGATCAGCTTTTTTCTGACCATATATTTCAGATATTAAGTCTGTGATTAAAAATGTTAAAGGGTAAGGAAGAATTCCTACAGATAATTCAAAAAGCTTTACACCCATGAAATTTATATCAAAAGGATACCAATAAAATATTTTTGTAAATATTAAATTTGAAGCTACAAGAGATGTTATAAATAATCCAGCTAGAATTAAATATATTTTATTAGCAAGAGAAATTTGATTAGTTTTCATGGTATTTCAAATATATGAGAAAGATTTACTTATCTATAGGCAGTAACAAAGGTAATCGTTATTCTTTTATTAAAGAAGCTTTAAGATTAATTCAAAAAGATATAGGTGAGGTAATTTTAATATCAAAAATATATGAGACTAAATCTTGGGGATTTCAGTCTGATGATTTTCTTAATCTTTGTATAATTATCAAATCTGAATTAATACCAGCGGAACTTATAATAAAACTTAAAAACTTAGAGGAAAAAATTGGAAGAGAAAGAAATAACGAAAAGATTCAAGCAAGGGAGATTGATATTGATATATTATTTTATTCGGATGAAATTGTTAATCAGAAAGATCTAATAATTCCCCATCAAAGACTACATCTTAGGAATTTTGTTTTATATCCACTTAATGATATTGCAGCTGATTTTATTCATCCTATTTTATTAAAATCTGTAAATGAATTATTAGATGAGTGTGAAGATAATGACACTCCAAAAGAGTCACTATTGGGCCTTTCGTAATCCCCATTTCTGTCTAGATGAAATATCAGTGCTACAGTTATCTAGGGTCAAATCTCTTATTAGATGGGTTGGTGTTCCACCTCCTCCATCTCTAGAATTTTCAGAAACTGTAAGGCATAAATTAGTGTTGTCATTTAATACTATCTCTGCGTTATTATTAAACTTAAATTTCTGCTTTTCATTCTTATTACATCCTCTTAATTTAAGTGTTGATGAGGCACTTGTGTTTTCTGCCTCCATACATACATCAAAAAAAGGCATGTAAAATTCATCTTCATCAATTTTTACATTATCAAAACCTTGATCGACAGAAACTTCTCCTTGATATGAATAGCATGTATGAGCTTGTAGCCCATTATCAGGATCTGCATTTAATTTTGAACCTTTAATATCAATACAATAACCTCTATTTTCATTTAATTGTTCTAATAAATATATTTCATAATAGTCATTAGATACTTGTTCAGTTTCTGAAGCTAGACTTTCATCTTCATTACTTGAATTTGATTCTGAGTTTTTTGAACATGAAATAAAAAGTAATGATATAAAAAGTATATACTTCATTAATTATATTTCTGTCTTATAAAAAAAGTCCCAAAGAACTATACCTGCAGCAACGGATACGTTTAAAGAATGCTTAGTCCCAACTTGTGGTATTTCAATAACATCATCTGAAACATTTATTATTT
>JBELLF010000020.1:5231-18733 GCA_042088875.1 Candidatus Marisimplicoccus framensis | reverse complement strand
CTAAAGGGAATTTTGTTCCAAGACAACATACTGATTTTATTTTTAGTACAATTGGTGAAGAATGGGGGTTTGTTGGTACCCTCACTACTATTATAATTTTTTCAATCCTAATAATTCGAATTATTATTAGGGCAGATAAGCAGCCAAACCATTTTAGACGTATTTATACCTATTGTTTTGCAAGCCTAATTTTTTTCCACTTTTTTCTAAATGTTGGTATGTCAATAGGCTTAATTCCATCTATTGGTATTCCTCTACCCTTTATAAGTTATGGTGGATCAAGTTTATTAATATTTAGCCTAATGTTCTTTGTGTATTTAAATTTTGACTCTAGTAGATTAAAAGAAAGTTAGTCAATATTTATTTGTGATAGAATTTCATTTGATTTTTTAGAAGATAGATCCCTGAGTAGATTCATAGCCTCATTGACATAAATATCTTTTTTAAGAGACTTGATCCATCTATCTCTTTTTTCTTTTATATCATCATTGTTTGAATTATCTTCTTTGTCACTGATATTATTCCATTCAAATTTATATGGTGATTCAAATTCTTCAATACTTTTTAATTTATCATTCTGAGATTTTGAACTTTTTAAATCATCTTTATAAATAAGATAGTTTAAAGAAATTATCTTATCATCTTGTTGAGATTTTATCCAAGATGCGTGTTCATCAATTATTGTGAAATACTCATTATTATATATTCTCTCTTTACTATCTGATATAGCCTGTGAATAATTAAATATGTTGCCTGAATTATTATACCTAGCTGAATCAATTTTATCCCAACTTAGTGGATTTTCTAAATTTTTTTCACCTATATCTACATAAGAATATCTATTTGGAAATATTATATCACTTTTAACTCCTTCTAGCTGAGTAGATCCACCGTTCACCCTATAAAATTTATCAGTTGTAATTTTAAGAGACCCTAGATCTCCATAAGTATTTCCTGAAATAACATTATTTAAGTCTAAAATATTCTGGACAGTTCCTTTTCCATAAGTTTGTTTACTCCCTAAAATAATAGCTCGGTTATAATCTTGAAGAGCTGCAGCGAGAATTTCAGAGGCAGAAGCGGAGAATTCATTAACTAATATTACAAGAGGACCATCCCATAATATGGAAGGGTCATTGTCTCTTAGAACCTCTTTTCTTCCACCAATGCTTTTAACCTGAACAACTGGACCTTTTTCAATAAAAAAACCTGTAATGTCAACAACAGTTTTAAGAGATCCGCCTCCATTATTTCTGAGATCTAAAATCAACCCGCTAATACCTTTGGTTTTGAGATTTAATATTTCTTTTTTTAAGTCGTTAGCAGCATTTCTCTCACCATAATCATCAAAGTCAACATAAAACCTTGGCAGATTTATTAAACCATATTTTAAAAGATTATCATTTATTATTGAGGATTTTGCGTAAGTTTCTTCAAGTTCAACGACATCTCTGGTAACAATTACCTGCTCTACTCCTCCATCGACTCTTTTAACAGTTAAATAAACTTTTGTTCCTTTTTCTCCTTTAATAAGATCAGTTGCATCAGTTAATTTCATTAATGATATTTCAGTCGGTTCTTCATCTTCAGACTGAGCTACGGAAATTATTATATCACCAACATTTAAAAGGTTGTCTCTCCAAACTGGACCACCAATAATTATCTCTACAATTTCAACTTGTTGTTTTGTTTTTGTTAATCTAGCGCCAATTCCTTGAAACTTTCCAGAAATATTTTGATCAAAAACTTCTTTAGCCTCTGGTGCAAAATAGGTAGTATGAGGATCATATTGTGTAACAATAGAGTTTAGATAAATTGAAAACCAATCAGCTCTTTCTAATTCACTATTAAATTGGAAAAAATCTTTAAGATTATCTTTAATTGAAGACCTAGCCTCATTTTCAATTTCTTCCTCTATTAAAGTTTGGTTTTTTTCTAAATCACTTTTGTCATCATCTATTTCTTTTTTAGCAGCGAATGCATCAAGAGCTGATAACTTTAATCTTTTTCTCCATAGGTTTTTTAGGTCATTAAGAGTAATTGCATAGTTTATATTTTCATAATCAAGGTTTATCTCTTCGTCAATATAAAAGTTGAAAGGCTCATTAAGAATGTCTTCATAAAACCCTTCAACATTAGAAATTCTAGATAATAAAGTTTCGTATACAATATTGAAAAATGTTATATCTGAAGACTTTATCTGGTCATCTATGAGTAGTCTATATTGTGATAACATTTCAATATCAGATTCAAGAAAAAATCTTTTCTGAGAATCTACAGCTTCAATAAATTCATCAAACACTTTTATTGAAAAATCATCATTTATTATTTGAGGATCATAATGCAACTTATCTAGAACATAAGAAACAAGATCAACTAACAGTCTGTCTTTATTTGGCTCATCACTTGAAAATTTAAAGTTTGAAATTTCAAAATAAATTACTAGTGAAACAATACCTGATATAACTAAACCAAATATCCTTAAAATCATCTAGCTAAATTAACTGAAAAAAAATTAAGTCACACCTAATAACAGCAAAGTTTATGTTAAAGTTAAAAGAGTAAAACGTTTTCATATATTTACATGAAATAATTATAAATGTTAAGACCACTTATTTTAGTTACAAATGATGATGGAATAAATGCTCCTGGAATAAGAACTTTAATAGCAATAATGAAAGATATAGGTGACGTTTTTGTAGTAGCTCCAGATAGCCCTCAATCTGGAATGGGACATGCTATAACAATAAATTCAACATTACACTCTTCTAGAATTACCCCAAAAGATTCTGAAATTATTGAGTATAGTTGCTCTGGAACCCCTGCCGATTGTGTAAAATTAGCCATTAATGAATTAATGCCTAGAAAACCTGATTTATGCGTATCGGGAATTAATCATGGTTCCAATTCATCAATTAATGTAATATATTCGGGAACAATGAGTGCTGCTATTGAAGCTGGAATTGAAGGAGTTCCTGCTATAGGTTTTTCTCTTTTAGATTATAGTTGGAATGCAGATTTTACACAGTCTAAAGATTTTATTAGTAAGATTACCTATAATGCTTTAAACAATGAGATTCCTAAGGGAGTTGTATTAAACGTTAATATTCCATCAGTAAAGAAATCTGATATTAAAGGTGTTAAAATTTGTAGACAGGCAATGGCATATTGGGTTGAGGAGTTTGATAAGAGAAAAAATCCGCTTGGTCAAGAATATTATTGGTTAACTGGTAAGTTTGTTAATAAAGATAAAGGAGAAGATACCGATGAATGGGCTTTAAATAATAATTATATTTCAATTGTACCAGTTGAATTTGATTTAACTGCTCACCATGCAATTCAAGGTCTAAACGAGTGGAATTTTAAATGAAATATTATATAATTGCTGGAGAAGCATCTGGAGATTTATATGGTTCTCGTTTAATCACTGAGTTAAAATTGCTAGACAATAATGCTGAAATTAGATTTTGGGGTGGAGATAAGATGATTTTGAGTGGTGGGATTATTGTTAAGCATATTAAAGAACTTGCGTTTATGGGATTTTATGAAGTAATTAAAAACATTCATAAAATATTTGGTAATATTAGTCTCTGTAAAAAGGATATACTTGCATTTAATCCTGATAAAATAATTTATATAGATTATCCTGGTTTTAATCTAAGAATCTGTGACTGGGCAAAAAAAAAAGGATTTAGTAATTACTATTATATAAGTCCTCAAATATGGGCATGGAAAGAAAGACGAATAAAAAAGATCAAAAGAAATATAGATAAATTATATGTTATTTTTCCATTTGAAAAGAAATACTACAATGAAAAGCATAATTTGGATACATTTTATTTTGGTCATCCTTTAATAGAGGCTATTAGTTCGTATAATATAAATAATAGCTTTTTTATTGAAAATAATATCCCTAATAACAAACCGGTTATTGCATTTTTGCCAGGTAGTAGAATTCAGGAAATTAAAACTATGCTTCCAATTTTTTTATCTATAATTAGCAATTATCCCAATTACAATTTTATTATTGCTGGTGTAAATAATGTTGATCCTAAGTTATATAATCTAGGAGCATATTCTAATTTATTTATTGTTTATGATAAAACATATGACCTGTTAACTAATTCTTTTGCAGCTATTGTTACAAGCGGAACAGCTTCATTAGAATGTTCTCTTTTTAAAGTACCTCAATTAGTATGCTATAAAACTAGTCATCTTAGTTACTTTATTGGTAAATTATTTGTTAAGCTAAGACATATTTCTTTAGTAAATATTATACTAGAAAAAAATATTGTTAAAGAACTTATTCAACATGACCTAAATAAGAAAAATCTTATTTATGAATTTAATAAGCTTTGTGAACAAGGAACAAGATCAAAAATAATTATAGAGTATTCTAAAATTTTTGATTTACTATCAGTTAAAGATACATCGAAGAAAATAGCTTCATCAATATTTAATTAATTCCGTGCATCATACTTACAATCTTTTTATTTGCAACTATCATTAATAATCCAACAACTGCAGGTAAAATTGTGAAAATTAAAAAGAAAAAAGACATACCATAATCATCAACTATTGGATCTATATAACTTCCAGTTAAACCAGCACTAAGATTTGCTATAAAGTTCGCTACAAACCAAACTCCAAACATTAAACCTACAAGTTTTTGAGGAGCTAATTTACTAACATAAGAAAGTCCAACAGGAGACACACAAAGCTCTCCTAATGTGTGGAATAGATAGGCTAGAATAAGAAAAATCATACTTTGAGAGGCTGAAGAGGCACCTAAGGGTATATTTAAAGAACCATATGAAAGAATTGCAAACCCTATTGATAAAAGCATTAATCCAATTCCAAATTTAACAGGTCCAGATGGATTATATTTTGATTGCCAGATTTTAGCAAGAACTGGTGCAAATGTAATTATAAAGAATGAGTTCAAAATTGCAAACCATGATGCAGGTACTTCAGTTGCATCCTTTACAAATTCTCTGTTTAGCATCCATATTATAATCCCCCAAATTATGATAAAACTAATTGATAGGAATATGTTTGATAAAGCATATTTCTGAAATGTATTTTTAAATAAGTAATAGAGAATTATTGTCAAAATTATCATAGGTACTATAACTAAAAGTGAGTTTATAATCTTAAAAATTAAGGCTCCTGTTCCAATTAAATCTCTATTTGTGTAGTCATTTGCAAAAATTGTCATACTTCCTCCTGCTTGTTCAAAACCCCACCAAAAAAATATAGTTACAAAAGAAAAAATTCCAATAACAATTAATCTATCAATAATAGTTTTTTTGGATGCATCATTTTCTTTTAAATCAATATTTATATCATCTTTTTTTTCACTTGGTTTTAAACCTATTGATCCAAAAATATTTTGTCCATAGTGGAATTGAAGCATTCCAAATAACATAAAAATTCCTGCTAAACCAAAGCCATAATGCCAATTAACAGTCTCGCCAATATAGCCACAAAGAAGAATTCCAAGAAACGCACCTGAATTAATCCCCATATAAAATATTGTATAAGCAGCATCTTTGATTTTTCCTTCATCTTTGTACATTTGACCTACCATAGAACTTATATTTGGCTTAAATAATCCATTTCCTAATATTAGAAGACTTAAACCAACATATAAATAGAAATCATTAAAAATCTCTAATGCCATAGCTGCATGACCAAGTGTCATAATTAAAGCACCAAAAACAACAGCTTTCCTAAAACCCATATATCTATCTGCAATTAGCCCACCAAAAATTGGCGTAATATATACAAGTCCGGTATACCACCCATATAATACTAATGCATCTGATCTTTCCCATCCCCATCCTTCGTTATCAATAGAAGAGATTAGAAATAAAACAAGTATTGCACGCATTCCATAGTATGAAAACCTTTCCCACATTTCAGTAAAAAAAAGTGTAAAAAGTCCAGATGGGTGGCCAAGAATTGTTTTTTGATTTATTTCGTCTCCATTAAATAGTTTAATATTATTCATTGTATGATATCGTAAATTATATTGAGTTTGTTTTCGCTTATATTTACATAAAGAAAAGAAAATTATGCCAAAAAAAATAATTGGTTTTTCAAAACTTTCAAGGGAGGAAAAGATAGATTGGTTAAGTGAAAATATTTTTGAAAATTCAAATCAAGTTAAATCAATACTTGATATTTATTTAAATTCCAATAAAGATATTCAGGCCATACATGATTCATTTTCTGAAAATAGTGTTTCAAATTTTTATCTTCCATATTCTTTATCACCAAATTTTTTAATTAATGATAAAAATTACACTATTCCTCTAGTAACAGAGGAAAGTTCAGTTGTTGCAGCATTGTCAAATTCAGCTAAATTTTGGTTTGATAAAGGGGGATTTAAATCTAAAGTTAAAAGTTTAATCAAAAGAGGGCATATACACCTTTCCTTTGATGGAAATATAGGCGCCCTTAAAGAGTTTATTGATAATTATAGATCCGAGATACTAAAATCAACAGATAATCTAACAATGAATATGAGAAAAAGAGGAGGTGGTATATCTGCGATTGATATTATTGATAAAACAAGTGATCTTAAAAACTATTTTCAATTATCTGTTGATTTTAATACCTCAGATTCAATGGGAGCTAATTTTATTAATTCATGTCTTGAAGCAATGGCAAAAAAAATAGATGAATTATCTAATCAATATGATGGTTTCATTAAAAACAGCTTTAATTTAAATATAGTTATGTCAATATTATCTAATTATACTCCAGATTGTATTGTTGAAGCCCATGCTGAATGTGACATTAATGATTTAATAGATATAGATGGTATTAACTCAAATGAGTTTGCAAAAAAAATGAAATACGCTTTTGATATTGCTAAAATTGATATCAACAGAGCTGTTACTCATAATAAAGGAATCATGAATGGAATAGATGCAATTTTAATAGCCACTGGAAATGATTTTAGAGCTGTAGAAGCTGGTATTCATGCTTATGCGTCATCAAACTCAAAATATGAGAGTTTATCAGAATGTACAATTACCGATAATAAATTTAGATTAGGTATTAAAATTCCACTATCAGTAGGTACAGTGGGCGGAATTACTGATTTACATCCTCTTGTAAAACTATCATTACAAATGCTAGGTAATCCTTCCTCCAGAGATCTTATGTGCATTATAGCCTGTGTTGGGCTTGCTCAAAATTTTGCGGCAGTTAAATCCCTAATTACATCAGGAATTCAGCATGGACATATGAAAATGCACTTAATCAATCTTCTAATCAAGAATAATGCTAACAAAGATCAGATTAAAAAAGCTGAAAAATATTTTGCAGATAGAGAGATCAGTAGTAGCTCAGTTTTTGAGTTTATTAAATCAAATAAGTAGATATGAGGTTTTATAGTAATGGTAAACTTTTAATAACAGGAGAATATTTTGTTCTTAATGGAGCGTTATCTCTAGCATTACCTACAGTCTATGGGCAATATTTAGAAATAAATACTAATAACTCTAACGTAATTAATTGGACAAGCTATAATAATAATAGGGAGATTTGGTTTAAGTGTCAAATAGATAAAGATAGCTTAAAAGTTATAAGTTCATCATCTAAAAAAATTTCAGAAATTATAAAAGAACTAATAAGTTTCATTAGAGAAAAACAAATTAATTTTTTAAAATCAAATGGTTCAACAATAAACACAGAATTAACATTTAATAAAGATTGGGGTTTAGGCTCTTCATCAACTCTTATTAATAATTTTGCAAAATTTTCAGGTATTGATCCTTATGAGTTAAATTCTAAATTTTTTAATGGAAGTGGTTATGATATTGCATGTGCTGATTCAGATGCATCATTAGTATATAGAATAAATAACGATAAAAAAGAAATTAAAAAAATTAATTTTAACCCATCTTTTAGAGATAATCTACATTTTGTTTATTTAAATAAAAAACAAAATTCTTTAGATGAAATTAAAAGTTTTAGAGAAAAGACAAATTCAAAAATTGGTATTACTGAAATTTCAGAAATTACAGAAAGAATTATTTTGTGCAAAGATCAATTAGAATTTAATTCACTAATAAAAGAACATGAAAACATAGTGTCAAAATTAATCTCAAAAGAGAAAATTAAGGATAAACTATTTGATGATTTTAATGGAGAAATTAAAAGTTTAGGGGCATGGGGAGGTGATTTTATTCTTGCTTCTGCAATTGATAAAAATCCAAAAGACTACTTTAGAAGTAAGGGATTTAGTACTATATTAAATTATAATGAATTAGCTTTAGCCTAATAATAGACACTTCTATTATCAACAATCTCAGCTTTTGATTCGAGTACTTCTGGAATCAAGGCTGATAATCTTTCTATCTCTGTTTCAATAAAAGAATTAGATATTTCTTTATTAAGATTGAGTTCCTCAGCGATTTGTTTAGATAAAAGTCTTATAACATATACACCATTATTTCCTTTTAATAACTGAGATGAATCACCAGGTTCAAGAGAAAAGGAAGAACCTATAATATAGGGTTCAACACCAGCTCCAACAAGAATTGGATCATATTGAGTAACTGCAGACGCATTTTCAACTTCTAGATTATTCTCCTCTGCAATAATATCTACATTCAATTTTGATTGATATTTATTTTTTAAGAAATCGTATTTTTTATTTTGAATTAAAATTTGAGAAATCTCAGTTCTAACATCTTCAATATTTGGAAGCCTTGTCTTGTTAAATTCGATAATTTTTGCAACAACATATCCATCGTTTAAGGTAAATCTTCTCACATCACCAACTCTTGAATCATCATCATGCATCCATTTAATCACTTGTCTAGAATTAGTGATCCCCGGCAAACCTCCATCAAAATCATCAAAAGATTCAAAAGTATTTATTTGTAAAGTTACATCACTTTGATTAAGTTGTAGACCGTTATTTGCATCAAATTCAACCTGAGAGACTTTCCTAAAGTTTTCATTAGAAGATTCATTTGAAGGAATAATTTCAATCGCTACATCAGCAATTAAAACTTTATCCAAATCACCGTCTCTTTTTTTATCTATCATTCTTGTAATTTTATAAAAATTACCATCCTTGTATGGACCAAAAACTTGACCTATGTTAAGTCCAAAAAGAATATCAGAAAAATTACCAGATAATTCTTGTTTAGTCTTATAAACTGAATCCCATGCAACTTCAGAGTAGATATCAATAAATTCAGAATAATCTTTTACACTAGCAAATCCTTCAAGATACTCTGTTGAGTTTGTAATTTGATTAAGTTGATTAAAACCATCTTTAAGCTGTTCAAGATTTGTTCTTATATTATTTTCATCAATATTACTAGCTACATCAGGTACATAAACAAATTCAACTTTCCTAGAATCTCCAATTTCGTATACTTCTCTGTTATTCTTTAAATAAGAATTAATTTCTGAATCTTTTAAATTAATAATTGAATCAGGAACTAATTCATAAGGTATTCTTAAATATTCAATGTTTACTTTATCGTTTTCTAGATGATACTGAATATTTGATTCTGCATTGGTATAAAAGATACTTGACTTGATTAAATCAAAATATATTTTTTGTTTTGCAAGAGATATTATATTGTCTTCTTGTAATTTCCAAGAATTATATAGGGTTGGGTTTGAGGTCTTTAATTGAGCTATATAATTTGAAAATTTATTAAAGTCAAATAAACCTATTTCATTTTGAAACAAAGGGTTTAAAACGATTGACTCATCACTTGAAATGATTTGTTCTAATTGATTCTTTCCAGCATCAATCCCTAATTTATCAAGCTCTTGAAGTAAAGCTTGATTTTTAATACCTTGATCCCATGCAAAGTTTACAGCGCTTGTTGTATTTAACCCATATACAGTCTGTGCTTGTTCAACCATAATATTGAAAATTTCAAAATCAATTTCTTCACCATTTATTTCACCAACTGGCTTATTTGAGCTAAAGCCTCCATTTGAAGTAAAAACTCCTGAGATAACAAATGCAAATAATGCCATTCCAATTACTATAATAAGGAATATTGATCTTTTTCTAATTTGTCCTAGTATAGCCATTTTTTCAAATAATTTTCGAAAATACAACTAAGTATTTATTTAAACTATTCTTGTTCAATTTTTTTTAATAGAACTTTTTCAATTTTTGAAGAGCTTGCTTCAATAATTTTTATTGAATATTGACCAATTAAAATCTCATCGTCAACTTTTGGGATTTGCTCTTCATTGAATACTATTAAACCTCCAAGTGTATCATATGTCTCACTTTCAGGAAGATTTAGGTTATGCGATTTATTAAGGTATTCTATTTCTAACCTAGCAGATAATTCATAAATATTTTCAGAAATTTTCTTTTCAAAATAATCGTAATTGTCATGTTCATCTTCAATTTCTCCGAATAACTCTTCTACAATATCCTCCACAGTAATAATTCCAGATGTTACTCCATATTCATCAATTACAACTGCAATACTCTTTCTTTGCCTTGTTAATAATTCCAATACATCATTAACTAACATTGGCTCAGGAACAAATTCAACAGGTAAAATGAATTCTTTTAGTTTATCTGGTTTTTTCAAGAAATCAAATGAGTGTATATATCCAACAATCTCATCAATGGTGTCCACATATACAGGGATCTTTGAAAGACCTGTCTCAGTTAAAATTTTTTTTATTTTCTCCATTTCGATAGATTTATCAACAGCAATAATTTCAGCTCTTGGGACCATTACATCTCTTGCCTTTACCTCAGATAATTCAAGAGCATTTTGAAAAATTTCAATTTCGGAATCTAAAGTTTCATCAGAATTTTCTATTTCATTTTCTATATAGCTTTCTAATTCTAACTTTGAAAACGATATTTTAGATTCATCAGGATCAACTTTAAAGAAAGTCTTTAGTATTAGATTGGATGTTATTGTAACTAGACTAGTAATTGGGTAAAGAAGTACATAGAATAAATAGGCAGGTATTGAAAAAATTTTCATTGATAAATTTGAATAAATTTGAAATAATACCTTGGGAATAAATTCTGCAGCTATTAATATTAAAAATGTTGAAAGAAAAGTTTGAATTAAAAGAGCAGAAAATTCATTAATGGAACTTAGATCTATAAAAGGAATATTATCAATTATAAATTGTCCCATAAAAATACCATATATAACAAGAGCAAAATTGTTGCCAATAAGCATAGTTGCAATAAATCTAGATGGATTTTGTGTAATTATAGATAGAACTTTAGGTATCAATCCCAATTTGTTTTTTTCTATTTCTAGATTTAATCTGTTAGAGGAAACATAGGCTATTTCCATTCCTGAGAAAAAAGCAGATAATAAAAGACTTAATATAATTACCATTTACTTTTTGTTTGAATACTTTTTTCTAAAATGTCTTCTAAATAAAGCCATGAAAACGGATAGTATACAAAATCCAAGAAAAATAAAAGCCCTATTAATATTAATAGACCAATTTTCAATAACACTAAATAATGAGATTACAGCGATAACCCAATAGATTATTTCGGAAATTAAAAAGTTTTTCATTGATCAGTGATATTAATAGACCCTGTTAAATTACCTGTTACAAGATCGGTAAAGTCTCTATTAGAATCAAGTCTGTTAGCTATTATTTTGTTAGACTTATCTTTATATTCAAATTTATCTTCAGTAAAAAGCCATTCATTTTCTGTATCATAATATAACTGATCTGTAATCAATAATTCTCCATCTGTAGTTGATATTTCTACATTTCCTTTAAATTCCATAAATCTAGATGTATTAAAAATAATTGCATAGTCAGATTTAATTGTTGATGTTTTATCATCATCAAAGATTATCATTTCAACATTATCAAAAAACTCAGAATAATTAAGAATATTATTTGAATAGTCTATGTGTTTATTACCCGAAACATATGATTTTACTTGACTAGAATCAGTATAAGTCATAGTAAAGTTTTTGGCTATACTAAGTGGAATATCTATTTCTTCAACACCAATGATTTGACTATCTGTATTACATGAACTAAGGATTGTAATAATTAAAAAAAAGGTATATCTCATTTTAAAGGTTTGGAACCTTTACACTTCTTCTAATCCAACATGGAAATGATATTGTAGAACCTTGATTACCTTCGGTAAATATATCTGTTTTAGTTGGTGCCCTACCATTAAAAGCATCAGCCGTTCTGTCTGAAAGTTTTTTTAATGAGGCATCAACTCTTCCAGCTTTTTGAGCAGTTTGAGCAGCTAGCCAAAAAACAGCTCTTTTATTAAATTGAGTATCTCCACAATCATTTGCACTATCAGCATATAAATTTGCAATTAATAAATAGGCCCTACCTAAGGATGGTTGAAATGATAATGCCTGCTCTGCATAGTCTCTTGAAGAAACTTTTCTTCCGGCATTTCTAAATTTAACAGCAATTTTATAAAGAATATTTGCTTTTTTATAATTATCAGTTTCAAGAGAAACTGATTCTTGATAATATTTCAAGGCTTGATCAGAATTTCCTTGCTTGTCATTTAAAATTCCTAAATAATAAGCAGAATCAGCTGAGGGTTCCAAACTATGAAGTTGTTCAACTAACGTAACAAAAAGTGGATCATCTGAACAATCTTTCCCGTCTAATCTTCCAGCAGCTCTTCTTATCCATATTGTATTATTTTTATTCTCATCAAAATTTTTAGTATATAACGGAATTAATATTTCGCATGTAGCTTCTTTCGCAATAGTTTGATCAAGCAGTTGAAGATAAGAACCAACTGCATTTGTATTAGTATTATATATTTTTTTATTTCTGGTCTCAGCTGAGGTTAACGCAGTACCAGACTCTTCTTTTTTTAGAATTATATCTAAGTTCTTTGAAATATTAGCTTGAAGTAATTGAAATTTCTCGGTAAGTTCCTCATATTTTTCAAAAAGATCTTCTAATTCAATCTTTGTTCCAGCCTTGAATAAGTCATAACCTGTAATAAAATAATAAGCTAAGGACTTTGGACTTGTAAAGCTAGTAGGGTCATTTTGGAATGCATAATCAAAAGTTTCATAGATTAAATTTTTATCTTCAATACCATTATCTAGCATTGCTTGTCCTTTACTGCTGAAAATTTTACCTATTTGACTTACACCCTTTCTGGTTGGAAAGTTTTCAGCCCATTTATCATATAGATCAAGCAAATCATTGGTAAAGCTTGCCTTATCCTCCTGGCTAGTTGATTTCGATATAAAATCCTTTAGTATTCTTTCTCCAAATTGATAGGTTGCAACATTTAATTTAGGACAATTATCTAATACAGTCTTCCATGGTTCATATGCAGCTTGATAGTTTCTAATCTTTGCTGATTCAGCAAAAATTGATAGTTGCTCCAAACACTCATTTGAACTAAGCTGGGAAAAACTTGGGAGAGTAAATAATATTAAAATTAAACTTCTAAAAAAAAACCTTAAGTTGTTCATTTTTTAATCACACATTAATTAGACATA
>JBELLF010000020.1:0-5131 GCA_042088875.1 Candidatus Marisimplicoccus framensis | reverse complement strand
TTCTAAAAAAAAACCTTAAGTTGTTCATTTTTTAATCACACATTAATTAGACATATGGGAGAGTAAATAATATTAAAATTAAACTTCTAAAAAAAAACCTTAAGTTGTTCATTTTTTAATCACACATTAATTAGACATAAGAGATAATAAAAAATTTAATTAAATTTCCTCTTGATAAACCAAATGTCATTCAACGATAATCCTATTCTAAGAGCAACATAATTCTCTACTAAGGAACTTCTTACGTCACTTGTTTTACCAAACTCAAGCCCTAAATTAGCTTTTGAAAGACCTGATAATGGTAATCCAAGTCCCAAATTTAAACTAAAATGATTTATAGGCAAATTATTTATTATAATACTTTTTTCTTCATTTTTGATTCCAAATCTATATTTAACTCTTTTCCAGTAACTAGTTAAGGATGCGGAATCTGGAATAAAATATCCTCCAATTGAGAATATTTTAGAGTCTCGGTATGATACATTTTTAATATCTAAAAATTTATTTTCAAATTTAGATGACATTTTATTTTCATATTGTGCTCCTATAAACCATTTATTTGTTTTCTCTAATCCTATAGAATAGATAGATTTTTTTGGGACAAGTAGACTAGTATTCTCTAATCCAGAATTTGCCAGGTCCACATCAACAAAATCTCCTAGTGATTCCTCATTAATTAGAGCGGAAGTTGATGTATAAATAAACTCTGTATTATATGAGTTCAGATAATCAGACAGATTATAATTGTATAATAAATTAAGTGATATATCGTCTTTTAGTGGGAACGAAATATTTGAGGAAAAACTATATGTAAAACCTGTAATCTCTGAGGTACTATTTGAGTATGTACCATAATTAATTCCATCATATTGGTTATACTTTTCATAGGAAAATTTTCCAAAGTTGTAATTAATAGAAGTACCAATTGAAATATATTTATTTAAGGGTATTCCTAGGGATACAAATGCTCTATTAATGTCTCCATCTGCTCCAAAAAATCTTGTATCTATTATATTTTCATTGTTAAACTCTTCTGAAGTTTGAAGTCTAAATCCTAATGAAGAATATGGCAAAATACCAAATCCAAATCCAAATCTTTTTACAGGAACTGCAATAGCAATATAGTTTATGTTTGCAGCATTAGCTCTTTCATTTAACAAACTATTAGAGATCCCTGTAGATTTATAAAAAGTTCCAATTTGATAATTTGTAGTTTTTAACTTTGCAAGGGACGATGGGTTATTAATATTAAATTCGATTGAATCAATAGCTGAGTCAACCCCTCCCATTGAAATATAAGATATATTACCAAGAAAGTTTATTTCACCTAACTCGTTTAGCGAATATGGTGATCTTGTATTATTTTGAGAAAAACCAAAAATTGATGAAAATAGCATGTAAATTAAAATGGCTGGAATTTTATCTATTTTCATTGTAATTTATAATATAATTTAAACCTTGGGCTAAAAAGTATTGGTTGGCAAATATTGCATTTTTTATCCTATTAAACAAAAACTTTGAAAATCCTCCAACTATAACAACATTAAGCTTTGGGTATTCTTTTTTAAGTATATCTATATAATTATTTACCTCAGCAATAACCCCATTATATATTCCAGAATGAATTGACTCATTTGTCGTTGAACCAATAATATTTTTAGTTTCTTCAAATTCTAATAATGGTAAATTAGAAGTATGCGAATTTAAACTAATATATCTTAGTTTAAAACCAGGTGATATTGCTCCACCATGATATATTTTTTTTGAGTCTACAAAATCGTAAGTTATACACGTGCCTATGTCTATTATCAGATTATCTTTATTAGGGTTATTATATATAGCAGATGACACAAGAGCAATTCTGTCTTGACCCAAGGAGTTTTTTGTCTTGTAATTATTTTTAAAAGGGATTAATAATTTGTCATCCGATAAACTAATATGCTTAGAATTTTTTAAACTCTGCATTATATAAAGATCATGGTTAGAAGATACACTACAAGAAATTACATTTTTGATATTATTTTTATTGGGTATTGTCTCAAATGTTTGAGTAAAATCTTCGTTCTCACATATTGTTTCATATATAGCTTTATTATCCTGGAATAAAAAAAACTTAACCTTACTGTTTCCTATGTCAATCACTAAATTCATTAAGGAATTTTTTATAAAATTAAAGAAACATTTGAATACAGCTTTATTTAAATATTAATATATTTGCCATGCTTTTGGTACCATAGCTCAGTTGGTAGAGCAAAGGACTGAAAATCCTTGTGTCCCTGGTTCGATTCCTGGTGGTACCACGTAGAAACCCTGCTTTTTGTAGGGTTTTTTTTGTAACTTATAGAGCCCAAATTAATATGATACACTACTTAGATATCTTTACGTTTAATAAAAACAAGTTTTGGATGTTTAAGATGATGGGTGCATATACACTTAATAAAAACCTTTTAAATTTTAGTGGATTAAATTTTATAAAACTCTTAGGTACTGGTTCAAGGGATGGCTTTAGTTTGATTCCTGACTTTTCATCATACGTAATGATTTCTTCATGGGAAAATGATCTTTTTAGAAAAAGTTTTTTTGATGAAAATGAAATAATAAATGAAATAATTAGCAAATCCTCTAAACGAGTTCAAATTAAAATTGATCCCTACAATTATACTGGATCATGGAATGGAATAAACCCTTTTAAAAATAACAGCTCATATAATGGAGGAAAGATACTTGTCATAACTAGAGCAAGAGTTAGATTTAATAAGTTAATTAATTTTATTATTAATACTTCACTAGCTGCAAAATCCATAAAAAGTTTTCAAGGAGCAGATTTTTATAAGGGTGTAGGTGAACTTCCTATTATTGAACAAGCAACTATAAGTATTTGGAAAAATGAACAAAGCATGAAGGATTATGCATACTCTGATAGAAACCATTTAAAAATAATATCTAAAGCTAGAAAAGATAGATGGTATTCAGAAGAACTATTTGTTAGATGTAATATTTTATCCCAAAAAGAATTTAATTGAAAAAAAAAGTAATTGTAATTGGCTCAGGAATTGCAGGTCTAGCTGTATCAATTAGACTAAAATCTAGAGGATATAATGTTGAAATCTTTGAAAAAAATGAAAATGTTGGAGGTAAACTAAGTGATTTTTACCTTGATAATTTTAGACATGATTTTGGACCAAAGTTGTTTACTATGCCAAATCTTATAGAAGATATATATAAAGTAGCTGGGGTAAACATTAATAAATATTTTAAATACCAAAAACTTGACATAGCCTGCAAATATTTTTGGGATGATGGCCATGTATTTAATGCATACTCAAATACTCAAGAGTTTTTTAATGAGATTGAGAAAAAGTTTAATAAAAAGGAAAATAAAGTTAAGAAGTACATTTATCACTCAAAAAAGAAGTTTAATCTTGTTAAAAAAATATTTTTAGAAAGGTCTCTCCACAAAATTTCAACATACCTTTCATTTGACTCAATTAAAGCAATTCTATATATTTTTCAGTTAAATATTTTCATCAGTTTAAACTCATTAAATAAAAAATATTTTAAAGATGAAAAATTAATACAACTATTCAACAGATATGCAACTTACAATGGTTCAAATCCATTTTTGACATCGGGTATAATGTCAATTATTCAGCATCTAGAGCATGATCTTGGTGTTTTTATGCCAAAAAAAGGTCTATCAGATATATCAAACTCGCTATATGAGCTTGCTTCAGATCTTGGTGTTAAATTTCATTTTAATTCAGAAATTGATCATATTTTAATTAAAGATAAATGTGCTGTTGGAGTAAAGATTAATGATATTGAGTATAAAGCAGATGTTGTAATCTCAAATATGGATATAAACCTCACATATGACAGGCTCCTTAAGGGCTACAATAAACCTTTTTTTATTAAAAACTACCAACCATCTAGCTCAGCAGTTGTTTTTTACTGGAATATGAATATTTCTTTCTCTAAACTCAACGTTCACAACATAATATTTACCAAAGATCAAAAGAAAGAGTTTGAATATATTTTCAATAAACAATTAATTTATAATGACCCCACTGTATATATCTGCTCTACATCAAAAATTGTAAAAGAAGATGCTCCTATTAATTGTGAGAATTGGTTCATATTAATTAATTCTCCCCATGATAACGGTCAAGATTGGGAAAAGATTAAAAAAGACTTAAGGAGTAATATCATTAGAAAAATTAATTCTACACTAAAACTTGATGTTGAAAATTATATAGTTAAAGAAAAAATATTAACTCCTGTAGATATTGAGATTAAGACACTTTCAAAATTTGGATCTTTATATGGTAGTTCTAGTAACTCTTTAAAATCTGCTTTTATTAGACATCCTAATTTTTCAAAAACCATTAATAACCTATACTTTTGTGGTGGTAGTGTTCATCCAGGAGGTGGAATTCCGCTTTGTTTAAATTCAGCAAAAATTGTTTCAGATTTAATAAACTAATATTATGAAATTAAATGACAAAAAAGAATTGAGAAGTTTTTCAATTTTTATTGTATGGCTTCTAAATATTAGTGGTTTTTTTGGAATATTATCTAAAGAAAAAGACTTTTTTCTTTCAGCTTCACCATATGTACTTTCAATTACTCTTTTTTTGATAATAGTAAACAACTTTATAGATAAAAAGTTTTTAATAAAATTATTTTTAATTTTCTCGCTTGGTTTAACTGTAGAAATATTAGGAGTTAATTATTCATTTTTTTTTGGAGAATATCAATATGGAGATAATCTTGGCATTAAGTTTTTTGATGTTCCTTTAGTAATTGGCTTTAATTGGGTTTTATTAATAATTATAACTGGGAACTTTGCATCCAGGATCTTTTCAAAGTCAATTATGGGAAAGGTTGTATTTGGCTCAATTATGATGATTCTGTTGGATTTACTCATTGAGATTAGTGCTCCAAAATTAGATTATTGGGAGTTTGCTGTTCATCCTGTTCCATTTTCAAATTATTTTTGGTGGTTCGTTTTCTCAATTTTATTCCATCTAATATATCAATCCAACAAAAATAAAGAGTATGTAGTCTCTACTAATATCCTATTGATACACTTCTTATTTTTTGGTCTCTTGGCCCTTTTTCTTTAGATTTA
>JBELLF010000019.1:0-18857 GCA_042088875.1 Candidatus Marisimplicoccus framensis | reverse complement strand
TCATCTTTAGAACATGCAACAAATACGATTGCAACTAGTGCAATAATTGAGTAAACTTTAATGTTTTTCATTTTTATATATATTTTTATGAAACAAATGTATTTTTTTGTTTGCGTGGTTTATTTATTTAAGAATTAATAAAACTTTTATTTAATGTTAATTATTAGAGTCTAATGTTAATTTAATATTATATACCTGACTATTTAAGATAACAATTTCATTTAGCAATAATTTATAAATTATAATCATTAAAAAATTATAGGGTTGACTTATATTTGGATTTATATAGAAAAAAGTTATAATTTCGCTTTAAAACTGTAACTAATGTCCAAGTTTGGTGAGCTTTTAGATGAAAAAAAACCTTTGCTTTTAGTATTTTTTAGTGACCTGGATGAAGTATCAACATCTCTTCACCCTGTTCTAAAAGATGTTGCCGCTGCACTTGGTGACAAGGGAAAAGTAATTAAGATAAATACTGAAAAAAATATCAAATTATCAGAAGCATTAAGAATTAAAGTTATTCCTACTTTAATGATTTACAAATTTGGTGAAATGGTTTGGAGACAAAGTGGAGATCAAGATGCAAATACTCTGATAAGTTTAATGAAAGAACAACTTAACTAAGGAATGAATATTTATTGAGTTTATGGTTGTTAATTAGTTAAGCTCTTTTTATTCTACAATATTTTTTAAAAGCTCATCCAGATTCTTTTTATATTTTTCATATAATTCACTATTAAATAGTTCTATGCTATTTATAATCTTACTATAATTATTAATATCAGAAGTAATACCCTCTATGTAGAAAATCTGTTCTTCCTCATTTAGATTTGAAAAAACTGAAACTCTTCTAATTAAAAGATCTTCTATTTTGTCAATAATCTGTTTTGGATATTCAAGCTCATTAGACTTTACAAGAGAAACAACAAAATCGGATACTGACATATAATAGTCAAACTCACCATATATGAAGTTAAATTTCTCAGAACTAGAAATAAATCTTTTTATTTCATCAACAGTTATTTCACTTTCGTCAAAAATTAACATGGTTTCTATTAAGTTTCTATACCTCTCAATATCAGATATTATTTCCTCACCAACATTATATTGGTTAAAAATTTCAAGAGACGAATAATAATCTAATCTGTCAGAATATTTTAAAGAGATCTTTTTTACTACATCCTGTGCTTTTAAATCTTTGTCAATTTTATAATATCCCTCTATGAAGGGAGTCCACAAACTATAGTATCCATAAAAATCAATTGGCATTTTTTCAAATGCAAGATCTATTATTTCTTCTGCTTTATCATATTTCCCCTCTAAAATTAGAGTCTCTGATAATCTTGATAAATTACTTCTAAATGAAATACTATTTTTTCTTGTCTCTGGGTCGTGATATATCTCAGTGCTTTCAGAGTTACCCCATGACCATTTTTTTACAATCTCATACATTATCTCAGAATCAACTCTACCCATTTGATATGGATTGCCTCTATCGACAGGTGTTTTAATTGGAACTAATTTATATACTAGGCCATCTAACTGAAGATAGTCTTTCATCCATATATATTCAGAGTCCTCATAACTACCCCCAGTGAAATATATTGGTCTCTTCCAATCATTATTAGCCAGAATATCTAACATTAAAATTTGATTTTTTGTTATAATAGACTCAGGTAGGTCTATATCTATATAATCAACAATAAGATCTTTATCTTTTTCATTTACAATTCCACTTTTAATGACATTTTTTTTATTAATAGGAAGTCTAATTTTATTTGTTGGATAAAAAACAGTCTCAAGAGCATTTTCAGGGTAATCACTTGTATCTCCTCCTGCTTGAGTTATTAAATTCCTGTATTTAGTTCTTGGGTTATCGCTCGCAACCCAGTCAACAAAGTCTCCAATATCCCATCTTACAGAATCAAGCAGATTCTCATATCTTATATAGTCTCTTATACCAAAGGCATATTGTTCATGTTCCATCTGTGATGGGATAGGACTACTTTCATATGCTCTTCTTTTCATCTGATCAATATACCAATCAGTTGCTAATAGGCTTGTATTAATTGTTCTAACGTCAGTTCTAAATTCTTCAATTTCTTGTGCATACCACAGAGCAAAAGTATCATTATCACCAATGGTAAAAATCATTGCATCTCTATCTTCATCAATTGATTGAAGATAAGCCTTTGCTAAAGATTGAGCAGTATACCTGTCTGATCTATCATGATCATCCCAATTATTACTTGCCATTAATATAGGAACTGAAAATAAACATAATAAGTAAACACCACCTTGTAAAAGTTTACTATTATATTTTTTTAAATAATATGAAATTGCGGCATAACCCATACCTATCCAGACAGAGAAAACATAAAAAGATCCAACAAGAGCATAATCTCTTTCTCTAGGCTCAAAAGGTCTTTCATTTAAATAAAACTTTAATGCAAGACCAGTAAACAAGAATAGTAGTAGTAATGTCCAGAAGGATTTTATATCATACTTATAACAGAACAGAAGTCCAATAATTCCAAGTATTAGAGGTAGGAAAAAATAAGTGTTTCTTGCTTTATTATTTTTCTGATCCTGATCTATTGAATCTTGATTCCCGATTCTTAACTCATCAATAAACTTAATACCACTTATCCAGTTTCCATTCATAATTGAATAGTCACCTTGAATATCATTTTGTCTACCTGCAAAATTCCACATGAAATATCGCCAATACATGTAATTTATCTGATAGGAAAAAAGAAAACTTAGGTTATCAAAAAGAGTCGGTTTGCTAATATTAAGATAAGGGCCTAAAGATCTAAAGAACTCATTGTAATCATCACCATCAACTTCACCTTGTAACTCTCTATTTAGAAACTCATTTACACTTTCGACAATTACCTGTTCATTTTTATATCTATCAAGAATCTCAAACTTTAATGGATTAGTAAAGTTCATATAGTTTGCTGCATGATTAGAGCTCCACAACCTTGGAATCAAACCTCTATGTTTTGAATTTGAATTTATCTCAGAATCCTCCCAATAATTTACAACCTTATACCTTCCTGTAGTATAATCTCTTTCGTATTTTGGTTTTCCATCAACATATGGTTCTTTGTCGTCTTGTGGTGCATATATATCAGAGAACATTGGTCCATAAAAAAGATAAGTTTTTGGATACTGCTCTAGCCTGTAATATGCTAAAAGTGTTCTTGCATCAGATGGTGAATTCTCGTTTATTACAGTTTTGGCATTAGATCTAATCGGTATCATTAACCACGATGAAAACCCGATAAATACAAATAGAACACATAAAAAAAGAGTATTGAATTGAACCATTCCTTTCGATCTAGTATATGACAATCCTTTATAAAATATTAAAATCATTAATATACCAGCGATTATAGTTCCAGAGTTAAATGGTAACCCAAATGAGTTTACAAAGAAAACCTCTAGTTGACCAAAAATTGATAAAGTTGATGGCAATAGCATTTTAAAAATAAAAAGTAATACCGACACAGATATTATGTTAGCCATTAAGAAGCCCTTTAGAGAAATATCTTTATATTTTCTAAAATAGTATATCATTCCAATAGCTGGTATTGTTAGTATAGCCATAAAGTGAACGCCGAATGATAAACCAATTAAAAATGAAATTAGTAATAACCATTTATCACCTCTTTCATTTTCAAAGTCTTTATCCCATCTTAACCCAGCCCAAAAAGTTGAAGAGAGAAAAAGCATAGCTAATGCATATACCTCAGTTTCAACTGCGTTAAACCAGAAGCTATCAGAAAAAGTAAATGCTAATGCACCAATTGATGCACTTAGAATTATAGCCCATGAATTTTTGAATTCATTATCCTTGAAAATTTTATTTAAAATCAAGGTTGTTGACCAGAACAAGAATAATATTACAAATGCACTAGATACTACTGATAGAAAATTTACTGCGAGCGCTATTAACTCATTACTTGGTGCAAATAATGAAAAAATTGCACCCATCATTTGATGAAAAGGAGCTCCCGGTGGATGACCTATCTGAAGCTTTGCAGAAGTTGAAATATATTCACCTGCATCCCAATAGCTAGCGGTTGGCTCTACAGTTAATCCATATGTAAATAGGGCAACCGAAAACAGAATCCAACCTGCTATATTATTAATTTTTCGAAACCTAGTTTCGGACATTATTTGATTTATTAATTTAAGTTCAGGTTAATTTAATTACATAGAAACATTTAAATAATCTAGCTCAAGTTTCTTAAAGCTTGAATTAAAATTTGGTATATCATTAGAAATAATAGAGTTATATATTTCTAATTGATTATTAACCTTTTTAATTAGTTCATTTTTTACTTTAATGTCTTGATCTGTAGGTCTAAAATCACCACTTCTAAAAGCAGAATTTAGGTTACCTAAGTTATTTGTTAGCTTAACTCCATAATTCAATGGATCTTGATTACTTTGATTCTTTGTCTGATATAATTCATTTTCAACCTTATCTAAAGAACTTGAAATTGACTTGGACTCTTCAATTAGATCCTTTATAAGTTCGTTATCAGAATATTCAGACTGAAACTTTTTAAGATCATTTTTAATTTTTCTAATGTTAATTATTGCTTTGTGAGCTTTATCCACAACAGCATTAATCTCATTAACAAAATCGAATTGAGCTTTAATATCATCAATTGATCCTTCTGAAGTTGGGTCTTTTAAAATTGTAAAATTTTTAGAAAGCTCTACACCATTAGTAGATAATTTTACAATATAATCTCCTGGAACTGCTTTAGCACCAGAAAAATCTGCTCCCCATAAAACCATTTTATCAAGTCTTTTTGCTCCTGGATATTTCATGTCCCAAACAAAAGAATTTCCTCCCTGTTTAACTTTCATTGAGTTCTCTTTGCTTTTATTTGAAAACTCCTTTATCAGTCCACCATCATTGGAGTGAATGGAAAGCTTAACCTCATCATTTTCTTTATCAAAGTTTGGAAGATAATAATGAACAATAACTCCATTTGGAAGATTAGTCCCTGCCGTCAATGATTTCATTCCACCACCACCTCTCATTCTATATGAATCTTTTGGCTTGTATAGTTTAGCTTCATTAGAAGATTCACTTAATTGATGCAGAACTGTTAGGTCATCTAGAATCCAAATACTTCTTCCTTGAGTTGCAACAATAAGTGAGTTATCTTTTATTGTTAAATCAGTAATAGGAACAATAGGTAGGTTTTTTTGAAATTTATTCCAACTGTTACCCTTATCAAAAGAAATATACATTCCTGTTTCGGTACCTGCATAAAGAATATTTTTATTCACCTTATCTGATCTAACTACTCTTGTAAAGTGTTCGCTCTCTATTCCAGATGTAATTAATTTCCAATTTTTTCCATAATCCTCAGTTACATATAAATAAGGTGTAAAGTCACCTAGCTTGTATCTTGTTCCTGCTATGTATGCAGTCCCTGTATCAAAAGAAGAGGCGTCAATACTATTTATCATCATCCAATCTGGCATTTTCTTTGGAGTTACATTCTCCCATGTGTTTCCGCCATCTTTTGTTAAATGGATTAACCCATCATCACTACCAACCCATATCAATCCCTCTTGAATTGGAGATTCATCAACTGCAAATAAGGTTGCATAATATTCTACTCCAGTATTATCTTGAGTTATTGGACCACCAGATGAAACAAGTTTTGTACTATCATTTCTTGTTAAATCAGGACTAATTGTTTCCCAGCTTTGACCCTCGTCTGTAGAAAGATGAACATGGTTAGAAAAAGTATAAAGTTTTGATGAATCATGTTTACTAAAAGCAATTGGAAAATTCCAATTAAATCTATATTTCATAGCTTCAGCACCTTCACCAAGAGTTGTAATTGGCCATACATTAATCACTCTGGAAGTATTTTTTTCATGATTTCTTCTTTCTAAAAATCCTAAATAGCTGCCACCATAGACAATTTCATTATTATTAGGATCTACTGCAATATGACCTGATTCCCCTCCAGCAGTACTCTCCCAGTCATTATCAGTTATGCTATAACCTAAGCTTCTATGTCTTACTCTTTGGGTAGAATTATCTTGTTGAGCAACATATATTCTGTATGGAAATGAATTATCAGTAGTTACTCTATAATACTGAGCTGTTGGTTGATTATAATAAGTACTCCATGTTTTTCCTTTATCATAAGTTACTTGAGCGCCTCCATCATCAGCAATTATCATTCTTGAATTGTCTTCAGGAGCAATCCATAAATCATGATGATCTCCATGAGGTGCATAACTTGACTTAAAGGTTTTTCCTCCATCATCTGAGAAGTGATATGCAACATTCATTACATATACACCATCTATGTCTTGCGTGTCAGCATATATCTTTGAATAATACCAAGCTCTTTGTCTTAGAGATCTACTACTATTTGTATAAAGCCAGTTTTCTCCTCCATCATCTGATCTATATACACCTCCCTTTTCTTGATTTTCAACAATTGCCCAAACTCTTTCTGAATTAACTGGTGATACAGTTACTCCGATTACACCAATTGTTCCAGTTGGGAAACCATTATTTTTACTAATCTTAACCCAACTCTCTCCACTATCAATACTCTTCCATAAATCTGAGCCCTCACCTCCACTGCTTAAACTATGTGATGTTCTTTGAACTCTCCATGTAGATGCATATATAATTCTAGGATTATTTGGGTCCATTACAATTTCAAATGCTCCCGAAAGGTTATTTGCAAAAAGAACTTTTTTCCATGTTTTTCCTCCATCAACAGATTTATAAACTCCTCTATCATTTGTTGGTTTATAAATGTTGCCAAGAACAGCAGCATAGACTATATTATTATCGTTTGGATTAATCACTATTCTAGGAATATGTCTAGAATTAGGTAATCCAGAAAATTCCCATGTTTTTCCTGCATCAACACTCTTAAATACCCCATATCCAGATGAAACATTTCCTCTAATTGTAACCTCACCACCCCCAACATATATTACATTTGAATCATTACTAGCAACTGCAATTGAACCAATACTTCCACCAAAGAAACCATCTGAAATATTTTCATAAGTTTTACCTCCATCCTCTGTTTTCCATACTCCACCTCCAGTAGCACCAAAATAATATAAGTCGGGTTGTCCAGGAACTCCAACAACTGCTGCAGACCTCCCACCTCTAAATGGCCCAATTTCTCTATATTCAACTGATTCATGAAGAGCTTGATCAAAAGTTATACTATTTTTTGATTTTTTTTGTGAGTATAAGTTTGTATTAGATAAAAGAATAGTAATACAAAAAATCGTTATAAGATTTAATATTTTTTTTAAAGTCATATTTGATATATTTACAGAGGCAAAGTAAAATAAAATATTCAATTTTCATATAGAATTATTGAGTATTAAATAAGGATGGATACATACGCAAACATACTATTTATTACTATCCCTATTTTTTTAGTACTAATTACTATTGAAATATTATATGGTGCCTGGAAGAAAGATCAACAGCACTCATTTATGGATACTATATCAAGCTTAAGTTCAGGTTTTACTAACTTACTTGTAGATATTCTTGGATTAGGTATTATAATTTTTTCATACCCATTCTTCTATGAAAGACTTAAGTTTATTGATCTTGAAGAGAGTATTTTTCTTTATTTTATTGCTTTTGTCTGTATTGATTTTGCCAGTTACTGTCATCATAGACTTAAGCATTCAATAAATATTTTTTGGAATATGCACGTGATTCATCATAGCAGTGAAGAGTTCAATCTTGCCTGTGCCTTAAGGCAAAGTATTACTAATAATTTAGGTATTGGAGTACTGTTCCTAATTCCTGCAGCATTTCTAGGTGTACCCCCACAGGTAATTGCTATTTTAGGACCACTTCATCTCTTTGGTCAATTTTGGTACCATACAAAGCATATAGGAAAGCTAGGTTGGTTAGAATATATTCTAGTAACTCCTTCACAGCATAGAGTTCATCATGCTATAAATAAAGAATATATTGATAAAAATCTTGCAGCAATTTTTTGTATTTGGGATAGAGTCTTTGGAACTTTTCAAGAAGAGCTTGATGAAGTGCCATGTGTATATGGAACATTAAAGCCTGTTGAGACTTGGAATCCAATTTGGATAAATTTTCAACATTTATGGTACTTAATTCAAGATGTATGGCATACAAATAGTTTAATGGATAAATTTAGAATTTGGTTTATGCCCACTGGCTGGAGACCATTAGATGTAATAACAAAATTACCTAGAGTTAAAGTTAAAAATGTATATAGTCAGGAAAAGTATAAGCCAGATTATAAGTTAATTCATAAAATATTCGCCGGATTTCATTTCGTCGTGCAAAATATTATTCTATTTGTCTTTTTAACTTCATTTTCAGACATATCTGTTGCAGATAAAACTGCATATTTAATCTTGATATTTTCAACCATTTTTAGCTCTACTTCTATAATGGATGGATTTAAATGGTCAACTACATTTGAGTTTACAAGAATAATTATTGGAATTTTAACTATTGTTTATAGTCAAAAGGTTGGCCTTACTTTCAATTTAACTCTTAATATTTTCTTATTATCATATTTTACCGTATCTGCAATTCTTAATTTATATCTCTTAAAATCAGTACCTCTGCGTAATATTTAAGAAATTTCATAAATATATTTTTTAAAGAAAAAAATAATTTAAATTTGCAGCTAAATGGCCTATGGTGTAACTGGCAACACGTCTGGTTTTGGTCCAGAAGAGTCTAGGTTCGATCCCTAGTAGGCCAACAATTTTATTATATCAATTATTTATAATAAATTTGCCAAGCATTTTGATTATTTCAGAGGCGACATTATGTCCCTCTTTTTTTTTAAATAAATTTAAGAACATGGAAAATATCTCATTATTAGATTCTTTTTCGGAATTCAAAGATGAAAAGTTAATAGATAGGGTAACGTTAATGGTTATTCTTGAGGAAGTTTTTAGGAATACACTTACAAGAAAATTTGGAACAGATGAAAACTTCGATATAATTATTAATCCTGATAAAGGAGACCTTGAAATATGGAGGAACAGAATAGTAGTTAAAGACGGTGAAGTAGAAGATCCAAATGCTGAAATAGAATTAACTCAAGCAAGAAAAATAGAACCTGACTTTGAGGTTGGTGAAGAGGTATCAGAAGAATTCAAATTAATTGACCTTGGTAGAAGGTCTATCCAAGCATTAAGACAAAATCTTGTAGCAAAAGTTTTTGAGCATGACAGCAATAATACTTATAACCAATTTAAAGACAGAGTTGGTGAGATTTTTACTGCTGAAGTTCATCATGTTAGAGCAAGGGAGGTGATCCTATTGGATGACGATGGAAATGAATTGATTATGCCAAAAGATAAGCAGATACCAAAAGATTTTTTTAGAAAAGGTGACAACGTTAGAGGTGTAATTGAAAATGTTGAGTTAAGAGGTAATAAACCAAGAATTATATTTTCTAGAACATCGCCTCTATTCCTAGAGAAGCTGTTTGAGCAAGAAATTCCTGAAGTTTTTGACGGTCTAATCACTATAAAAAAAGCAGTAAGGATTCCTGGAGAAAAAGCAAAAGTTTCAGTTGACTCATACGATGATAGAATTGACCCGGTTGGAGCTTGTGTTGGAATGAAAGGATCTAGGATACACGGAATAGTGAGAGAGCTTGGAAATGAAAATATTGATGTTATTAATTATACAAATAATATTCAGTTGTATATCACAAGAGCATTAAGCCCTGCAAAAATTAATTCACTTAATATTGATGAAGAAAAAAAAACTGTTCAGGTTTATCTTAATCCAGATGAAGTCTCTAGGGCAATTGGAAAAGGAGGTCATAATATCAGATTAGCTGGTAGGCTTACTGGATATGAAATTGATGTCTATAGAGAAGGTGCAGAAGAAGATGTAGAACTTAAAGAGTTTAAGGATGAAATTGATGATTGGGTAATTGAGGAATTTAGAAAAGTTGGACTAGACACTGCAAAAAGTGTCCTTGAGTTGACTGCAGAGGATCTTATCAAGAGAACTGATCTTGAAGAAGAAACAGTAGCAGATGTTCTAAAAATTTTAAAAGAAGAATTTGAAGATTAAATAATATGTCGATACCTATAAGGTTAAATAAAGTTTTAAAAGAATTAAATATCTCCCTTGATAGAGCTGTTGAATTCCTTAGTTCAAAAAAAATAGATATTGAACCAAGGCCAACCTCAAAGATTGATCAAGAGACTTACAGTCTTCTTCTTGCAGAGTTTCAAACTGATAAGTCAGATAAAGATAAGCTTGAGGAAATTAATACTCAAAAGAAAAAAGAGCTTGAAGAAAAACAAATTATTGAAGAAAAACTTCAAGAGAAATCTGATGAGAAATTAGTAGTAGAGGAAGAAGCGCCAAAAGAAATTGAATCTAAAACTGAAATCTCTAAACCAGTCCAAGAAAAGTTAGAGAAAGAAGAAGAAAATAAAGATCCTAAAGATTCATCAAAAATTCAAACAAATTTTCAAAAATTGACTGGTTTAAAAAAGACAGGCGAGGTCATCGATTTGGATTCAATCAAGAAAAAAGAAGATCAAGTTGAAGAATCTAAAAAAAGAAGAAGGAAAAGAATTAGTAAAGATGTTTCTCAACCTAAAGGCTTTGCAAATAAACTTAGCAAGGATAATAAATCAAAAAATTTAAATCAAAAAGTTGAGCCAACTGATGATGAAATTCAAAAACAAATCAGGGAAACTCTAGAAAAACTTCAAGGTAAATCTTCAAAGTCTAAGGGAGCCAAATATAGAAAAGACAAAAGAGATCAACATAAAATTAAAAGTGAAGAAGAGTTAGCCCAACAAGCTGAAGAAAGTAAAAAAATAAAAATTACAGAATTCATTACCGTTGGAGAGATTGCAACTTTAATGGAAGTTAGCTCAAACGATATAATATCTGCATGTATGAGTCTTGGAATTATGGTAACAATGAACCAAAGACTTGACGCAGAAACCCTATCTGTTGTTGCAGATGAATTTGGATTTGAATTAGACTTTGTGAAAACTGATATTGAAGAAGATAAAGAAGAGGTTGAAGAAGAAGATGATACAGAAAACCTTAAAGAGAGACCTCCAATTGTAACTGTAATGGGGCATGTAGACCACGGAAAGACTTCTTTACTTGATTATATAAGAAATTCCTCAGTAACGGAAGATGAATCTGGTGGAATTACACAACATATCGGAGCATATTCTGTATCTATAAATTCAAAAAAAATTACTTTCCTTGATACTCCTGGTCATGAAGCTTTTACTGCTATGAGAGCAAGAGGTGCTCAAATAACAGATATAGTAATTGTTGTAATTGCAGCAGATGATAATATAATGCCTCAAACCAAAGAGGCTATTAGTCATGCTCAAGCTGGAGGAGTTCCTATAATTTTTGCAATTAATAAAATTGACAAAGAAGGAGCTAATCCTGATAAGGTTAAAGAATCTTTAGCTTCTATGAATTTAGTTGTAGAAGATTGGGGTGGTAAAATTCAATCACAAGATATATCTGCGTTAAGCGGTAAAGGTATAGATGAACTTCTTGAAAAAGTTCTTCTTGAAGCAGAAATTATGGATCTAAAAGCTAACCCAGATAAATTATCTACTGGAACTATTCTAGAAGCTTATCTTGATAAAGGAAGGGGATATGTTTCAACAGTTCTGGTTCAAAATGGTTCACTTAAAATAGGAGATTATATTTTAGCAGGAAAGACAAGTGGAAAAGTTAAGGCAATGTTTGATGAAAGTGGTAATTCTCTAGAAGTTGCTTATCCATCAACTCCTGTTTCAGTTCTAGGTCTAGATGGTGCTCCTCAAGCTGGAGATCAGTTTAAGGTTTTAGAAGATGAGAAAGAAGCAAAACAAATTGCCGCTAAAAGAACGCAACTAGTTAGAGAACAAAGTGTAAGAACTCAAAAACACCTAACGCTTGATGAGATTGGAAGAAGAATTGCAATTGGGGACTTCCAAGAATTTAATGTTATAATTAAAGGTGATGTTGATGGATCAGTTGAGGCATTAACTGATTCTTTTCAAAATCTTTCAACTGAGGAGATTCAAGTTAATATAATTTTTAAAGGTGTTGGTGCAATTACAGAGTCAGATGTGCTTCTTGCTTCCGCTTCTGATGCAGTAATAATAGGATTTAATGTAAAACCAACTCAAAGCGCAAGAAAATTATCTGAAAAAGAACAAATTGATATTAGGTCTTATTCGATTATATATGATGCAATTAATGACCTAAAGGATGCAATGGAAGGAATGCTTTCACCAGAAATGAAAGAAGAAGATACTGGTGAAGCTGAGGTTAGAGATACTTTTAAGATTTCAAGGATTGGGACAATTGCTGGATGTATGGTTACCTCAGGAAAGATTCTTAGAAACTCAAGTATTAGGGTTGTAAGAGGTGACGAACAAATATTTGAAGGTAAATTACTCTCACTAAAAAGATTTAAAGATGACGTTAAAGAAGTCGCAAAAGGATATGATTGTGGAATACAAATAAATGATTTTAATGACCTTGAAGTAGGTGACCTAATTAAATGTTATCAAGAAATTGCTGTAAAGAAAAAATTATAAATCTGTGAGTTTTATAATAAAAGATCCAGGGTAAATTCTTCTAATTTTTTCAAGATTTTGAGCTGCAACATTTATGTCCTTATAATTTCCTATTCTTACTTTATAATTAGGAGTCTCAAATATTAGTTTAGACTCAGTTTCTTTAAAGTTTTCCTTAAAATCATTGTAAATTGAATCTGCCACATTCAGACTACCATAAAATATTTGAATTGTATAATAGCTTGACTCAAATTTTCTCTTACTGAAATCTTTTTTAATCTGAAAGAGCTTTTTTGTTAATGTATCATTATAAAAAACATCTTCATCTTGTGCAGAAATATTCCAGAATGAAAATGATAAAAGGTAAATAGCTATTAAAAATCTAAACTTTTTCATTATTAAGTTTATCAAATTTAACAAATTGCACTAATATCTTATTTAGAATGATTATAAATTAAATAATTGTTCATTTTAGAGTTTTTAAAATGGCGTTTATGATGTAAATTTGTTATGCAAAAAAAAAGTGTTTTGACCACTTTTACACCATGATTAAAAAATTTATTGCCCCTACTAATGTTACTAATTAAAAGAGTATTTTTTACGTTACTACTTTTTCCTTCTTTAAGTATTTCTCAAGAGGCAGATATTCAGGAGGGTAAAAGTCTATTCAATGCTAATTGTGCAGCATGCCATCAACTCAACAGAAAGGCTGTTGGTCCAGCATTAAGTGGTGTGACTGAAAAATATGATAAAGAATGGCTTTATCGTTGGATCAGAAACGGTTCGCAAATGATAAAAGATGGTGATCCTCAAGCTGTAGCAATATGGGAGGAGTATAACCGTGCGGTAATGACTAATTATCCTCAATTCTCAGATGAACAGATTGATAACATTTTAGCATACACAAATTTTACCCCTCCTCCTCCAACTAATACAACTGCATTAAGTGTTGAATCCTCTAGTCAAGGTTCAGGTGTTTCTCTTAATATTATTTTATCAGTTACTATACTGATATTTACTATTCTAATAGTAATGCTGTTTCTAGTTCAGAGGACACTTATAAAGATTGCCAATGCAAGTGGAGTTAAAATTGAAACAGATACAAAAAGAAATATTAAACCTTTATGGCAAACAATCGTTAAAAATCAATTCTTGATTTTTATTTTGGTTGTAGGTTTCTTACTATCAAGCGCATATTTTACCTATGGATATCTTATGCAAGTTGGGATTGATCAAGGTTACGCTCCTATTCAACCAATTCATTACTCACATAAAATACATGCTGGAGCAAACCAAATCGAATGTAAGTACTGTCACTCTTCTGCAAGAGTTTCAAAACATTCAGGTATACCTTCATTGAATGTATGTATGAATTGTCATGAATATATTGCTGAATATAATGGTGAGGAAGACCTTGAAAATGGATATACCAGAGACTTCTATACTAATGAAATCAAAAAACTTTATTCTGCTGTTGGATGGGATGAAGATAATCAAGTCTATACTGGGAATACAAAACCAGTTAAATGGGTTAGAATTCATAATCTTCCTGATTTTGTATACTTCAATCATGCTCAACATGCACAGGTTGCAAAAATTGAATGTCAAACATGTCATGGGCCAGTAGAGGAGATGGAAATTATGTATCAGTACTCTCCATTAACAATGGGATGGTGTATTGATTGTCACAGAGAAAGCAATGTTGATAAGGATAATGAATACTATCAAAAAGTTCATGATGAGCTTTCAAAAAAATATGGTGTTGAAAAATTAACTGTAGCACAACTTGGTGGAATAGAGTGTGCAAAATGTCACTATTAAAATGAATAATAAAAAATTATATTGGAAGGGAATCGAGCAATTAAATAGTGAAAGTACTATAGTAGAGGGGCTTGAGAATAATGAATTTGTTGAAAAACTTCCTGTTAATTCAAAAGAAGAAAATGATGGTGCTTCAAGAAGAGACTTCTTAAAGTATGTTGGTTTTAGTTCAGCAGCAGCTGCATTAGTAGGTTGTGAAGGACCTGTGATTAAATCTGTGCCATATGTTGTACAGCCTGAGCAAATAATTCCAGGTGTTGCTAATTTTTATGCAACAACAATTGCTGACGGTAATGACTTTAGCAGTATTTTGGTTAAAACTAGAGAAGGAAGACCAATCAAAATTGAGAGCAATAAAGATGCTTCAAACTTTGGGGATGCTAATGCAAGAGTTCATGCTTCTGTATTATCTCTTTATGATGCCAATAGAATACAAGGTCCAAAAATTTCAGGTGAATATACTGACTGGGATACAATGATTAATCTTGTCAAAATAAGCTTACAGAATTTTAAAGATCAAAACAAAAAAGTTGTATTACTAACTCAGACATACCCTAGCCCTACTACAAATAGTATTATTAAAGAACTTTTAGATGAGTACCCTAATGTAAGTCATGTGATTTATGATACTATTTCAGACTCATCTGTTTTAGATGCCTTTGAAAACATCTATGGTATAAGAGCAATGGCTGACTATGACTTTTCAAAAGCTGAAAATATTATTTCTATTGATGCTGACTTTTTATCTGATTGGCAGGGTGGAGGATATTCTGCTGGCTACACCAAAACAAGAGTCCCAGATAAGTCTAGCAATAAAAAAATGTCATACCATCTTCAATTTGAGTCAAACATGACGTTAACTGGTTCAAATGCTGATGATAGAGTGCCTGCTAAACCTAGTCAGCTGAAAAAAATTGTTGCAAGAATTTATTCCAGACTAGCAGGTAATGGTGACATAGTAGGCTCACTTACACCAGAAATTGATAAATACATTGACTTATCAATTGAAAGAATTCTTAGCTCACCAAATAAATCGGTAGTTGTATCTGGAGTTGACGATGTTGAAATTCAAGAACTAATTCTTCAAATAAATAGATCGATTAATTCTGAAGCTATAGATATTAATAATCCAAGGTTGATTAGACAGGGCAATAACACCGAATTAAATGAATTTATATCTGAATTAAATTTAGGTGAAATCTCTGGAGTTATTACATCAGGTGTGAATCCACTTTATTCACTTCCAAATTCAGAATCAGTAAAACAATCTTTTGAAAATCTTGAGTTTTCCCTTGTTTTTTCTGAAAAAGAAGATGAGACAGCAAAGTCTGCTATGTATGTTGCAGCTTCTAATAATTATCTAGAGTCGTGGGGAGATTATGAGTTTAAAAAAGGTAATTTTTTCCTTGCCCAGCCTACAATTAGACCTCTTTTTGATACAATTCAATTTCAGGACTTTTTCTTAAAACTTTTAGGATCAAATGTAAGTTTTTATGAAAGGATTAAATCAAATTGGCAGAATACTATACTTAAAGGTAAAACATGGGGTAAATCATTACAAGATGGTTATTATAATGATTTTACAAGTTTGAATTTAAGACCAAGAAAGTTGTCTGCAAGCATTTCTTCAATAAGTGAAGATAGACCCGAAGATTTTTCTCTTGTTCTTTATTCTAAAACTGGAATTGGAGATGGTTCTCAGTCTTCTAACCCATGGCTTCAGGAATTTCCTGATCCAATAACTAGAGTGACTTGGGATAATTATTTAACCATGTCAGCTTTAGATGCCAATAGACTTGGGATTAATAATTATAATGTTTCAAACGGTGCTTTAAATGGCAATTATGCAAAAATTTCTAATGGTAAGAATGAATTAAAAGTTCCTGTTTTAATTCAACCCGGTCAAACAAATGGGACCGTCGGTTTAGCATTTGGATACGGAAAGACTGAAGGCATGAAAGATGTAATGAAAGTAGGTGTTAATGCATATACTTTTTATAACAACTTCTCTAAAACTCAAACGATTAGTATTTCCAAGGTAAAAGGTGATCATGAGTTTGCATGTATTCAGTTACACAATACAATGATGGGAAGAGATGAGATTATAAAAGAAACAGATATAGATACATATAACTCAAAAGAAAAATCTTATTGGAATCCAACTGTAATGGTATCTAAAAATCATATTGAAACAAAAGTTACATCAAAAGAAGTTGATATTTGGAGAGAATTTGATAGATCTACAGGTCACCACTTTAATTTATCTATTGATTTAAATGCGTGCAATGGATGTGGGGCATGTGTTATTGCATGCCATGCAGAAAATAATGTTCCAGTTGTTGGTAAAGAAGAAGTACGAAAATCAAGAGATATGCACTGGCTTAGAATTGATAGGTACTTTTCTTCTGAAGATAATTTTGAAGGGGATGTAAAAGCTAAAGAAGGATCATCTGGATATAGAGAATATAGAGCTGTCCAAACAAAACTTGAAACTGCTGCTGAAAACCCTAAGGTAGTTTTTCAACCAGTAATGTGTCAACACTGTAATCATGCACCATGTGAAACAGTATGTCCTGTTGCTGCAACTTCTCATGGTCGACAAGGACAAAATCAGATGGCTTATAACAGATGTGTGGGTACTAGATATTGCGCAAATAACTGTCCATATAAAGTTAGAAGATTCAATTGGTTTGCATATGCTGAGAATGATGAATTTGACTATAATATGAATAACGAACTCGGGAGAATGGTTCTTAACCCTGATGTAAATGTTAGAGGAAGAGGTGTAATGGAAAAATGTTCTCTGTGTATCCAAATGACTCAGAAGACTATACTTGATGCAAAAAAAGATGGACGAAGAGTTGTGGATGGAGAATTTCAAACAGCATGTTCAAATGCATGTAGTGATGGAGCTATTGTTTTTGGAGATATTAATGATAAAGACAGTAAGATTACTAAATTAAATCAAAAAGATAGAGCATATAGACTCCTTGAGAGTATTGGAACAAAACCAAATGTTTTATATCAAGTTAAGGTAACTAATAGTAAAAAAGTATAGTATATGTCATCACATTATGAAGCTCCCATAAGAAAACCTCTAGTCCTTGGAGACAAGAGCTATCATGATATAACAGAAGATATTGCTAGGCCAGTAGAGACTCCGCCTAATAAGGACTGGTGGATTGCTTTTGGAATATCTATGGCTGCTTTTTTATGGGGTGTTGGATGTATAATTTATACACTTGGAACTGGAATTGGAACTTGGGGTTTAAATAAAACAGTTGGTTGGGCTTGGGATATCACAAACTTTGTATGGTGGGTTGGTATTGGTCATGCTGGAACTTTAATTTCTGCGGTACTTTTATTATTTAGACAGAAATGGAGAATGGGTATTAATAGATCTGCTGAGGCAATGACAATATTCTCTGTAATTCAGGCAGGATTATTTCCTGTAATTCATATGGGTCGACCATGGCTTATTTATTGGTTTTTTCCAATTCCTAATCAGTTTGGATCTCTGTGGGTAAACTTTAACTCCCCTCTTTTATGGGACGTTTTTGCCATTTCTACTTATTTAACAGTTTCATTAGTATTTTGGTGGACTGGTCTACTTCCTGATTTTGCAATGATTAGAGATAGAGCTGTTAAACCTTTTCAAAAGAAAATTTACAGTTTAATAAGTTTTGGGTGGTCTGGAAGAGCAAAAGATTGGCAAAGGTTTGAAGAAGTTTCTTTGGTGTTAGCAGGACTTGCAACTCCTCTTGTTTTATCTGTTCATACAATTGTATCGTTTGATTTTGCTACATCTGTAATTCCAGGTTGGCATACAACAATTTTTCCTCCATACTTTGTTGCAGGTGCAATATTTTCAGGATTTGCTATGGTTCAAACATTATTGATTATAATGAGAAAGGTGTCTAGGCTAGAAAGTTACATTACTCTTCAACATATTGAGATGATGAATATTGTAATTATGATTACTGGTTCAATTGTAGGTTGTGCATACATCACTGAGCTTTTTATAGCTTGGTACTCTGGAGTTGAATATGAGCAATACGCATTTTTAAATAGAGCAACGGGTCCTTATTGGTGGGCTTATTTTTTAATGATGTCATGTAATGTTGTATCACCACAAGTTATGTGGTTTAAGAAGATCAGGACAAGTATAATATGGTCATTCGTAATTTCAATTGTTGTAAATGTTGGGATGTGGTTTGAAAGATTTGTGATTATTGTTACATCTCTTCACAGAGACTATTTGCCATCATCATGGACAATGTTCTCACCAACTTTTGTTGATATTGGAATTTTTATTGGAACTATTGGATTCTTCTTTGTATTGTTTTTGCTTTACGCTAGAAGTTTCCCAGTTGTTGCTCAATCTGAAGTAAAAACAATTCTTAAATCATCAGGAGAGAATT
>JBELLF010000018.1:0-19323 GCA_042088875.1 Candidatus Marisimplicoccus framensis | reverse complement strand
AGAAAGTATGGTGAGCAAAGTTTGAAAGAAAATGATAATATAGATGATCTAGGTGATGAGTTATCAGATGTATTATTTGTTCTGATATGTCTTGCAAATCAGACAGGAATTGACCTCGAAAAATCATTTAAAAACAATCTATCCAAAAAAACAGAGAGAGACAGACAAAGACATAAATCAAACAAAAAACTTAAGTAATGTTTGAAATTTCAAAAAAATCAAAATCAATAGAAGGGGCTTTAAATATTAGTGGCTCAAAAAGTGAGTCAAATAGACTATTAGCCCTAAGAGCTTTCACCTATTATTTTGAGATAAAAAATATTTCTGATTCAGATGATGTAAAAGTTATGATGTCTGCAATTAATTCAAGTGAAGAGGAAATTGATATTGGGCATGCTGGTACTGCAATGAGGTTCCTAACATCTTATTTTTCATCAATTGAGAACTCATCTGTTATTCTAACTGGATCAAAAAGAATGAAAGAAAGACCTATTTCAATTTTGGTTGATGCTCTAAGAGAGCTAGGGGTTGATATATCATATTTAGAGAATGAAGGTTATCCTCCAATTAAAATTAATGGTAGAGTAATAAATAAAAAACAAGTTCACCTTCCTGCAAATGTAAGTTCTCAATATATCTCATCTCTTATGATGCTTGGAGTATCTCTACAAAACGGACTAGTTATTAATCTCTCAACAGAAATAACCTCTCTACCATATATTGAGATGACAAAAAAAATAATTGAAAGAATTGGAGGTAATGTTAAGCTTAAATCTAATCAAATTTTCATTAATTCATTATCAAACAATAAAATACCAAGTCAAGTAGTTGAGTCAGACTGGAGCTCTGCATCATATTTTTACAGTATTGTAGCATTATCAGATTTATCAAATTTAACTTTAAACACTTACTATAAAAATAGTATACAAGGAGACTTTGAACTAGTTCACATTTATAGAGATTTAGGTGTTAAAACTACATTTATTAATAATGGAATTCATCTAACTAAGTCTGATCGCAAAACCAAAAAAAAAATATCATTAGATCTTTCAAATAATCCTGATCTTGCTCAGACAATAGTTGTAACATGTTTAGGTCTAGGAATTGATTGCGATCTTTATGGCCTAAAAACACTCAAAATAAAAGAAACAGATAGACTTAAAGCATTGAGATCTGAAATTCAAAAATTTGAAGTTGATAAAATAGAAATAACAGATAATTCTTTACATTTAGAAAATAAGTCAAAACTCAAATCAAATATTTCAATAGATACTTATGATGATCATAGGATGGCTATGTCTTTTGTTCCACTATCTATGTTAAATCCAATAATAATTAATGATCCAATGGTTGTTACAAAGTCTTATGTTAGCTTTTGGGATCATCTTGAAGAACTTGGATTTGAGATTTCAAAAAATAAATAGTTAAATACTTGACTTTCGGTATTCTAGAACACTATATTTGCGATCTTAATAAAGTTCTATGAAGTTATCTAATTTTGATTATAAGTTACCTCCAAAACTTTTCGCACAGTATCCATCTGAAGAAAGAGATGAAAGTAAATTAATGCTTTTAAATAGAAAAGATCAGACAATTGAACATATAGTCTTTAAAGATATTATTGACTATTTCAACGAAGGAGATGTAATTGTATTAAATAATACTAAAGTTTTTCCAGCAAGGTTATATGGTAATAAGGAAAAAACTGGTGCAAGAATTGAAGTATTTCTTTTAAGAGAATTAAACAAGGATCAGAGACTCTGGGATGTTTTGGTAGACCCTGCTAGAAAAATTAGAATTGGAAATAAGCTTTATTTTGGAAAGGACGAAAGTCTAGTTGCTGAAGTTATTGATAACACTACATCGAGAGGAAGAACATTAAGGTTTCTTTTTGATGGCCCTTATGATGAGTTTCGAAATAAATTACAAGAATTAGGTGAAACTCCCCTTCCAAAATATATAAATAGGCCTGTTGAAGAAAATGATAAAGACAGATATCAAACTATATTTGCAAAGAATGAAGGAGCTGTTGCTGCACCAACTGCTGGTTTGCATTTTTCAAAACATTTACTCAAAAGACTTGAAATTAAAGGAGTGCTTCTTCCTGAAATTACACTTCATGTAGGATTAGGAACCTTTAGTCCAGTTGATGTTGAAGATTTATCTAAGCATAAAATGGATAGCGAAGAACTTATAATTAGTGAAAACTCAGCCAACACAATTAATAATGCCTTAAAAAATAATAAAAGAATTTGTGCAGTTGGCACAACAGTAATGAGAGGTCTTGAAAGTTCTGTTTCATCCTTTGGAACTATTAATCCATATGAAGGTTGGACTCATAAATTCATATATCCACCTTATGATTTTGCTATTGCTAATTCAATGATTACCAATTTTCATACACCCAAATCAACTTTAATAATGATGGTTTCAGCTTTTGGTGGAGTTGATTTTGTTTTAAAAGCATATAAAGAAGCAATCAAGAAAAAATATAACTTCTTCTCATATGGAGATGCTATGATGATTATCTAAGCTTAGGATTTGAATATTTCCAAAAAAATAAAAAATCCCATTTCTCAAGAATTAAAAATTTTTGAAGAACAATTTTTTAATTCAGTCTCCTCTAAAATTAGGTTACTTGATCTAATATTAAAATATATATTAAAAAGAAAAGGAAAACAAATTAGACCTATCCTTGTTATTCTTTTTTCTAAGATGTTTTCCAACGGAAAAGTTTCATCAAAAACATATAGGGCTGCCAATTTAGTTGAGCTCATTCACTCTGCTTCACTAATTCATGATGATGTTGTAGATGATAGTAATATTAGAAGAAAGTTTCTTACTATTAATGCTTTATGGAAAAATAAAATTTCTGTATTAGTAGGAGACTTTTTTTTATCTAAAGCTTTACTAATTTCTACTCAAAATAAAGACTATGATTTATTAGACCAGGTGTCAAATGCGGTAAAAGAAATTTCAGAGGGAGAGCTATTTCAAATTCAAAAGTCAAGGAGCTTTAAGATAACAGAAGAAGAGTATATCATGTTAATTACAAAAAAAACAGCATCTTTATTTTCATGTTGTTGTATGCTTGGGCTGATTTCATCTGGTAGTGAAAAAAATAAAAATGTTGAAAATTTTGGATTATTCTTAGGAATTATTTTTCAAATAAAGGATGACCTTTTTGATTATTCTAAAAAAAGAATTGGAAAGCCAACTAAAGATGATTTAAAAAGTCAAAAAATCACCCTTCCATTAATTTATGCAATTAAAAAGGCAAGTCAAGTTGATCGTAGATCAATTAGATCTGTTCTAAAAAGAAAAAAACTTTCAAAAGAAGATAAGATGATTATTAATATGTTTGTGAATCAATATGAAGGATTTAAATATGCTGAAAGTGTAATGTTAGATTATAAAAATAAAGCACTAAAAATACTTGAAAACTTTCCAGATAACGAATCAAAAAATTCACTTAAAATCTTATTGGATTATATCATTGACCGAAAGTATTAATTTATTATATTAAAGCTAAATTAAAAGGTTTGATTAGTAAAGAGACTATTGACAAAGTTTTTGAATATGCAAGAGTTGAAGAGGTTATATCTGATTTTATAGCTTTAAAAAAAACTGGTGCTAATTTTAAAGGTTTAAGCCCTTTTACTAATGAAAAAACACCAAGCTTTATTGTTTCTCCATCAAAACAGATTTGGAAAGATTTCAGTTCTGGTAAAGGAGGTAATGTAATTGCCTTTCTTATGGAGCATGAACAATTCAACTATCCAGAATCAATTCGATACCTAGCTAATAAGTATAACATAGAAATAATAGAGACAACAGATAAATCTGAAAATGTCGAAGAAAGAAATGCAAGAGAATCTCTATTTATTATTAACTCATTTGCTCAAGAATACTTTCAAAATATTTTATCTAAGGAAGATATTGTGAAAGATTATTTAATAAATAGGGGTCTTTCAGATTCAACAATTGATAACTTTAATATTGGCTTTAGCCCTGATTCTAAAAATAGTTTTTACAAAAATTCAATTGAAAATGGATTCGCTAGGGATTATTTAATTGAGACAGGTTTGGTTATTTCAAATGAAGATAATTATGTTGATAGATTTAAAGGGAGAATTATGTTTCCAATTAAAAGTATTTCCGGTAGGATACTAGGATTTGGAGGTAGAATAATTGATTCAAATAAAAAACTTGCAAAATATATAAATTCTCCAGAAAGTAAAATCTATAATAAAAGTAAGACTCTATATGGTATTTATGAATCTAAACAGTTTATCGTGAAAGATGATGTTTGTTATTTAGTTGAAGGTTATATGGATGTTGTTCAATTACATGAGCATGGAATAAAAAATGTTTTGGCTTCGTCTGGAACTTCTCTAACCAAAGATCAAATAATTCTTATTAAAAGACTAACACCAAACATTGTAATTCTTTTTGATGGAGACCAAGCAGGTCTATCGGCATCATTAAGAAGTATTGATATGATTTTAGAGGAAGGCTTAAATGTTAGAATCTGCCCTTTCCCTGATGGGGAAGATCCTGATAGCTTCGTTAAAAAACATAAGCGTGATAAAATGATTAATTATATTGATGAACAATCAAAGGATCTGATAGATTTTAAATTAAGTGTTAATAAAGAATATGAAAATGATGAGGATAAAAAAGTCAATATAATTAAAAGTATTCTTAAATCAATTTCTCTAATTCCCGATTCTCTTAAACAAGAGGTTTACATTAAGAAACTTTCTTCTGTTTTATCTATAGATGAGTCGTCTCTTTTTAGATCTTTCTCTAGTATTGAGACAGCCAAAAAAATAAAAAAAACTAAAACCCTAAATTATTCTAGAAATAATTTATTAAAGGTTAAAACTTCAAAAAAAGAAAATAGAAGTGAATATATATATCAATTAGAAAGACAAATTATAAGCATTTTGTTAAAATATGGCGCTGAAGAAATACTTTTTGAGGATATAATTTTAAATAAAAATGAAAAAGGAGATATTGTTGAAAATAAAAAAGAAATTAGGTCTAAGGTTTTTGAAAAAATATATTTAGATCTTCAACAAGATGAGATTGAATTTACCCATGAACCTTTTAAAGAGATATACAATAAGCTTATTAATAGTTTCCATAATCAAAAGTTAGTTTCAATTGACAGTTTTATAAATGATCTTGAACCTATTTCCAGTAAAATAGTTTCAGATATTCTAATAAATGATGAAAAATATCAGCTTCATGATTGGGAGAAAAAAAACATTTATGTAAAAAAAATTGGTAGTGAATTAAGTCAACTAGTTAATGAGACTATACTAAATATGAGAAGGTATTTGATTGATAAAAAGATTAACGAGCTTCAAGACAACAGTAAAGATGACAAGGATGAAGTTCTTGAAGAGGTTATGAGTTACTATAGCTTAAAGAAACTTTTATCAGCAAAGCTCAATAGGGTTGTTTGATATGTTTTTTAGCTAAAATAAATAAGTCTGTTTTTGAATTAACTTCTAATTTTCTCATTATTCTGGTAATATAGGTATTAACTGTCTTTTGATTTATGACAAGTTTTTTAGAAATTTCTATATTTCTTTTACCTCTAAAAAATAATTTAAGAACCTGTAACTCTCTTCTTGAAAGACTATTAATTTTTTCTGTGTTATAATCAAAGTTGAATCGATTTTTAAGTCGAGTAAATTTATTTAATTCACTAGAGCCATATCTCGAAAAAGCAATTTCTTTAAGTACATGTCTTATGGTTTTTTTCTTTAGATTCTTTGTTAAAAATCCTGAGGCACCTGCCTTTAATAATTGTAATGATTTGTTCTCATTTAAAAAAGAAGTAAAAATAATAACTGGAATATCAATTTTATTTTTTTTTAAAATCTTTAAAATATCTATGGCTGTAGTTACATTAACACTAATTTCAGAAATTATAAAATTTATTTTCTGTTCATGAATGGTTTCAATAAGAAGATCTTTATTGTCCAAATATGAGCATACTTCAAATATCATAGAATTTTTAAAAATAGATTTTAAACCAATATGAATAATTGGATCAGAATCAAGAACTAAGATTTTTAATTTCTTCAAAACTTACAGATATTCTATTGGTATTTTACATACTGGAATAGGATCCATTTTATGTTTATTTGCACTGTTGAATGAGTGATATATATTTAACACGTCTTTTTCTCTTTTGGATAAATTTTCATTTTTTTTATAGTTGATCATTGCGTTTTCAATTTCCTCATATGATGCTCCTATTTGATCTTCATCGCTTCTGTTATCATTCCAAAGTCCATCGTTTGGTTCAGCTTCAATAATTTCATTGATAATATTATGAAATTTAGCTAAGCTATACACTTCTGATTTAAGTAAATCAGCAATTGGACTAATATCAACACCTCCGTCTCCATACTTTGTGTAGAAACCTATTCCAAAATCTTCAACTTTATTTCCTGTTCCTGCAACAATATAATCATTAAGTCCAGAAAAATAGTACAATGTAACCATTCTTAGTCTCGATCTTGAGTTAGCTAAACTAAGCTCATGTTTGTCTGAACTGTAATTAGGTAATGAACTAACAAAAGATTCAAATGTTTTATCTAATTCTATTTTTTTTGAAGAAACATTTTTAAAATTAGATTTTAACCAATCAATATGCTTTTTTGATCTTGATACTTGATCTATATTCTGATAAATTGGCATTTCTAGACATAAGATATCTTGTCCAGTCTTGGCACAAAGAGTAGACGTTAAAGCTGAGTCAACTCCTCCTGAGATACCTATAACTATTCCTTTAACTCTAGATTTATTAATATAGGTATTAATCCAATTTACAATATGATCTGAAACTTTTTCCGGATACTTCATCAAATGGTATTTGGTTATATTTGTACAAATTTAATTCATATTAAATTAAATGAAAAAAACAGAAATAATTATCAAAGTAAAATTAGATAAAAATAATATTCCTGAAGAAATAATTTGGTCTGCACCTGATGGTGGTATGGAGGACCAGAATTCAAAAGCCATATTTCTTTCATTCTGGGACAGTAAACAAAAAGAAACTTTGAAAATGGATTTATGGACAAAAGAAATGCCTGTTGATGAAATGAAAACGTTTATGCTTCAAACACTTCAATCAATGAATCAAACTATCTCAAAAGCAATAGGCAATGAAGAGTTAATAAAAATTATTGATGAATTTTCCCAAAAGTTTGAGAGTGAAATTAATCAAGACACTAGATAGAGTATTTTTTAACTGATTTATCTACAAACTCTAAAATTTTATCTATACCATTATTATTCCATGCTGAAGTAACAAAAGTCTCAGGTAGATCTTCCCAATAGTTAAGTAGTGCATCTTTATAAAGTTTAACTTTTTCATTTACTAAACCTGTTTTAATCTTATCAGATTTTGTAAAAACTATTACAAACGGACATACCATGCTATTAAGGTATTCCATGAATTCAAGATCAATTTTTTGGAGGTCATGTCTAATATCAATTAATAGGAAGGTAAAAAGAAGTTGTTTCCTAGTTTTAAAATAACTTTTATGAATTAATTTAATTTCTCTAATTATTTGTTTTGAAGTATTTGCATATCCATATCCAGGTAGGTCTACAAAGTAAAATTTATCATTAATTTTAAAATGATTAATTAAAAGAGTTTTTCCTGGTTTTGATGATGTTTTTGCAATTGTTTTTTTATTTAATAATGTATTAATCAATGAGGATTTTCCAACATTAGACCTGCCAACTAGTGCAAATTCAAGTAAATTTCCTTCTGGACACTCACTAATCTTGCTGCTGCTTTTTTCAAATTCTGACTTAATAATTTTCATAATCAAAAAGATTATAAGTTATTTTTAGAAAGCCAGTCTTCCATAATTTTATTAAACTTATTAGGATGTTCCATCATTGGAGCATGTCCACATTTATCAATCCACGATAAATCTGAATTTGGAAGAAGTGTATTAAAGTCTTCCGCAACATTTGGTGGTGTTACGGAATCTTGTTTACCCCAAATAATTAAAGTCTTGGTATTCATTTTAGGAAGATCTTGAGCCATATTATGTCTTATTGCACTTTTAGCAAGAGATAAAGTTTTAACTAATTTTCCTCTATCATTAACACTGGCAAAAACTTCATCGACAATTTTTTTTGTTGCTATTTTTGGGTCATAAAAAACTTCTTCAGTTTTAGTTTTTATATATTCATAATTACCTCTTTTAGGATATCCATCACCAATCATTGACTTTTCATATAATCCAGAGCTGCCAGTTATTATTAAGCCGCTGATAAATTCGGGATAATCTCTTGCAAATAATAATGCTACATGTCCCCCTAATGAATTTCCTAATAAGACTACATCTTTCAATTTTTTATATTTAATAAAATCATAAACAAACTTGGAAAAAGTTGCAACATTTGTTTTTAAAATAGGTGTAGAATCAATAGGAAGCTCAGGAATTATAACTTTATGTTTACGACTGGGAAAATAATCATATACTCCTTTAAAATTACTTAGACCTCCCATAAGACCATGTAATATTATAATTGGTCGTCCCTCACCATTTTCAATGTAGTTAAAGCCTCCTTCGCTAATTATATCTTTCTCCATAAATAGGGTGTATTTAAGCCTTTAATTAAATAATATATTAGAAAAGACTTAATGATTTTATCACAAATATATACATAAAGAATAACCTATTTTTTATACATCATAATCCATTGTAAATCAGCATAATAAACGAAAAAAATTTTTTTTATCAACAAAGTGGTAAAAAGTGGTAAAAAGTGGTAAATAAATTTTATATTTGAGTAAATCAACCAATTAATGCAACACTTTGTTGGCACATATGAATGCAAGGCAGATAATAAAGGTAGAATTATGCTTCCTATGTCTCTCAAAAAACAACTTTCTGACAAATTAAAAAATGGTTTTGTAATAAAAAGAGCCGTTTTTAACAAATGTCTTGAGCTATATCCATTAAAAGAATGGGATGAGTTAATGGATAGAATAAATAAGCTTAATAGATTTAATAAGAAAAATATAGATTTTATCCGAAGGTTTACAGCAGGTGTTAGACAGATTGATATAGATATTTCAGGAAGAATTTTAATCCCAAAAGATTTAATAATTCATGCAAAAATTAAAAAAGAAATAGTTGTATCGTCTGCAGTAAATATTCTTGAAATATGGGACAAATCATATTACGAAAACGCTATTGATGATGCAAAATTTGATTTTGGAAGTTTAGCAGAAGAAGTAATGGGGGATAAAGATGAATAACACATTTCATATTCCGGTATTATTGAAAGAGTCTATAGAAGGGCTAAATATTTTGCCTAGTGGAGTATATGTTGATGCAACTTTTGGTGGAGGAGGTCATACCAAAGAGATTTTAAACCATCTTAACTCAGCAGGAAAGGTTATAGCATTTGATCAAGATGCAGATGCAATAGAAAATCAAATTGATGATAATCGTTTAAAGCTTATAAAATCAAACTTTAAATATTTAAATAATCACCTTAAATACCTACAAATCAATAAAATAGATGGCCTTCTTGCTGATTTTGGAATTTCATCATATCAAATTGATACTCGAATGAGAGGCTTTTCTATAAGATTTGATTCAGATCTTGATATGAGAATGAATAAAGATCAAAAAAAAGATGCAAAACATATATTAAATAAGTATAGTAGTGATGACTTAAATTATATATTCAAAAATTTTGGTGAGCTTAAAAGTTATAAAAAAGTTTCACAAATTATTATTAATCAAAGGTCAAAACAAAAAATCGTTACAACAGGTGATCTAATAAAAATATTAAAGCCAATATCACCTAAAAAGGACAGTAATAAGTTTCTAGCTAAAATTTTTCAAGCTATAAGAATAGAAGTTAATGATGAGCTAGCGGTAATAAAAAAGTTACTTGAGGGTTCATCAAAACTCTTAAATAAAGGAGGAAGGCTTGTCTGTATTTCATATCATTCTCTAGAAGACAGGCTAGTAAAAAGATATATTCAAAATGGAAGTTTTAATCAACATGTAGAAAGTGATATTTATGGTCATAAAAACGTTCACTTTAAAAAAATAGGGAAGATTATTACTCCATCTGTTGATGAATTAAATAAAAATAATAGATCAAGAAGTGCAAAGCTAAGAATTGCTGAAAAAATATGAAAAATTTTCTATCGTTTATAAATATTGACTTCCTAGCAGGTAAAGACTCTAGAAAAAACTGGAAAATGTTAATGTTTATTTCGTTTTTAATTCTGATGACTATTTACAGTAGTCACAGTGCTGATCAAAAGGTCTTTAAAATATCTGAGTTAAATAAAGAGGTAAATAACTTAAATAATATATCAGTGTCAACTAAAATAGAATTAATGAATGTGAAAATGGAGTCCAAGGTAACGTCTAAATTGAATGAACAAGGTTTCTATCCATCTAACAATCCACCAGTAAAAATTATCATAAGAGACTAGTATGAAAAAATCTGATAAAAGAATTATTAATAGAATGAACATTGTGTTCTTCTTATTTCTTTTGTTTTCTTTTTTTGTTATTGGAAAGATATTCTACCTACAAAATACCCATGATCAAGATACTTCTGTATTAATTGAAACTATAAAAAATGTTGAAGTAGAGTCTTCAAGAGGAAATATCTATTCTGAAAATGGTGATTTAATAGTTTCAACTATTACTAAGTACGAGTTGAGATGGGATTCTAAAATTCCAAGTCAAAATCTGTATAATTCAAGTTTAGATGACTTGTCAATTAATTTGTCAAATTTCTTTAATAAAGAAAAAAACTATTTCAAAGATTATCTAAATAAGGCTAGAGTTAATAATAATAGATATTTGTTAATTGGAAGAGACCTGTCCATTTCAGATGTGAATCTTATTAAATCTTTTCCAATTTTTAATCAAGGTCTATATAAAGGAGGCTTAATAATTAATGAGAGTCATTCTAGACAAAGTCATCTAGGTAAAGTAGCTGAAAGAACTATTGGATATGAAAAAGTTGATAGATCTGGAAATTACATTAGAGTTGGTTTAGAAGGAGCATACTCTGAGTTTCTGTCTGGTAAAAGTGGATTAAGACTAATGCAAAAAATTGCTGATGGACAATGGAAGCCAATGACTTCTTATTATGAAAGGGATCCTGTTCAAGGATATGATATTCATACAACAATAGATACTGAAATACAGGATATTGTTCACCATGAACTGCTATATCAGTTAGAAAATTTTGAAGCCGATCATGGAACAATGATTGTAATGGAAACCAAAACAGGTAAAATTAAAGCTATATCCAATCTTGGTGTAAACCAAGATGGTAAATATTATGAAAGATTAAATTATGCTGTGGGTGAAAGTCATGAGCCAGGATCTACATTCAAACTAATGACTATGATTGCTGCTTTAGAGGACGGATTGATTAAACCCACTGATTCAGTTGATACAGAAAATGGAATCTTAAAGTTTTATAATAAATACGAAGTAAAAGATTCAAATAGAAGGGGTTATGGAAAGATTACAGCTGCAAGAGCATTTGAAGTATCATCTAATACTGGAATAGTTAAGCTTATATATGATAATTATAAAGATAATCCTGAAAGGATTGTTGATAGGCTTATTAATATGAAAATTGATAAAAAAATTGGAGTTGATATTCTAGGTGAGGGTGAGCCAAAGATTCCTCATCCATCAGATGATACTTGGAATGGAATATCTCTTCCATGGATGGCTTTTGGTTATGGTGTAAGTTTAACACCTTTGCAACAACTTACTTTCTATAATGCTGTAGCTAATAATGGAGAAATGGTTAAACCAAGATTCATAAATAGTATTGGATCAATTGGAGAAAAACCAATTTATCAACTAGATAAAGAGATTATTATGCCCTCAATATCTTCATTAGAAACACTAAAATCAGTTAAGAAGATGTTGCTAAATGTTGTTGAAAAACCATGGGGAACCGCAAATAATATATATGATAAAGACTTAAAAATTGCTGGTAAAACAGGAACAGCTCAAGTTGATTACACTAAAGATGAAACTCAATATATATCAAGTTTTGTTGGTTATTTTCCTGCAGATGACCCCAAGTACTCATCAATTGTTGTCATTCATAAACCAAAAAAATCTGAAGGTTATTATGGTAATACTGTAGCTGCTCCGGTATTTAAAAAAGTAGCAAAAAAAATTATGAATAATATTCCAATAGAGATTGAGATTAATACGAATAAACTTACTGTAGTATTTTGAAAGAATTAAAAGAAATATTGTTTGGTGTAAATATTGATTCAGTTTATGGTGATACAAATATTAGTGTCTCAGGAATTTCTTTTGATTCAAGACAGGTTAAACAAAATAATATATTCATTGCTATTAAAGGATATGACTTAGATGGTCATAATTATATAGATCAATCAATAATTAATGGTGCATCAGTAGTTGTCTGTGAAACACTTCCAAAAAAAATCAATAAATATGAAATTGTATTTGTTAAGGTTAAATGTTCAAAAACAGCTCTTTATACAATTTCTTCTAATTTATACGGTAACCCTTCTTCAAAAATAGATATAATAGGAGTTACAGGAACTAATGGTAAAACTACTATAACCTCACTGCTGTATAAGCTCTTCAATAATCAAGGGATTAAATCAGGTCTAATATCAACTATAAATATTAAATATGAAGAATTTACTGAAAATTCAAAAAATACAACTCCTGATCCTGTTTTATTAAATCATCATCTTAACGAAATGGTGAAAAGAAACATCAAGGTATGTTTCATTGAAGTTTCATCTCATGGAATTAAACAAAAAAGAGTTTTTGGTAAAGATTTTAAAGGAATTGTTTTTACAAACTTAACACATGATCATATTGACTACCACAAGACATTTAAAGACTATAGAGATACTAAAAAAGAGGTTTTTGACACTCTTAATAAAAAATCGTTTGCATTAATAAATATTGATGATAAGAATGGGAAATTCATGACTCAAAATTCTTCTGCAAGAGTTTATACATATTCAATTAAGTCTAAGTCAAATTTTTCATGCAGAATAGTTGAACAACAACTTAATGGAATGTTGCTAAATATTGAAAATAGTGAAATCTGGACAAAACTAATAGGTGAGTTTAATGCTTATAATGTATTAGCAATTTATTCAGTTGGCAAAATTTATGATATTGATTCATTAAAACTATTAACTAATATCAGTGAGCTTAATAGTGTAAAAGGAAGACTTCAATCATTTCTATCAAATAGTAACGTTACGGTAATAATTGATTATGCTCATACACCAGATGCAGTTGAAAATGTATTATCTACAATTAATAAGATTAAGAAATCTAATCAAAACTTAATTACGGTAATTGGATGTGGTGGAGATAGAGACAAAGCTAAAAGGTCAATGATTGGAAAGATATGTTCAGACCTTAGTTATAAAGTAATTTTTACATCTGATAATCCTAGATCAGAGAATCCAGAATCAATAATTAAAGATATAGTTTCAGGAGTATCAAACTACAACAATAATAAAATTTTGGTTCAGATTGAAAGGTCAAAGGCTATTGAAGAAGCAAAAAAAAATAGTGAGGAAGGAGATATAGTTCTTATTGCAGGAAAAGGACATGAAGACTATCAAATATTGAAAAATAAAGTAATCAAGTTTGATGATTTTAAAATAGCCAAAAAAATTTTTAATAAGTAAGTATGTTATATTATCTATTTGAATTTCTTGAAACTCAATATAACCTCCCTGGAGCAAGCCTCTTTAATTATTTATCATTTAGGGCAGCAATCTCAGTAATTATTTCACTAATAATATCTGTTGTCTTTGGTAAAAGAATTATTGAGTATTTAAAAAAAAGACAAATAGGCGAAAATATTAGAAAATTAGGTTTAGAAGGAGAAGAAAAAAAATCTGGTACTCCAACAATGGGTGGATTAATAATAATTATAGGAACTATAATTCCTGTATTATTAATGTCCAATCTTGAAAATATCTATATAAAAATATTACTAATATCAACAGTCATACTTGGAATTATTGGTTTTATTGATGATTATATAAAGGTATTTAGAAAAGACAAAAAAGGTCTCAAAGGAAAATTCAAAATTGCTGGACAAACTATTCTGGGAATTTTTGTTGGAATTATGTTATTAATAAGTAACGATATAACTATAGTTGAGTTTTCTTCCTTAAATGATATTAACAGTATTGAAAATTTCCAATCCAATGAGATAAAATCATTTAAAACAACTATTCCATTTTTTAAAAATAATGAACTAGACTATGCCCTTATTTCGAATGCCATTTTTAATAATGAAAATATGTTATGGTTAATTCTTATTCCAATAATAATATTTATTGTTACAGCAGTTTCAAATTCTAACAACCTGACAGATGGTCTAGATGGACTTTCAGCTGGAACTTCAGCAATTATTGTTTTCACTCTTGGAGTTTTTGCTTGGACTTCTGGTAATATTATTTTTTCAGATTATTTAAATATAATGTACATACCTAGGGTAGGAGAAATTACAATCTTTATCGCTTCTCTTCTAGGTTCTTTAGTTGGATTTCTTTGGTATAATACATATCCGGCTTCGATTTTTATGGGTGATACTGGAAGTCTTACTGTTGGTGGATTAATTGCAGTAATTTCAATATTAATAAGAAAAGAATTGATGATTCCTCTTTTATGTGGCGTATTCTTAATCGAAGCTCTTTCAGTCATTTTGCAAGTAGTATATTTTAGAATAACCAAAAGAAGATTAGGAACAGGTAAAAGAATTTTTCTTATGTCTCCAATTCATCATCACTATCAAAAGGTAGGATATCATGAAAGTAAAATTGTTTCAAGATTTTGGATTATAGGAATTTTCTTAGCCTTATTAACAATATTAACACTTAAAATAAGATGACAAAAAATGTGACAATACTTGGTGCTGGAGAAAGTGGATTTGGGGCAGCAATGTTGGCCTCAAGTAAAGGTTATAATGTTTTTGTATCAGATATTAATTATATAGATGATAATATAAAATTACATTTTAAATATAACTCCATTAAATATGAAGAGAATAAACATTCTATTGACAGAATAAAATCTTCAGATTTGATTATTAAAAGTCCAGGAATATCGAATTCCTCAGATGTAATTAATAAAATTAAATCCTTAGGAATTCCTTTAATCTCTGAAATTGAGTTTGCAAGTACCAACTCAAATTCATTCAAGATATGTATTACTGGTACAAATGGAAAAACAACAACTACTAATTTAATTTACAATATACTTAAAGCTGCAGGTCTAAGTGTAGGTATTGCAGGTAATGTTGGTGATAGTTTCTCCAAAATGTTGCTATCAGGAGATAAAGATATATATGTACTGGAGATTAGTAGTTTTCAATTAGATGATATCAAAGACTTTAAACCAGATATATCAGTTATTACTAATGTGCTAGAAGATCATCTAGATAGATACGATTTCGATTTTAGTAAATATATAAACGCAAAAATGAAAATTATCTCAAATCAAAATAACTCTAACTATTTGATCTATAACTCTGATGATAAACAATTGGTTGATGCATTAGATAATGAGAAGTCAAAAGTAAAAAGAATTTCATATGGTGTTGAAAATCAAAATAAAAACTTAATAAATAATAATAAAAATATTCTGTCAAACAAAAAAAAAACAATTATGATAAATACAGAAGAACTTGCATTAAAAGGAAGACACAATTTGCTTAATGCTATGGCTGCATTAACAGTTTCAGATTTATTAAAAATTGAAAATGAAATAATAAGAGAAAGTTTATTGGGTTTTTCAGGACTTCCTCACAGATTAGAGAATTTTTTAAAAATACAAGGGGTTAATTATATAAATGACTCTAAAGCAACTAATGTAAATGCAGCATATTTTGCTTTAGATTCAATGACTTCTCCAACTGTATGGATCGCAGGAGGAGTAGATAAAGGAAATGACTACTCTGAATTATTACCAATTGTTAGAGAAAAAGTTAAGGCAATAATATGTTTAGGAATTGATAACACAAAATTGTTAGAGACATTTAAGCCAATATCTGAAATAATTGTAGAAACTGAGTCAATAGATGAAGCAGTTAAGATTGCAAGTAAAATTGCTGAAAAAAAGGATAATGTTCTTCTATCTCCTGCATGTGCAAGTTTTGATTTATTTGAAAGTTATGAGGACAGAGGAAACCAATTTAAGCAAGCAGTAAGAAATTTATAAATGAGTTTAAAAAATATAGTTTTTGGGGATAGAGTTTTACTAGTAATTATAATATTACTCTCGTTATTCTCTTTTTTTCCAGTTTTCTCCTCTAGTTCATACTTATCATATGTTATAGATGGATCTTCACCACTATATTATTTAATTAAGCATTTCATAGTATTACTATTTGGATTTGCTTTAATGTTTTCAATAAAATTAATCCCTTATAATTTATATAAAGGAATGTCTATAATTCTAATGCCAATTGGAGTGTTGCTTTTAACTTACACATTATCTAAAGGAACGATAATTGCAGGTTCTGCTGCAAGCAGATGGATAGATATACCAATAGTTGGAATTAGTTTTCAAACCTCTTCGTTAGCTGCAGTCATTATTATTAGTTATGTTGCTAGGTATGTTTCAAAAGTGGATTTAAATAAAATAAAATTCAAACAAACAATCTTACCACTATGGCTTCCTGTTTTTATATATACTCTATTGATACTTCCATCGAATTTATCTTCAGCATTTCTAATATTTTTCTCAATAACTCTAACATTATTTATCTCGGGATTTCCTATTAGACATTTGGTTAAAATGTTTTTGATATTAATACTACTTCTTTCATGTTTTTATTTTTTAGCTAAAACTTTTCCTGATCAATTCCCTAATAGAATTGACACATGGATTAGTAGAGTTGAAAACTTTAATTCTACTCAAAATCTAGATGCGAGTTATCAGATTGAAAGAGCAAAAATGGCAATTAATAATGGAGGATTAATTGGAGTAGGAGCAGGAAAAAGTATAATGAAAAATCACCTTCCACAAAGTAACTCAGATTTTATTTTTGCAATAATTGTTGAGGAGTTTGGTATAATAGGAGGATCTGTAATTATTCTGTTGTATGTACTTATGTTTTTTAGGATACTTATTATAACTCATAAAGCTGATGATAAGTTTGGTAAAATTCTAGTTTCAGGTTTAGGAATTTTGATTTTAATTCAAGCTTTTACTAATATCTCAGTTGCAACTCAAATAATCCCTGTAACAGGTCAAAATTTACCTTTAATAAGTAGTGGAGGTTCCTCGGCTTGGATGACATGTATATCTTTAGGAATGATTTTAAGTGTTAGTTCTTCGATTAAAAAAAAGAAAATTGGTTAGAAAAAATAAATTTATAATATCTGGAGGAGGAACAGGAGGTCACATTTATCCTGCAATATCTATTGCTAATATGATAATGAAATCAATTCCAAATTCTGAAGTAAGATTTGTAGGTGCTATTGGTAAGATGGAAATGAAAATTATTCCAAAACATGGTTTTAAAATTAAGGGATTATGGATTAGTGGTCTTCAGAGATCACTTTCTATTAAAAATATTTTAGTTCCATTTAAGTTAATTGTTAGCTTAATTCAGTCCTTAATTGAGCTATTAATCTTTAAACCAAAATTTGTAATTGGAACAGGAGGATATGCTAGCTTCCCAATGCTATTTATTTCATCTCTATTTAAAGTTCCAACTTTAATTCAAGAACAAAACTCATTACCAGGAATTTCAAATAAACTCCTATCTAGATATGCGGATTATATTTCCGTTGCTTATGAAAAAATGGATAAATACTTCCCAAGTAATAAAATCTATTTAACAGGTAATCCAATTAGGGAATCAATTTCAAAAAACATAAATATTAGTCATTATAAAAAAACAAATAATATTCCAGATGATATATTGGTATTAACTATTCTAGGTGGAAGTTTAGGTGCAGACAGGATAAATAGAATCATTGAAGATAATATTGAGTTTATAAACTCTAAAAATATTTTTCTTATTTGGCAATGTGGTAGTTTCTACTATGAAAATTATAAACATTTTAATTCTGACTTTATAAAGATTATTGATTTTATAGATGATATAGATTCTGTATATCAGATTTCTGACATTATTATTGCAAGAAGTGGAGCATTAACTTTATCTGAATTAGCTGTTATAGGAAAACCATCCATTTTAATACCATCTCCAAATGTTGCAGAGAATCATCAATTTTTAAATGCTAAAACAATAGAGGAAAAGGATGCGTGTATTTGTATAGAGGAAAAGGAGTTGGAATTAATATTTAAAAATAAACTTGATTTACTCATAAATGATGAAAATCTAAGAAATGAACTGTCAAGAAATATCTCTAGAATGGGACTTCCATATGCTTCTAGTGATATAGTTGAAATAATTAAAAAACATTTTAACGATGAGCCATAATAAGTATTTTTTTATTGGAGTTGGAGGAATTGGAATGTCTTCTATAGCAAATTATCTTATTGATACTAAGAATATTGTTTTTGGATATGATAGATCATCGAATAAACTAGTTGATAAGTTAATAGATAATGGGCTTAAGTTTACCGATAAATTAGATATAGATCTAGTACCTAAGGAATTCCTTGATAATAATGTTATTGTTGTATATACTCCTGCGATAAAAAATGATAATGTGTTTCTTAATTATTTTTCAAATAAGAAAAGAAATAAAATTTTTAAAAGATCTGAAATATTAGGTCAAATATCAGCAAATTCAAAATGTATAGCAGTTGCTGGAACTCATGGCAAAACATCAACTACTGCTATCTTAAGTCATTTATTATACTCTAATCAAGTTAAATTTAGATCATTTGTTGGTGGAATAATGAAAGGATTTGACTCGAATTACATATCTACCGGTGATGAATATGTTATTATTGAAGCAGATGAGTATGACAGATCTTTTCTTACTCTAGATCCAGACTACTCTCTAATAACTTCAATTGAAAAAGACCATCTTGATGTTTATGATGACTTGGAATCAATTCTTTCGGGCTTTGGGATTTTTTGTGATAAAACAAAAAAATCTGTAATAGCAGAAAAAGATATTAATATTAAAAAAGATTTCTCGTTCTCAATAGATGAAGATGCAGATTACTCTGCTAATATTATAAAAAAAGATCTTAATGGAATTCACTTTGATTTTAAAACTCCAAATAATTTAATTTCAAACATTCATGCAAGAGTAATAGGAAA
>JBELLF010000017.1:0-19465 GCA_042088875.1 Candidatus Marisimplicoccus framensis | reverse complement strand
TTTTGAAAATTTATTCTGTTTATCATCAATTAATGGATCTGGAACAGGTGAATTTTTAGACTCATTATCTGAGAAACTTCCAAAGGAGGACATAATTATTTCAGATGTACCAAAATTTGCTGTTGTTGGTAGACCTAACGCAGGTAAATCATCATTTATCAATTCCCTTATCGGTAAAGAAAGATTTATAGTTACTGATGTTGCTGGAACAACCAGAGATAGTTTATACACTAGATATAATCAATTTGGTTTTGAGTTTGATCTAATTGACACAGCAGGAATTAGGAAGAAGAGTAAAGTATCTGAAGATATTGAGTTCTACTCAATTTTAAGATCTGTCAGAGCAATTGAAAATTCAGATACATGTTTAATAATGTTTGATGTAGAGAGAGGCTTTGATTCTCAGGTACAAAATATTTTTTGGCTAGCAGCAAGAAATAAAAAAGGTGTTGTTGTTCTTGTAAATAAATGGGATACTGTGGAAAAAGATCATATGACCTCTAAATCAATTGAAGAGGAAATCATATCCAAGACATCTCCATTTACTGACATACCAATAGTATTTATTTCAGCATTAACAAAACAAAGAATCTTTGATGCAATTAAAATTGCAATGCAGGTAAATCAAAGAAGGAATCATAAAATACCAACTAAAAAGTTAAATGATTTTATTTTACCAATAATTGAACAAAAACCTCCACCTAGCACTAAAGGTAAATACGTAAAAATCAAGTTTTGTAGACAGCTTCCTACTAAGTATCCTCAGTTTGCATTTTACTGTAATTTGCCTCAGTATATAAAAGATCCTTACAAACGTTTTTTAGAGAATCAATTGAGAAAAAATTTTAATTTTTCAGGTGTTCCAATTGATATTTTTCTTAGAAAAAAATAATCATAAAGTTTTTTTAAGAGACTTCAACTCTTCTTTAATTTTATTAAGCTTTTTCAAAATTACTAGATTTTCATCTTCAGAAATATCCTTTGATTTTAACTTCTTTTTGGCTCCTTGAATTGTTAGACCATCTTTTTTTAGAAGAGTATATATTAACCCTATAGACTTAATATTCTCTTTTGTATACTTTCTTATTCCAGATGATTTAACCATAGGATTTATCTCTTTAAATTCTTTTTCCCAAAACCTTAATAATGATGTATTGACTTTAAAGTGAGTAGCTACTTCACTTATACTATAGTATTTTTTTTCTGGAAGATTACTAAACATTTTAGTCAAGAGATTGATTCTCCTGTGAAGCTTGATTTACAAGCTCTTCAAATTCAATAGGGGAAAGACTGCCTGAATAGAAATTTATTGGATTAATTTTTTTACCATCCTTTACAATCTCATAGTGAAGGTGAGGCGCCACAGACCTACCAGTATTACCAACATAACCTATTAGATCTCCTCTTTTTACCCTGTTACCTTTTCGAACAACGATTTTATCCATATGAGCATATATACTTACATATCCAAAACCATGATCAATTCTAACATGATTACCAAAACCTATAGCTCTAGCATCTGCTCTAGATATTCTTCCATCACCAGTAGCATAGATAGGTGTGCCAGTTTTTGCAGAAAAATCCATACCCCAGTGCATAGTTCTTTTCTTGGTAAATGGATCAATTCTGTATCCATAACCAGATGCCATTCTTTTAAGATCAGAACTACTTACAGGCTGAATTGCAGGAATTGCAGTCAAAAGCGACTCATTGTTCTTTGCTAATAACTCAATTTCATCTAGTGATTTAGATTGAATTACTAGTTCTTTTGTTAGAATATCTAATCTCTCTGTTGTATTTACTATAACATCAGAACTCTCAAATCCTTCCAGATAATCGTATCTATTAACACCACCAAATCCCGCTCTTCTTTGATCTTCTGGAATTGGACTAGCTTCAAAATAGACCCTATACAGGTTGTTGTCTCTTTTCTCAATATTAGCTAGAGTAGATTCAACTTGTTCTAATTTCTTGTTTAATACTTTAAGTTGGAGTTCATAATTATCTATTTCTCGAGCCTGAACAATTTCTTTGGGGGTATCAATAAAATCAGTATTTAAAAGTACAACTGTAATAAATGCTCCAATAATTACTGAACTAATCAAAAACAGAGACAGTCTGTAGATACGTTCAACAAATGTTCTTTTAATTGGGACAAACTCCAGATTGTCAGAATCAAAGTAGTATTTAGTTTTGGACATAGACCAATTTGTTGTAATTTCAACCTTTAAATGGCTGAAAACCTCTACAAATATAAAAAAAATGAATTCATCCGTTGTTAGAGAAAAATTTTTTCAATACTTCAAAGACAAACGACACAATATTATTCCCTCAGCCTCTGTAATCAACCAATCAGATAAAAATTTAATGTTCACTAATGCTGGAATGAACCAGTTTCGGAATATTTTTTTAGGTAATCAAGAACCTGCATTTTCCAGAGTTGCAAACTCTCAAAAATGTCTTAGGGTTTCTGGAAAGCACAACGACCTTGAAGAGGTTGGGGTTGACACCTATCACCATACTTTTTTTGAAATGCTGGGTAATTGGAGTTTTGATGATTATTTCAAAAAAGAGATAATTGAATGGTCATATGATTTAATTACTAACATATATGGGATTAAAAAAGAAGATATATATGTTTCTGTATTTAAAGGATCAAAAGAGGACAATCTAGAATTTGATCAAGTAGCTTTTAATGAATGGAAAAAGTTTTTTAGTCAAGACAGAATTATTAGTGGTAACAAAAAAGATAACTTTTGGGAGATGGGAGATATTGGACCCTGTGGACCATGTTCTGAAATTCACATTGATTTGAGATCAGAATCTGATAAGAAAAAAATTAGTGGAGCTGATCTTGTAAATAAAGAACATCCTCAAGTTGTAGAAATATGGAACTTAGTATTTATTCAATACAATAGGAAGAAAGATGGATCCTTAATTAAACTCGATAAACAATATGTAGATACTGGAATGGGACTTGAAAGACTTTGTATGGCACTACAGAAAAAAGAGTCAACCTATGATACGGATTTATTTACAGATATTATTAAGAAAATTGAGAATATTTCAAATAAAAAATATTTGTCAGGCGATGAAAATATTGATATTGCTATAAGAGTTATATCCGATCATATTAGAGCTTTAATTTTTACAATTTCTGATGGTCAAATCCCAAGCAACAATGGACCAGGATATGTTATTAGAAGAATTCTTAGAAGAGCTATTAGATATGGATATACAAATCTTGATATAAAAACTCCATTTATTCATGAACTTGTTGATATAGTAATTTCTCAATATTTAACCATTTATCCTGACCTAAAAAATCAGAGTGAATACATTACCTCATTAATTCATGAGGAAGAAAAAGGTTTCCTCAAAACATTAAATCAAGGTCTCTTACTTATAAATCAAATTATTGAGTCTAATCCAAATGATAAGAAAATCAGTGGTGAGGATTCCTTCAAGCTTTATGATACATATGGATTTCCAATTGATCTTACGTCATTAATTGCAAGTGAAAATGATTTTCTAGTTGATATTGATGGATTTAACGAACATATGAAAGCTCAAAAAAGCAGATCAAAGTTAATAAGTAATGAAGAATTTAAAGAATGGAATATTGTAAGTGAGAATTCATCTTCAAACGTATTTAAAGGTTACGATCATTATGAACTTGAAACAAAAGTTATCAAGTATCGAGAGTGTATAACCAGTCAAGGGGAAACTCAGTATCATATTGTTACAAATGAAACCCCTTTCTATCCTGAAGGAGGAGGGCAAATTGGAGATACTGGAGAAATTATTTCAAACTCAGCGACTATAATTGTAAAAAACACTTTTAAAGAAGGTAAGGATATAATTCATCTTGTAGATAATTTACCAAACAAAATAGAAGAATCTTTAGTCATGAAAATTGATAAAGATAGAAGGGTGTCTATTCAAAAAAATCATACTTCAACACACCTTCTTCAATTTGCTCTAAAAAAAATATTAGGAAACCACATTGAGCAGAGAGGTTCCATGCTAACTGAAGATATTTTTAGATTTGATTTTTCACATCAATCTAAATTATCAGATAAAGAATTAAATGATGTTGAAGAACTTGTTAAAAGTTTAATTAAAGACGAAATACAGTGTGTCGAAGATAGGGAAGCTAATTATAATGATGCTCTTAATGCAGGAGCTATTGGACTATTTTCAGAAAAATATGGAGATATTGTAAGAACAATAAAGTTTGGTGAATCTTATGAATTATGTGGAGGTACTCACGTAAATAATACTAGAGAAATTCAGGATTTCAAAATAATTTCTGAGGGTTCTCAGGCATTTGGTATTAGAAGAATTACAGCATCTAGTAATGAAATTAGAATTAAGGAAGAACAGTTAAAAGATCAGGCAATTAAAGAAAAAGCTGAAAGTGAAAAAGCAAATAAACTCCTTCAAAAAGAAATAGATTTTCAAAACAAGATAAAAATTCAATCAACAAAAGAAATAATAATTAAAGAGATAAAACAAGTTAATGGATTAAATACATTCTCGGGAAAATTAGAACTAGACAATAAATCAATCAAAGAATTATGCTTTTTACTCTCTAATGAATTAGATAATTTATTTATGATTGTTATATCTCTTAGTTATGAAAAAGTATTTATTTCATGTTTTATTTCAAAGAATTTGATAACCGAAAAAAATCTTAATGCTTCAAATATTATCAAACAGTTAACCCCTATAATTGAAGGTAGTGGTGGAGGCCAGCCTTTCTTTGCTGCTGGAGGTGGAAAAAATCTTGATGCAGTAGATGAAGCCCTAGCTGAATCTGAAAAAATAATTAATCAGCTGTAGGTGGAAATTTTTCAAGTATACTTGAAACAAAATTACCAATCATCTTATCTCTATCTTTTGAGTACTCATTTAATACTCCTACACCTTTACCTTGCCATACAAGCTGTTGATTCTTACTATCAATAAAATTAACATAAAGAGTACCTTGAACTCTTGAGTATCTAGATGAGTATGGGTAGCGGTAAAAGAAAGGACTCCAGCCATAGGGTAAATAATTATTAACATACACCCTCTCCTTTGATTGAGTCTCAATTGTAACTAACAGATCAGGTGAACCAGATCTCTCAAGCCCCTTAGACTTAAGGCCCATATCTAGTGATTTTAAAATTCTCTTTTTATCAAGATCAGAAATTTCAACCTTCTCAATATCTGGTTCGTAGAATGAATATGAATTGTAGTTACTAAAATCCACATCAGAATCATAATCATATTGTACATAAATTCCACATGAGTTAAATATTAAAGCTAATGTGAATAATATTATTTTTTGAGAGTATAATTTTTTCATAATTTCCAGTATTATAAAGTTATGAAAAAATTTTTACTATTTTTTATTTTCATGTTTATCACCTCTTGTTCATCATTTAGGCCTTTGTCAGAAAGTAATTTATCTGTTGACGATCAGATAAACTTATATATCAAGAAATATGCTCCAGCTGCAACTAAAAATATGAGATTCTACAAAATACCTGCAAGTATAACATTAGCTCAAGGAATTCTGGAGTCAGGATATGGTCAAGGTACTCTCGCAAAAAAAGCAAATAATCATTTTGGTATTAAGTGTCACAAAGGATGGAAAGGAAAATCCATTTCACATGATGATGATGCAAAAGGTGAATGTTTTAGGTCCTATAAAAATCCTTTAAGATCATATAAAGACCATTCTTTATTTCTCGTTGAAAGGGACAGATATAGTTCATTATTTAAGTTAAATAGAAAAGATTATGAGTCTTGGGCAATAGGTCTTAAAGCTGCTGGATATGCCACTGATCCTGAATATGCTGAGAAATTAATAAGTTTAATTGAAAGGTTTAAATTAAATAGGTTTGATGAATAGACTATCATCATCAGACTTAAAAATATCTATTAAATCATTTTCTCTAAGCTCTTTTAAAATTTTATCCCATTTCTTATTTGATAAATCAAATTTTGATTTAAAATCAGCTAAAAAAATTTGCTCAATATTTTTAAGCCTATTAAAAATGACCTTTGCATCTTCGGAAATATCTGGTTCCTTTTTTATTGGTTTCATTTGGGGAAAGAATAGAACTTCTTGAATTGAAGTTTTATTTGTCATAAGCATAACAAGTCTATCAATTCCAATTCCAATTCCAGATGTTGGGGGCATTCCATACTCAAGAGATTTAATGAAGTCCATATCAATAAACATAGCCTCATCATCACCTTTCTTACTTAATTCTAATTGATCTTCAAATCTTTTTAATTGGTCAATTGGGTCGTTAAGCTCTGAATAAGCATTTGCAATTTCCATTCCATTTACAATTAATTCAAATCTTTCAGTGAGATTAGAATTTGATCTATGCTCTTTTGTAAGAGGACTCATTGATTTTGGATAATCAGTTATAAATGTAGGATTTATAAAGTTTTTTTCACATTTATTACCGAAGATTGCATCTATCAACTTTCCTTCTCCCATAATATCATCTATATCAATAGAAAGATCTTTACAAATAGATCTTAGCTCGCTTTCGCTTTTACCTGAGATATCATAACCAGTATATTTAATTATAGCATCAGTAATTGATATTCTTTCATATGGTGCCTTAAAATCTATTTTTTTGGAATCAAATTCAACTTTAGTTTTATTATGAATTTCTAGACATACTTTTTCAATTAATGACTCGGTGAGTTCCATCATCCAGAAATAATCTTTATAAGCAACATATAGTTCGAGTATTGTAAATTCAGGATTATGATTTTTATCCATTCCTTCATTTCTGAAATCTCTTGAAAATTCATATACAGCTTCAAATCCACCAACAATCAATTTTTTTAAAAATAATTCATCTGAAATTCTTAAATAAAGAGGTATATCTAATGCATTATGATGTGTTATAAATGGACGAGCTGTTGCACCACCTGGAATTGGCTGAAGAATAGGAGTCTCAACTTCAAGATATTCTCTCGAGTTTAAAAAATTTCTAATCGAATTTATAATTTTTGTTCTTTTAACAAATGTCTCTTTAACTTTAGGATTAACAATTAGGTCAACATATCTCTGTCTGTATCTTTGTTCTAAATCTGTAAAACTATCATATTCGTTTCCTTTAGAATCAACTTTAGGTAGGGGAAGTGGTCTTAGAGATTTGTTAAGAATTTTGAAATCTTTTACTAGTACTGTAATCTCCCCAACTTTTGTTTTAAACAATTCACCATTTATACCAATTATATCTCCAATATCAAGTAACCTCTTGTAAACTAAATTGTATTTAGTTTTATCATCTCCTTTACAAATCTCATCTCTATTAAAATATACCTGAACTCTACCCTTGCTATCCAATATTTCAGCAAAAGATGCATTTCCTTGAATTCTTCTAGACATAATTCTACCAGCAATTACTACTTGTTTTTTTTCTTCATATTTGGAAACTATATCTAAAGAAAAATTGGTTACAGGATAAAGTTCTGCTGGATAAGGATCTATTCCAATCTTTTTTAACTCTTCAAGTTTTTCTCTCCTTATTTTTTCTTGTTCAGTCACTATAAATTGTTTAAACAAAGATAGGTTTTATAAAATAATCATTGAAGTACAAATTTCTATATTTGAATGATTAATGAAAAATAAAAAAATAATAGTTAGAGATATAGGGAGAACTTCATTTTCTGATGCCTGGAAATTTCAAGAAGATGTTTTTCAAAAAATAATTGATCAAAAAGTTCAAAATAGAACTTTAGAAAAAAAAATAAAAACTAACAATTATCTAATTTTTACAGAACACAATCCTGTATATACTATTGGAAAGAGTGGTGATATGTCAAATCTTCTTTTAAATCAGAATCAATTAAAAGAGAAAGAAATTGATTTTTTTAAAATTAATAGAGGAGGAGATATAACATTCCATGGTCCAGGTCAAATAATGGGTTATCCTATACTAGACTTAGACAATTTTTTTACAGATATAAACCTATATTTAAGATCTCTGGAAAATACTATTATAGATACTCTAAGTTTTTATGATATCTTAGGATTTACAATTAAAGGAGAAACGGGTGTTTGGGTTAAAAATCAACATCAATTTAAAAAAATATGCGCATTTGGTATTAGAGCAAGTAGGTGGGTAACTATGCATGGATTCTCATTGAATGTAAATTCAGATTTAAATTATTTCAACAATATTATACCATGTGGAATAAAAGATAAAGGTGTAACCTCTATTAAAGAAACTTTAAATCAAGAAATTGATTTAAAGAAGGTAAAGGAGAAGATTTTTAAAAATTTTGAAAAGAATTTTGATGCTGATTTAGTTTATCATGATTAATTTATTTCATAAGATACAATTGAATAATTATCGATTTTTGAAATTAGTTCAAGCTTACCATCAATATCTGAATCAATCAAATCAAATGAAGAGCTACCCTTAAGAGGAAATCCGTTAACTAGCTCACCACTGTCATAATATAGATATATATTGTCATTGTTAAGATTGGTAGTTCCAACAAAGAAATCTCCAGAGATATTAAAAACCTTAGGCTTTGAGTATCTTCCAGTTGGAAGCTTTACATCAATACCTTTAATTGATAAAATGTCCTCGCTTATATATATTAGTTTATTATCAAAAATATTAATCATACTATTATCAGATAGATTTAAATTATTTCTGTTAAAATTTCCATTAGTATCAATTTGAATTAAATTCCCTTGATTATCAGAAGTTGTAAATGATCCTAAATATGAATATACACTATTATCATTATACTGAATTTTATCTTGAACAACTATTCTATCTTCACCTCTTCTGTTAAGAATTTTTATATCACCATTTTCAAATTGAATTACAATATAATCTTTGCCATCTATTCTTATATGAACAGGGCTTTTAATAATATTAGATGAAAAATTATTTGGACTAAAACCATTTACAACTTTTCCTTTTGCATCATACATCTTAATTTGATTATCGTATGAGATTATAATTCTATAATTTCTATTCTTTTCATAATCAAAAATTGAAATTGGGTTTATATTTTCTCCCAATTCTAAATCAAAACTTAGATCATCTACCTGATTTCCATTTCTATCAATAAGATATAACTTATCTTCCGTCCTAAAAATCATTTGAAGTCTACCATTTTTATATGTATCAATTTGTTTTACATCTCCAATTAATCTACCAGATAAATTTTTTCTCCAAATAAGATTACCTTTATTTGAATAATAATTTAATACGTTTTCACTATTTTGAAAAACAAAATCATATTCGTTTGTAGTATGATTTTTTATCCAAATTGGATCTGAAATTATTTCATTATCTGATGAAACAAGAAATTCTGTGTAAGCTTCACCTTGCTCTGATAAAGTATTGATTTTTTTAAAATCAAAATTTAAAAGTGCTATATCTTGACTGAATTTTATACCAAATGACATAAAGGGATATGAGTCTGAATCTAAAGAATTCATTACAATTGAATTCATTTTATTCTTTGAATTCATAACCCAGAAGAAATTATTATTTGATGATGTGCTTCTTTTATAATTTGAATAAACAGGATTAGATCCTAAAACATTATTAATTTTATTTGCATTAATTATATTTCTTAACTGTGAAACAGATCCCCCAACAATTAAAACATTATTAATTAAAGTTGAAAAGCTTATTTGTGGATCATAACCAAAAGATTTTAACAATAATGTAAGCCCTTCATCAAAGTTTACAAAATATATATCTGAATAGTTGCTTTCTTGAAGATTAAAATATTCCTCTATCTGGTCTATATTTTTTAAAGCAATTACTAAAAATTTTTCTTGATCCTCTACTATACTTAAATCATTTATAAGATTTATAGACTTAAAATTGTAATTATCAGCAGCAATATTATTTGATTTAAAGAAATTTTTAAGATTAAATATAAACCTTTCAGAATCTCCTATATTAAAAGAAAAAAATGATCTAAATGTGTTAGGAATAACATTATCAGATACAATCTCTTTAGAAGAAATATTTTTTAAAATTGAAATTTTAGAATTAAGTGAGTCACTTAACTTAGTGACACCAGAGAGCTCAATAACATCTGTTGAATTTGCAAAATCATATCCAATCCATGAAGTTTTAACTTTAGGCAACAAAGGTAAATTGTATAACCTATCGCCCTTGGAATTTGACTCATCTGATTTAATAAAAAAATTAAATGGATCTTTTTTATCTATTGTTTTAAAAATTTTTAATAATTCAAGACTGATTTTTTTGTTATTTGTTTTATAATCTCTTATAATATTTTCTAAAACTATATCGCTATCTGAGCTTATAAAAAAATTATCTATAATTGTTTTGAAAATAGTCTTGTTGTTAAAAGTCTTTGAGTATATATTAAAATTCTGATAAGTTTTATTAAAATCATCATTATTAAAAATTGAATCACTCAATTCAACTCTACTAATAAATGTATAGGCTGTTTCATCTTTACTATAAGGAGATAAACTTAAAACACCTTTTTTAGTAAAACTATTTGAAAGTAAATTCAGATTATTGAAAACAACTTTAGAATTTGGATATAGATTTGATATTAGCTGATTTTTTTTAAGAATATTTTTTGTAATACTCAAATCATTTATGTTGATAATTTTAACTGACTCTAGGGGAATAAAATCTAATTCGGAAATAAAATCATTATCAACTTTATTACATGTTGATATAATTAATAAAAAAAGAGATAATATTATTTTTATTGAAAACTTCATTAATTGAATTGAAGGATTTGTTGATTAGATTTAATTTGAAATGATTTTCTGTGATATTTTGTTCTGCCAAATTTTGTTATCATATATATATGAAATTTTGTTCCATAACCTTTATTTTTTATCCAATCATATTCAGGGAACTTTAAATGTAAATTAGACATATATTCATCTCTGTATGTTTTTGCTAATATAGATGCTGCGGCAATATTCTGATACTTTTGATCACCTTTAATAACACACTGATATTTAACTTTATTATATGGCTTAAACAAATTACCATCAACTAAAATAAAATTTGGTTTAACAATTAAATTTTCTATTGACTTATGCATTGCTTTAAAAGTAGAGTTTAAGATATTATGATTATCAATGTAAGAAGAGTTAACAAATGCAACCGAGTATGCCAATGCATTTTTCTCAATATATTTTTTAAGTTCTAATCTTTTGATTGAGGATAGTTTTTTAGAATCATTTAGATCGTTGTTTTCAAAATTTTTTCCTAGAATAACTGCAGCAGCTGTTACAGGTCCAGCAAGGCTTCCTCTTCCGGCTTCATCAATTCCTGCTTCATGTTTAAATTCGGAGAACGTTTTCATTAACATTTTAACAAAATCAAATTTTAAAAGAAATATTACCTTAGTATGAAATTACAAAATAGATGCAGAAGATTTTTCTGGTTACAGCTTTTTTTTTACTAACATCTAATTTATTTTCTCAATCAGAAGAAGATATTGATGGAAAGCCAAAAGTCCAAAAAGAGCAATTAACAGAAAATTCCGAAAAAAAAGATTCATTAAACTTGAATGAATATAAAATCTTCTATATGGATAGAGATTATGAAAATGTTGACACTTCATTAACCATTAACAAATATTATAAATTTAACTTTTTAAGGAAAGATCAATTTGAACTATTATCATTTGCTAATTCAGGTCATACATATAATAAACTTTCCTATGATTTAATTAAAGAATCAAAATTGCCTGATATAGGCGCATTAGCCAAACATTTTCAGTATTTTGAAAAAGAAGATATTGGATATTATGAGGTAGCTACTCCATTTACAGAAATTATTGCAAAATCTACATTTGAACAAGGACAAATATTAGACTTCCTTGTTTCTGTAAATCTTTCCCCTAATTATAATTTTACAATTGCCCACAAAGGTTATAAATCTCTTGGTAAATATCAAAATACTAGATCAAGAGGAAATCAATTTAGATTTTCTTCAAACTTCAAATCTAAAAAAAACTTGACTAATTGGAAGTTCCATATTACTTCTCAAAATATTTTTAATCAAGAAAATGGTGGACTCACACCCGATGATATATATTTTTTCGAACAAGCTCCAGATTATTTTGTATTAGATAATTCGGGAAATCAAATTTTACTTGATGATGGTTCATATGAAATGATTAACTATGATGGGTACCTTGATAGATCTAGATTAGGTGGATCGATTTTTTCTGAAAGTAGTCTTTATTCAAAAAGATTTTTCTCAGACCTAAGACATAAAATTATTTATAATAAAGATGAGGATATAGATATACTAACTATTGCATATCAATTTACTCATGAATACAAAAAACTTGAGTACAATGATAATTATAGTTCACCTCTTTTTGGAGAATTTATAGGTGAAGATATAAAGGATCAATCAAGATTCATAAAACAAGAAAATAAATTATTAGCACTTCTGGATTTAAATAATATTGGTAAACTTAGCCTTGGTTTTAATAATATATCTTGGTTAAATTCTTTTAAATTATATGAGGAATTAACTAGTGAAATTCCATTTGAGATTGATCCTAATCAACAGATACTATCTGCAACTTTTAAAAAAGATTTAAGTAATTATAGCTTTTATTTGAATACTACAAAGTCCTTAAAAAATAAGTTTTTTAAAAACCAATCTTCATTAAAAATAGAAGCAGAACCTTTAAGAAATTTAAAATTTATTTTATCAGGAAATATAATTGAAAACTCTCCAAACTTTAACTATGTTCTCTATAGAAGTACTTATGAAAATTACAATTGGTACAATGACAATTTAAAAAATACTAAAATTAGTAATGGATACTTATCTCTTTCTCTAAAGGAATTAATTAATATTTCAGGAGAGTATAGTCAGATTGAAAACTATACATATTTTAAAGAGACAACAAATCAATTAAATGGTGAAATTGATAGAATGAGAATTGCTTCTGTTGGTCAAAAAAATTCTCTTATAAATTACTTAAGAGTTAAATTAAAAAGTAATATCGGTATAAATAAGTTCAATTTAATTAATACAGCAATGTATCAGAAAACAGATCAGGAATTAGATGGAATTAATGATCAACAGACCTTGAATGTTCCTGAATGGATAGTAAGAAGTACTTTGATGTTTTCAACTAATGTATTTAATAATTCACTATTTATTCAAACTGGACTTACATTTAATTATTTTACCAAATATTATGCAGACTATTATAATCCTTTAATTTCAGAGTTTGTTACACAAAATTATAAGCAAATAGGAGAATATCCTAGATTTGATTTTTTCTTTAATGCAAAAATTCAACAAACAAGAGTATATATTTCAGTTGAACACTTAAATAGTTCATTTACAGGTTATGATTATTACTCTGATCCATTTAATCCATATAGGGATATGTCAGTAAGATTTGGATTAGTGTGGAATTTTTTCCAATAAAAAATGAAAAATTTTTATGTAATTGGAGTAATGTCAGGAACTTCACTAGATGGAGTAGACTTAGCATATATTAAGTTTATACATAATAAAAGATGGAGTTTTGAGATAATTAACTCAAAAACATATAAATATGATGATTCAGTAAGTAAATTATTAATTAATATATCTGAAAAGAGCCTTTCTGAGATTAAACAAATCGATAAAGAATATTCAAAGAAATTAGCAGAAATAATTAAGAAATTCATTTTTGAGTTTTCGATTAAAAATATTGATTTTGTTAGCTCTCATGGACACACTGCAATTCATGATCCTTTAAATTCAGTTACATATCAAATTGGAAACATGCCAATTATATCTCAAGAAATTAATCAAAATGTAATTTGTGACTTTAGAGTTCAAGATATAGAACTCGGCGGTCAGGGAGCTCCTCTAGTTCCTGTTGGTGAAAAGTATTTATTTCATGAATATGATTCATTTTTAAATCTTGGTGGATTTGCCAATATCTCAAAATATGAAAGTGAAAAGTTAATAGCCTATGACATATGTCCTGTTAATATTGTTCTAAATTATCTATCAAAAACAATTGGAAAAGATTATGATGACAGGGGGGCTATAGCTTCATCGGGAAAACTTATTTTAAATCTTTATAAGGAATTAGAAGCATTAGAATACTATCAAATTAACCCTCCTAAGTCACTAGGTATTGAATGGGTAAATAAGAAAATAATTCCATTAATAAATAACTATAATGATTATAAAATTGAAGATTTATTACACACATTATCCGTCCACATTGCAAATCAGGTTTCAAATAATTTAAAAGATTTAGATAAAGTATTTATTACAGGTGGAGGCGCTTATAATGACTATTTAATTAATGTTATTAAATCAAAAACAAATTGTGAAATCATAATACCATCTAATAATATAATACAATTTAAAGAGGCTTTAATCTTTGCGTTTCTAGGGGTTTTAAGATACTTGAATATTAATAATTGTTATTCTTCTGTAACAGGAGCATCAAAAGATCATTGTTCTGGAAAGATTTATTTGACTTAACTTTGATTTTTTAATAACTTAGTTGTCTACCTTAAATCAACTTATGAAAAAAACATATCTACTTATTTTATCTCTTATATCACTAAATATTAGTGCTCAAAATATTTCATGGCAGAATGTTAATCTAAATGTTCCATTTGAGAATACTGACTCCGTTTATAATCTAATAGATGGATTCTACTCAAATATTCAAATACCTGAGGGGGTAAGAGTTTCTCTATGGAGTATTGAATATAAAGGTTCAAGTGAAAAAGCCACTCATGTATTAAATTTTGCTGGTTCCAAAGAAGCACTTGCTGAATTTGAATCTAGAAAATTAACTCCAGAATGGGATGCTTATGTATCAAAATTAAATTCTTTAACAAGTAGAGATGGGTTTTCTGTTACTGCAGGTGTAACTCTTGTTAGATACAATCTAGATAAATGGCAACAGCCAATTGCCCAATCACACCAATGGAAAGTAAAAGACCCGATTAAATTTTTAACAGCTTTTGCTAACTTAATGTCAGCCTTTAATGATATGTCTGGATATGTTTCAATTGGTCAAACTACTCACGGAGTTGAAAATGGTGAAACTCATTATATATATGTAACTTATCCAGATTTAATAGCTGCTTTGGATTTTGGAAATCCTCAGAATAAAGATCAAGCAGATGCAATCTCCAAATGGATAGAGGACACAAAAGGTGAAGAATATACTAGAAGTATAACAAGGGTTATGCTTCAATCATGGGAATAAATTTTATATAAATGGAAACAATATTATTAGGAATATTTATTTTAGGTTATTTAGGAATAACACTAGAGCACAGTTTAAAAATTGATAAGCTTATACCTGCTTTAGCAATGATGGCTTTTTTATGGGCATTAATTGCAATATTTAATATACCGGTATTTGAAGTTGATACAGCGTTACGGGAACTGATACCAACAAAAATAAAAAAGATAATGGCATATCATTTATCTCATACTTCAGAGATTTTAATCTTCCTTTTAGGAGCAATGACTATAGTTGAGATAATTGATTACTACAATGGTTTTGAAAAAATTAAATCATTTATTAAAACTAAATCAAAGAAAAAATTATTATGGATATTTTCAATATTAGCATTTATATTGTCTGCCATAATTGATAATTTGACAGCTACTATTGTACTAATTACAATTCTTCAAAAAATTATTAGAGATAAAAACTTGAGATTATGGTTTGCAGGATTAATTGTAATAGCAGCAAATGCTGGAGGAGCTTGGTCACCAATTGGAGATGTAACCACAACAATGCTATGGATAGCTGAAAAAGTTACCGTTCCAATGTTACTTTATTATGTGTTTATTCCTTCTGTAGTATGTATGATAGTACCAGTCTATATTGCCTCATTTCTTAAACCTTTTAAAGGAAACTTAGATAACATAGATAACGATGAAAGCAGTATAAATAAAATAGGTACAACAATGTTATGGTTAGGATTATCAGCTATTCTTTTTGTACCATTTTTTAAAGTTTTTACTGGTCTTCAACCTTATGTTGGTATGATGCTTTCACTTTCTATTGTTGCAACATTTGCAGAAATATACAGTGGCACTAAATTTAATATTAGCACTCCTAATGAAAGTAGTATTATGCATAGTAAAAGTCCTGTTCATTCTGCATTAACTAAGATCGAACTTCCTAGTATTCTATTCTTTTTAGGAATTTTGATGGCAGTAGCTGCTCTAGAATCAATAGGATATTTATTTGAATTTGCACAATATCTAGAAACTGTTATTCCTGATATTAGAATAGTCGCGGGTTTCTTAGGTTTAGGTTCAGCAGTTATTGATAATGTTCCTCTAGTAGCAGCTTCAATAGGTATGTTCTCCCAGCCAGTTGATGATTCTCTATGGCACCTAATTGCATATGCAGCTGGTACAGGAGGTAGTGTGCTTGTAATTGGTTCTGCAGCTGGAGTTGTAGCAATGGGTATGGAAAAAATTGAGTTTTTCTGGTACTTAAAAAACATAGGATGGTTAGCATTCTTAGGATTCCTTGCTGGATTTATAACATTTGTATTATTTGAAGCATATATTCTATAATCACTAATATTGAATTATAAGCAAACTGAGAATTGGATTTTAAATCGATTACCATTTTATCAATCTCAAGGTTCAAAAGCATATAAACCTGGTCTTGATAATATAAGATCTTTTGTTGAACATCTTAATCTTAATATCAAAGACATAAAGCTAATTCATATTGGAGGTACAAATGGAAAGGGTAGTACTTGTGCATATTTATCATCAATAATTCAAGAGTCAGGATATAAGGTAGGAACATTCACTTCACCTCATTTTTTTGATTATAGAGAGAGAATTAAAGTAAACAATAATAAAATCGAGAAGAACTTTATCTCAAAGTTTATTTTAAATAATCGTGATATAATTGAAAAACTAAAACTTACTTTTTTTGAGCTTTCATTTGGTATGTCACTGTGTTATTATATTGAAAAAAATGTTGACTATGCAGTTATTGAAGTAGGGCTAGGTGGAAGATTAGATGCTACAAATATTATCAATCCAATTTTGTCTGTAATTACAAATATTTCATATGATCATACAGAAATATTGGGCAATACTTTAGAAAAAATTGCATTCGAAAAAGCTGGAATAATAAAAAAAAATACCAAAGTAATAATTGGGGAAAGAGATAAAAACACAGAAAATGTTTTTATTGATATAGCAAATAAAAACTTTTCAGAAATAATTTTTGCATCTGATTATAAATCAAAATTTGAAAACTCAGACATAGAATATTTTAATAAAAACATAAATACAGTTGTCCAAATTTGTAAAAATCTAAATGATAAAAAGATAAATGAAAATAGTTTAGAAAAAGGTATTTTAAATATTAATGTAAATACTGATTTTTATGGAAGGTGGACAATATTAAATGATACCCCGAAAATAATTTTTGATTGCGCACATAATGAGTCAGGTTTTATTCATTTATCTAAACATATAAGTTCATTAGAATATGATAAACTATTTTTTATATTAAGTTTTGTTAAAGGAAAAAATGTAAAAAAATTAGTTAGTTATCTTCCAGCAAAATCTTTAATATATTTTACTTCTTCAAATATGTCAAGGTCAATGAATCATGATGAGATTGAAGAAAGTATAGGAGAAAACATTAATTTTGAAATTAATCCAAGTATAATTTATAGTAGTATATTAAGACAGGCTTCCCCAAATGATTTAATTATTATAACTGGAAGTAATTATATTGCAAAAGAAATTTTTTCATGAAAAATAGATTTTTATTTTTTTTATTCTTGCTGTTTAATTGTTCACTAGCTTTTTCTCAAATTACAACTGATAGACCAGATCAAACAGAATCTGCATTAGTTTTACCCTTAGGTCAAATTCAAATTGAATCAGGTATTTCATTTGAAGACTCTCATTCTAATATTAATACTCTTTTTAGAATTGGTATAATTAATGGAATTGAAATAAGGCTTAATAGTAACTATTTAATAAATGATGAGTTATCGTTCGCGAAAAAATCATCATTTAGTGATTTTGAGGTAGGAGCTAAGTTTAAAATCTTTAATAAAACCTCTAATAATACTAAAGTTGCTTTTCTATCTCACCTTTCAATTCCAACAGCTCGTGAAGTATTTTCTAATAATGTCTATGGACTTCTAAGTAGAGTAAATGTCTCACATGAACTAAATAGTGAATCTCAAATTGGTTATAATATAGGATATAATAAATATGAAAAAATGAATGGAAAATTCATTTATACAATTGTGTACGGAAGAAATTTGGGTTCTTTTGGAGTCTTTTTTGAAATCTTTGGTGATGAATCTAAAAATAATTCTAATATTAATTTTGATTCAGGAATTACATATCTCTTAGATGATAAAAAACAACTTGATATATCAATAGGTAAAGGACTTAACAATGAAATGTTATATGTGTCTGGAGGTATTAGTATTAATATTGACTAGATGAACTTATAGAAATCCAATTAGTCTAGGTGTATTTTTTTTATAATTCTTATAGCTATTAAGATGACCCCATTTTTTATCTCCATTATGTTCCAATATTCTAATTCCACTTACATAAACTAATAATAAATATGTGAATAAAGGAGAGATTAAAGTTGCTAATTCTAATCCTTCTAAAGATGATAAAGATATTATTGAGATACCTGACCATAACAAAATTTCACCTAAATAATTTGGATGTCTAGATAACTTCCACAGCCCAGAATTTATAAACTTGTCTTTGTTTTTTGGATTATTTCTAAATTTGGTTTTTTGATTGTCTGCAATAATCTCCATAATAAAACCAATTAAAAAAATAGCTAATCCAAAATAGAAGTAATTATTTATAATTATTCCTTTAGCAACTCCAGCTAGTGCGCATGCAGAACATAAAGAAACCCACATTCCTTGAAGAGTCCATGTCATAAAAAATCTTGTTGGAGATTTCTTAATCTCACGAAATCTAATATCTTCTCCTGCTTTTTTTATTCTAATAAATAAAAAACTACCAAGTCTTAATGCCCAAATAATGATTATGATTGAAAGTATTATGTTACCAATATTCAGAAATAATGGATCATAATTATAAAGAAAACAATAGCTTACAACTGAAATGTAAGTAATGCTTCCTGATATATCATAAAACTTTTCAGTTTGAAGAAGATATGCTGGTATAAAAAGTACCCATTGAATAATAAAGGTAATCAAAACAGCATTTTTTACTACTTCTATTCCAGTTAGATATGCTATTGAATAAGAGAAAAAAAATGCAATAGCAGAAAACAATAATTCTTTTATAGATTCTTTGATATTGCAATATAAAAAAAAAACTATATTTGCCCCTCTAGGGCGCTTAGCTCAGTTGGTTTAGAGCACTTGGTTTACACCCAAGGGGTCGGGGGTTCGAATCCCTCAGCGCCCACT
>JBELLF010000076.1:0-3101 GCA_042088875.1 Candidatus Marisimplicoccus framensis | reverse complement strand
TTTACTCAATTATTGCACTAGTTGCAATCGTATTTGTTGCATGTTCTAAAGATGATGACGTGCGAACTGTAGTAGAAACTGTTACTGTAACTGAAACTGTTACTGTTACTACACCTACCACACCTACAACTCCTACTACACCTAGTGCTCCAGCTACAGTTGAGCATGGTGTTGATGGTGGTATAACTAAAATTTTCTCTGACGAAACATGGAAGGCAGAGTCTATTCACATTATAAGAGGTAAAGTTGTTGTAATGTCCGGTGCACGTTTAATCGTTGAGCCTGGAACAATAATCAAAGCTGGTGAGGGTCAACTTGGTGATGCAACTGCACTTGTAATTTCAAGAGGTGGTCAAATTATTGCTAATGGTACTTACGATCAACCAATCATAATGACAGATATCAATGATAACATTTCTTTAACCTCAGCTTCAACTAACAGAACATCTAAAGACAGGGGTCTTTGGGGTGGATTAATTCTTCTTGGTAAAGCAAAGATTTCTAACTCATCTCCTGAAAGAGGAATAGAAGGTGTTGAAGGTGTTGCTGGTGAAATTTGGAACTACTATGGTGGTGATGACAATAGTGATTCTTCAGGAGTATTAAATTACGTCTCTATAAGACATACTGGAACAGAAGTAGCTCCAGATGAAGAAATTCAAGGTCTTACTTTAGGAGGTGTAGGTGCTGGAACTTCAATTAAGAATATTGAAATTCTTGGAAGTGAAGATGATGGAGTTGAATTTTTTGGTGGATCTGTTGATATTGAAAACATAGTAATTGTTAATGCAAACGATGATTCCATTGATGTTGATATGGCATACAGTGGTACTGTAACAAATGCAGTTGTTGAATTAACGTATGATTCAGATGGAGTTTTCGAAATGGATGGTTCAAAAGTAGCTAGTTACAGAGCAAAAAACTTAATTAGTGGCTTAACTGTGTATGCTAGATACACTGAAACTGCAACAGATTCTGATCAGTTAGGTAAGGTAAGAGAAAACTTCCAAGGAACAGTTACTGATGTTCACGTTTTTGGTGATGCAGCGGAATTATCTAAAATTGAATCTTGGGGTGATATGGATGGAACTTACAACTTTAATTCATACCAACACACATTTGGTACAACAGTTGGTGGCAGTGAAGATGTTATTTTCTCTGATTGGTATTTTAACGGTCAGTTTACTCAGTCTAAAATTACTGAGAGTGCTAGTTCTGTAGCAGGGTTTAATATAGATGCTGTATTCTCTGATTGGGCAACTATAGGAACAAATCCTAGTGCTGGCCAAGGTGCTGACGAAGGAGTATTTGGATGGACTGTTTGGTCAACTGAGCAATAATAAATTTGTTTATTTAACCATAAACTATAAACGCCTATGATTTCATAGGCGTTTTTTTTTAAATTTAACTTATGAAAAAATTACTTATTACCTCATTTTTAATAATTCCAAGCCTTTTAGCTTCCCAATATTACATCGATGGTAAAGTCATTGACGGTGAGTTTAATGATATACTTCCATTTGCAAATGTTTTGGTTAGCCAAATTGAACCTATTCAATTTAGCGATGGTCAAGAAACAGATTTTGATGGTAAATTCTTTATTGATGACCTGGCAGAGGGAAAATATGAAATCACAATTTCTTTTGTGGGATATGAGACTCTAAAGATTACAGATATTTTTATTTCCCCTACAAATCCAAACCAAACAATAGAAGTAGTTTTAAACCCCGCATCTGAATCACTAGATGAAGTAGTGGTAACTACTAGTGCAAGAAATAATTCTGAAAATGCTGTTTTAAGTATTCAAAAAAATTCAGGTGTTTTACTAGATGGACTATCATTAGAATCAATAAAAAAAGCTGGAGATAATGATATAGCGTCAGCTATTAAAAGAGTCCCTGGTATTTCTATTCAAGAAGGAAAATACGTTTATGTTAGGGGTTTAGGTGATCGATATTCTAAAACATTAATCAATGATCTTGAAGTTCCAGGTTTAGATCCAGATAAAAATACACTCCAATTAGATATTTTTCCAACTAGCTTAATTGATAATATACAGGTTGTCAAATCTGCATCTGCAAATTTAGATGCTGATTTTACAGGTGGTATCGTTAATGTAGTTCTAAAAGATTTCTCTAACTCTCCAACATATAATCTTTCATTTGGAGTACGTTATAATCCAGATATGCACTTTAATGATAATTATATCTATTCTGAAAGAAGTTCGACTGATTTCCTTGGATTTGATAGTGATTACAGAGAACTGCCGATTGCTCGTGGAACATTTATTCCATCGCCTGTTAATGAAAGTGCTGATAGAAATCTTCTCACTCAATATACTGACTCATTCAATAAAGTAATGGAACCTTTGAGTGATTCTAGTTTTATGGATTATAATTTTGGTTTATCTGCAAGTAATAGTTACATATTAGAAAATGATCATAAATGGGGTTACATAGCTAGTTTTAATTATAGAAGTGAGCAATCTTTTTTAGATGACTTTTTAAATAGCACCTATAGATTTAATGAGTCTGGGATGACAAAGAGCAGTGATAATGATGGCCTTTTTGGTTCTGAAAATGTTACTTTGAATCTTTTGACAGGTTTGACCTACAGTTCAAAATCAACAAAATATAAACTAAACTTTCTTGCTATTCAGAATGGAGAGTCTAATTCAAGAAGGGGAGGTTTTTATAAATTTACGAGTGACGAATTCGACGGTGTAGGAAACTTTTTAACATATACACAAAGAACAATTTTATCTGTTCCAATTTCGGTTAAACATAATTTTAATGAGGATGGTTCAACAAATCTTTCAATTAAAGCAAATGCAACTAAGGCAATAGTTGATGACAAAGATCTTAAAGTTACTGTATTTGAAATTATTGATAATAATAGATATAGGTTATCAAGAAATGGTTCTGGTTTTCCAAAAAGAATATGGAGAAGTTTAGAGGAGGATGTTATAACAGCAAAAATAGATTTTAGTAAGTCTGGTCAAATAAAATCTTTACCCTATAAACTTGATATAGGAGCCTCATATTTATATAAAAATAGAATATTTGAAACTGATAGATTTGTAATTGATTATAAAGGAAACA
>JBELLF010000075.1:0-3115 GCA_042088875.1 Candidatus Marisimplicoccus framensis | reverse complement strand
CAATTTCAGGAATTGCAGGTGATCAACAGGCAGCATTATTTGGTCAATTATGTATTAATGAAGGTGATATCAAAAACACTTATGGTACAGGTTGTTTTTGTATGATGAACACTGGAGAAAATTTTGTAATGTCAAAAAACAAAATGCTTTCAACAATTGCATGGAGAATTAATGGAGAAATTACATATGCACTTGAGGGGAGTATTTTCGTTGCAGGAGCCTTGATTCAATGGCTACGTGATAAACTTGGAATTATAAAATCATCTCCTGAAGTTGAAGAGTTGGCTAAAACAGTTAATGACAACGGAGGTTTAACATTTGTTCCAGCATTATCTGGGCTGGCAGCTCCATATTGGGATCCATACGTTCAAGGAACAATTTTTGGAATAACAAGAGGTACTGAAAATGGCCATATAGCTAGAGCAGCTCTAGAATCAATTGCACTAAGAACAAGAGATATAGTTGTTGAAATGGAAAAAGATGCTGGAATAAAATTTAAAGATTTAAAAGTTGACGGTGGGGCAAGCAATAATAACTTATTAATGCAAATCCAAGCAAATCTTCTAAGTACAAATGTTGTAAGACCAAAAACAACTGAGACTACTGCTTTAGGTGTTGCTTTTCTTGCAGGACTGGCGACAGGTTTTTGGAAAGATATATCAGATTTAAAAAAACTATGGATAGAGGATATGTCTTTTCATCCAGATACAAGTTTTAAATCAAATGATATTATAGAACTTTGGCAAAATAGAATTAATAGACTATTAAAAGCTAATGAATAGATCTGGTTCTTTAGATAAGTTAAATAAAGTTAGTCAATGGGATATAATCATAATTGGAGGAGGAGCCTCTGGTCTAGGAATAGCTGTTGATGCATCAAAAAGAGGATATAGAACTTTACTTTTAGAAAAGTATGATTTTGGAAAAGGCACTTCATCTAGAAGTACAAAGCTTATTCATGGAGGTGTTAGATATCTTCAAAATGGTGATATAACTCTTGTAATTGAATCTTTAAAAGAGAGAGGAATTTTAAAGAGAAATGCACCTCATCTAGTTCGAGATTTAAGCTTTGTAATTCCATCATATGACTGGTGGTCTAATCCTTTCTATGGTATAGGTATGAAAATTTATGATATGATGGCTGGAAACTTAGGCTTAGGAAAATCAATTATGATTTCAAAAGATGAGACTCTTGAATTAATTCCCAATGTTAGTAAAAAAGGATTAAGGGGAGGTGTCATTTATCATGATGGACAATTTGATGACTCTAGAATGGCAATTACTCTTGCACTAACTGCAAGTTCAAAAAAAACTGCTTTATTAAATTACTGCAGTGTTGAGAAACTTTTAAAGGAAGAAGATGAAGTAATAGGTTTAGAATTTCAGGATACTATAAACTCAAAAAAATATAAGATCAAAAGTAAAGTTGTTATTAATGCTACTGGAGTATTTGCAGAAGAAATTATCAGGATGGATCAACCAAATATTGATAAAATGATTCAACCAAGTCAAGGAGTTCACATAGTTTTAGAAAAAAAATTCTTAAAAAGTAAACATGCAATTTTAATACCACAAACTTCTGACGGTAGGGTTTTATTTGCAGTGCCATGGAAAGATTATGTTGTTGTTGGAACAACAGATACTCATGTTAAAACAGCAAGTATTGAACCAAAACCACTAAAAGATGAAATTGATTTTATATTAAAGAACGCAAGTAAATATATGACCTTAAAACCTAAGAAGTCTGATATAAAATCAGTATTTGCAGGCCTAAGGCCATTAGCAGCAACATCAAACAAGAAATCAACAAAGGAAGTCTCTAGAAGTCATAAGATAGATATTGCGCCATCAGGATTAATTAGTGTTCTTGGTGGTAAGTGGACAACTTACAGAAAAATTGCACAAGATGCAATTGATGCTGCAATTTCAATTAATAGATTGAAGAAGAAGAAATGTAAAACAGAAAAAATAAAACTAGTTGGATTTAAGAAAAAAGTTGATTGGAATGACCCAATGCATGTTTATGGATCTTTTAAGAGAAAAATTCAATCTCTTGGTGGATTAGATGATAATAGATCCCTATCTAAAAAGTTTCATATAACAAATAATATTATTGAGTGGTCAATTCTACATGAAATGGCACTTAAACTTGAAGATGTTTTAGCGAGGAGAACAAGATGTATTTTTCTAGACGCAAAAGAGTCTAAAAGAATTGCTCCAAAGGTGGCAGAAAAAATGGCTGAGGTTTTAGAGAAGGATCAAAAGTGGATTGACGAAGAGTTAAAAAATTTTAATAAATTAATCAAAAATTATATAGTATGATAAGTCCTTACATTGCTGAGTTTGTAGGAACTGCAATTTTACTTCTTTTAGGATCTGGAATTGTAGCAAATGTCAGCCTTTCGAAAACTAAAGGTTTTGATCAAACACCTTTAATTACAATTACTACAGCATGGGGTTTTGCTGTTTTTATTGCAGCATATATTACAGGACAATTTAGTGGAGCTCATCTTAATCCAGCTGTAACTATTGGTCTTTTAGTTGCTGGTAAATTTTCATCTGAATTAGCTGTTGGATATATTATAGCACAGGTATTAGGTGCAATGCTGGGCAGTTGGCTAACTTATATATTTTACATCGACCATTATAGGGCCACAAAAAATGAAGCTACTGTAATGGGCTCATTTTGTACTTCTCCAGCGATAAGAAATTTTAAGAATAATTTTTTTAGTGAGTTTCTTGCAACATTTATGTTAATATTTGGAATATTATATATAGTTGAACCAAATATAATAGTTGAAGGATTAGATGCTAATTTTGGTATTGGATCACTTGGTGCCCTTCCAGTTGGTATATTAGTTTGGGTTATAGGTTTAAGCTTGGGCGGTACTACAGGTTATGCAATTAATCCAGCAAGGGATTTAGGACCAAGAATTGTGTATCAATTAATACCCAGGAAAAATAAAATTTCAGATTGGACTTATAGTTGGGTCCCTGTTTTAGGTCCTTCACTAGGTGCTGTTGCTGCAGGCTTATTATATGTATATTTTAGTTAGATGAGAGACAATAAAAAGATAGCACTAATAACTGGAGCAACTTCAGGAATTGGGGAATC
>JBELLF010000074.1:0-3167 GCA_042088875.1 Candidatus Marisimplicoccus framensis | reverse complement strand
AATTGTTGTAGTAACAAGAAAGAAAATCAAAAGCAGAAAGGCAATATCTGCCATCGACCCTGCATTAACCTCTGGTGACTTTCTTCTAGCCATAGTTTACTTTTTAATAAATTTTTTACCTCCTGAGAATATCATTAGTCCAACTGCGACAATAGCTAAAATGTAGAATACTCTGATCCCAGTTCCAACAAGTCTTGAACCAATAGCTGATAAAACTTTACCATCTCTCATAGGGGTTTCAACACCACTTGATAGAACAAATGCAATAACAACTACACCTAGAAATAATCCAGCAGAAGTTAACGCACTTTTCATTTTAGCCTTATCTTTTGCCAAACCTCTTAAAGAAAAAGTAAGAGTTACGATAACAGCAATAAAAAGTATTAATTGACTTAAAAGTATAATTGGGGTAATTACTCCAAAGTTTCCTGATGCTGCAGACATTTTAATAGTATCATCTCCAGTTCCAAATACTAGAAAAAGAAATATGATACCTAATAAACCTAGAGTTATACACCCTATTTTTGTAATTTTTTGAAGATTCATATCAAATTATTTTTTTTGAGCTGAAAGAATATCAATTAATGTAATTGATGCATCTTCCATATCATTAACAATTGAATCAATTTTTGCAACAATATAGTTATAGAATACTTGAAGTATTATAGCAACAATAAGACCAAATACAGTCGTTAGAAGTGCAACTTTAATACCACCTGCAACAAGTGATGGTTGCATATCACCAGCAGCTTCAATTCTATCAAATGCAGTAATCATACCAATTACAGTACCCATGAATCCAAGCATAGGTGCAAGTGCAATAAATAATGATATCCATGAAACATTTTTTTCAAGTTGTCCCATTTGAACACCACCATAAGAAATTACAGCCTTTTCTGCAGAATCTACTCCATCTTTTGCTCTATCTAAACCTTGATAAAAGATTGATGCCACAGGTCCTTTAGTGTTTCTACAAACTTCCTTTGCAGCTTCAACACCTCCTGATTTTAGTGCACCTTCAACATCACCAGTCAACTTATCAGTATTAGTTGTTGATAGATTAAGGTATATAATTCTTTCAATTGAAATAGCTAAACCAAGTATAAGACATATAAGTACAATTCCCATAAAGCTTGGACCACCTTCAATAAAACGCTTTTTTAATTCTTGTGTAAAACTAGCTGAAGCTTCATCTGATGTAGCTTCCATCATTGGTTCGTCTTGTGAATCCTGAATAGTAATTAAACTATTTACTGTTGTTGATGCATAAACATTGTTTGTTAATATAGTACAAACAAAAATAGATAGGATTAATGCAAATAATATTTTTTTCATTTTTCTAATATTTTCAATAATTGAGAGTCGAAAGATATAAAAATTATTATACGATTCAAATTTTTTTTTGAATCGATAATTTTCTTTTTTCCATCTAAAAATTCAGTTAATTTTTAACTTGATATTTTTCATATGGATATGTTTCAGGAAGAACATATGGTCCGGTTGAAATTGTTAATGGAAAATCAGAATCTGGATCAATTACAAACTCTACCATTATTGCCTTATAGCCTAAATTCTCTTTACCTAAATCAATGATGTATCTGTTATTATCTGATTTTTGGATTTTAGATTGGGACCATAGTTCACCTTCTTCCCATAATCTAAAATCTCTTCCTTGTTTGTTAGTAGCAGTCCATAAAGAAACATCATAGTCACCACTATAATTTAATACTGCCTCTATTAAATTTTTATCTGTATCTAATCTCCATTTTAATGATGGAATCTCAATATTATTTACAATTCTAAAAAAATAACCTACAAGATCTTCATTAAGGTATTTTCCATTTAAAGAGTGATTAGCATTTGGTACATATCTTAAAATTTTATTACCAGGTAATTCATCGTAATAGAATCTCCATGAGTCAGTTGAGAAGAACTCATCTGAACCTGCATTAATAATATATTTAGGCATAGTAAACCTTTCTAAAAAGGAATAAGGTTCAACATAACTCATTAGTTTTTTATATTTATCAGTTTCCATCCAATCCTGAATATTGTATTTAGTATATGATGACACTGCAGGAGAAAATTCACCATAACTCCTGTAATGATTTTCAAAAGAAGGAACAACATTTAGAAGGTCAATTACCATAGGTACAACTGCAATGATTCTTTCATCAACAGCAGCAGTTGTCCATGCTGTCCAACCTCTTTTAGAAGCTCCAGAAACAACAAAATCTTTTACATTAATATCATTTTGTAAAGTAATTTCCTGAGCTAGATCCATGGATCTTACTACTGCCCTAGTCATTGGGAACCTGGGTAACCACTCTGTATATTTTTGCTTAGCTCCAGATTTTAAAAATTCGTTCCATGCATATGCAATAAGATCATCCTCATAAAAAGATTCTTGTTCTGAATCTAAGAAATTAATAGGCTGAAAAGGTATATTACTAACATTTACAATTACTGACTTGGTTTCTATTGCATATTCAGCTGATTTAGAATCTAATCTAAAAAAGTCTTCTTCTTTAGCACCTCCATCTATAAACATTATACCTGTTGAGGTTTGAGTATTTTTAGGAATTATAATATCAACATAATGCCACCATTCAACTTGATCAACTTTTTTTGAATCTAACCACTCACCAGATGTCATTTTAATATGATATCCAGTCCATTCGTCTTCATATATTATTTCTTCAATTTCATAGCTAAATTCATCTCTAGTTGATTCGATATAGTCTTCCATAGACTCATAACCCTCATTAGATAAAAAAATATAATTGAGGGTGAAGTATAATGCTGCAACAGAAAAGACTATGAATATTTTTTTTAATGACATTTATTATAATTTAAATTTTACTACCATTTAATAATTGTACTTCCCCATGTAAATCCACTTCCAAAAGCTGCAAGAACAATTATATCTCCTGATTTTATTTTTCCTTCCTGCCATGCCTCTGTTAATGCAATAGGAATTGATCCAGCAGTGGTATTACCATATTTTTGAATATTATTATAAACTTGATCATCTGATAGACCAAACTTTTTTTGAACAAATTGAGATATTCTGAGGTTTGCCTGATGAGGAATTAGCATGTCTATTTGATCAGGTTTAAGATCATTATGATTTAATCCCTCCATTATGACCTCTGAAAATCTAACCA
>JBELLF010000073.1:0-3199 GCA_042088875.1 Candidatus Marisimplicoccus framensis | reverse complement strand
CCAATTGCATCTTGTCTTCTATATCTTCTTCCTATTGCATCTTTCTCATCATAAACAAGATTAATCTCATGACTAAACTCATTCATAACTTTTCTAGCATATTCTGGAAGTCCATCTTTTTTGAGTAGTGGAAGAACTGCTAATTTGTTTGGAGCAATTTGCTTAGGTATACTCATAACATTTCTTGTAGATCCATCTTCCAAAGTTTCTACTTTAAATGAGTTAGATATAATTGCAAGAAACATTCTATCTAAACCAATAGATGTCTCAAGAACATATGGTGTATAGTTCTTATCTAATTCAGGATCAAAATATTGAATTTTCTTGCCTGAAAGCTCCTCGTGGCTTTTAAGATCGAAATCAGTTCTTGAGTGAATACCCTCAAGTTCTTTAAACCCAAAGGGGAAATTAAACTCAATATCGCATGCAGCGTCAGCATAATGGGCAAGTTTATCATGATCATGGAATCGAAATAAACTAGAGTCAACACCTAAATTTAAGTGCCAATTAAGTCTTTTATCTTTCCAATGATTGAACCAATTTTCCTGGGTTCCAGGTTTAATGAAAAATTGCATTTCCATCTGCTCAAATTCCCTCATTCTGAAGATAAATTGTCTGGCAACAATTTCATTTCTAAATGCCTTACCAGTTTGAGCAATTCCAAAAGGAATTTTCATTCTTGAGGTCTTTTGAACATTTAAATAGTTTAAGAAAATTCCTTGAGCAGTTTCAGGTCTTAAATATAAATCCATACTTGACTCTTCAGAAGCTCCTAACTTAGTACTAAACATAAGGTTAAACTGTCTGACTTCAGTCCAATTACATGTTCCTGAAATAGGACATTTAATTTCCATATCGTCAATTATTTTTTTTACTTCTACCAAGTCATCTTTTTCAAATGCAGAGACCATTCTTGATTTTAATTGATTAATCTGATTTGTTATTTCCAGAACTTTTGGGCTAGTATTAAGAAATTGATCTTTATCAAATTTTTCTTTAAATCTTTTTTCAGCTTTTTGAACTTCTTTTTGGATTTTAGAATTAAGCTTTTCAATAAATTCTTCTATTAAAACATCAGCCCTATATCTTTTCTTGGAGTCCTTGTTGTCAATAAGAGGGTCATTAAAAGCATCTACATGGCCAGATGCAATCCAAGTCTTTGGATGCATAAATATTGCAGAGTCTATACCTACAATATTTTCATTTAGCTGAACCATGGATCTCCACCAATATTCTCTTATATTATTTTTTAGAAGTGTACCATTATGAGCATAATCATATATTGCATTTAATCCCTCATAAATCTCACTTGAAGGAAATATAAAGCCGTATTCTTTAGAATGTGAAATAATCTTTTTTAGAGAATCTTTATCCATGAGTATATTGCAAAAATAGTTCTTTTTACTATTTTAAATACTTTAATTTGTATTTGAATTTATTCAATGAAGAATTTAGTCTATATATTATTATCACTAATTATACTTTTTGGTTGTGCTAAAAGAGGAACCCCAACAGGTGGTCCCAAAGACAGCATCCCTCCTGTTTTAGTTAATGCTAGTCCAAAATTAAATTCAACCAATTTTGATTCAGAAGAAATTAGACTAACATTTGATGAGTGGATAAAGTTAGATAAAGTTCAGGATCAACTAATTATTTCTCCGCCATTAGAGAAATCATCATATGAAATAAAACCTCTAAGTGGAGTTACAAAAAAAGTTTTTTTAAAATTTTTAGACAGTCTAGCCCCTGAAACAACATATACTATTAACTTCGGAAATAGCATCCAGGATAATAATGAAAATAATCCTTTGACATTTTTCAGCTATACGTTTTCTACAGGAGAGACAATCGACTCTCTTTATATTAGGGGGAATACTAAAGATGCATTTAGTCAAGAATCTGATGAATTTATATCACTTCAATTGTATCGCGTAGATTCATTATTTAAAGACTCCATAGTTTTTCAAGATAAACCTACATATGTTGCCAATACACTTGATTCAACTAATTATAAATTTCAAAATTTAAAACAAGGAAAATATTTATTAATTGCATTAAAAGATGTAGATAATAATTATTTTTTTGATCCTTTTTATGACAAAATCGGATTTATAGACTCACTGATAACTCTACCCAGAGATTCAGTTATTGATCTAAAACTTTTTAAAGAAGAAACTGAAATAATATGGGATAAGCCTCATTTTATTAATAGCGAAAAAATTGGATTTGGTTACTACGGAAAATTAGATTTAGATAAAATAAAAATTGAGTCTAATATTCCTGATTCCGTTAATTATGTATTTATAAAAGAAAAAGAAACTGATACTTTAAATCTTTGGCTATCTAGAAATAGCTTCGATTCATTGAATTTCAGTTTAATTGAGACTGATACAATCAAACTTACAACAGTAAAATTTGATAGGAAGAGAGATAGTTTGATTGACTCTTTAAACATAAGTTCCAAGACAGTTAATGTAATCCATCTTAAAGAATCATTTAAGATTTCATCAAACATTCCGTTAAATAAGATTGAAGATTCACTTATTACTATCAGAGATATTGACTCACTTATTATACCATTTACAACAAGCATTAACGATAGGTTAGATGAAATAGATATTGATTTTGAAGTTTCACCGTCGGATGATTATAGCATATTTATCAAACCTAGAGCAATTAAAGATATTCGAGGTACAGAAAATGACACCTTGCAGTTTAATGTTGTCAGTCAAACTTTAGAAGATTATGGAAATGTTTTTCTTGATGTTATAGCAAATAATGATTCTAAATATATCCTTCACCTGTTAGACTCAAATTCTAATATTATCAGAGAGTTTAAAAATGTTAATTCACTGTCAACATATATTTTTGATTATATAAGACCTGGAAAATACACTTTTAGGTTAATTGAAGATCTAAACTCAAATGATCTTTGGGATACTGGAAACTATTTAAAACAAGTTCAACCAGAACCAGTATACTATTTTCCAAGTGAGCTTGATGTTAGGGCAAATTGGGATCTTAATGAAACATTTAATTTAAATCTTTTAAATTCTTTAAAAGATTCTATAAATTAAAGTTTTGCTTTTAAAAATTCTTTATTCATCCTTGCTATATTTTTAATGGATATGCCTTTTGGACATTCAACCTCGCATGCTCCAGTATTAGTGCAATTACCAAAACCTTCTTCATCCATTTG
>JBELLF010000016.1:18805-20665 GCA_042088875.1 Candidatus Marisimplicoccus framensis | reverse complement strand
AGATTCTAGAAAAAAAATTAGTATTGATATATATGAGAAACTTCACAGAAGAAAGATATCGTCTAATATTAACAACAATCAGGGAATTATTAAACTAAAGAATATTGATAAAGGAGAATTTACTCAAGGCCTTAGAAATTATTTAAAATATTGATTAATATGAATATCCTAGTTTGTATAAGTAATGTCCCTGATACTACATCAAAAATTAATTTTACTGATAGTGACTCTAAATTTGATAAAAATGGAGTCCAATTTATAATTAATCCTAACGATGAGTTCGGTTTAACAAAAGCTGTATGGATGAAAGACTCTAACAAAGCATCAGTTACTGCTCTTACTGTAGGTGATTCCTCTGCTGATACTATCTTAAGAAAATGTCTAGCAATTGGAGCTGATAAAGCAATAAGAATTGATTGTGAGGCAAAAGATGCTTATTCTGTTGCAAAGGAAATTGTAACTCATTGTGAAAATGTTAAATACGATATAATAATATGTGGTCGAGAATCTATTGATTATAATGGAGGGCTTGTACCGGGTCTGATCGCTGGTTCTTTAGATTATAACTTTATCACTAATTGCGTGAGTCTTGAAATTGAATCCGGAAAAGCAAAATGTGCTAGGGAAATATCTGGTGGTACAGAATTTAGTGAATGTGATCTTCCTATAGTTATTGGCGCTCAAAAGGGATTAGTTGAGGAGAGTGATCTAATCATCCCTAATATGAGAGGAATTATGATGGCTCGTCAAAAACCATTAGATGTAAATAAAGCTCAAAACATAAATAGCAGGACTATTGATAAAAAATTCTTTAAACCTGAGGAAAAAGGTGAAGTTAAATTGGTAAAACCTGATGAACTTGATAAGTTGATTGATTTACTAGAAAATGAAGCAAAAGTAATTTAGAAATATGTCAGTACTAGTATACTCAGAGTCTGAAAAAGGTAAATTAAAAAAATCATCATTTGAGACTGTATCATATGGAAAAGCTCTATCGCAAGAATTGGGATCTAAACTTATATGTGTAAGCTTTAATTGTTCTGATATAGAATTATTAAACAAATATGGAGCAGACAAAATAGTTAATGTTGAAAGTAGTAACCTTAAGGGATTTACTGCCAAAACATATTCAAATGTGTTATCTCAAGTTATTGAAAAAGAAGATGTTTCAGTAGTAATACTTTCCTCATCTGCAGATGCAAAGTATCTTGGTGCTTATCTAGCAGGAATTACTGATTCTTCATATATATCAAATGTTGTTGAACTTCCAGAAAGCTTAAATCCATTTATTGTGAGAAGAAGTTGTTTTACAAATAAAGCATTCTCTTCTACAGAAATTAGTGGTGATTTAAAAATTATAAGTATCTCATCAAATTCGTATGGTATTAATGAGAACAGTGGAGATGGAGTTATAGAGAATATAGATTTTAATAATATAAGTACAACATTTAAGGTATCAAATATAGAGAAGCAAAGTAGCAAAGTTACAATTGCAGATGCAGATATTGTAGTATCAGCTGGAAGGGGTCTTAAAGGGCCTGAAAATTGGCATATGATTGAAGAATTAGCTGATGTTTTAGGAGCTGCAACTGCATGTTCAAAACCTGTCTCTGATTTGGGTTGGAGGCCGCATAGTGAACATGTAGGACAAACCGGTAAACCTGTTGCATCAAATTTATATATTGCCATTGGGATATCTGGTGCAATTCAACATCTTGCTGGAATAAACTCCTCAAAAGTTAAGGTGGTAATTAACAATGATCCTGAAGCTCCATTTTTTAAAGCTGCAGATTATGGTATAATTGGTGATGCTTTTGATGTTGTTCCTGAATTAATCAAGAAGCTTAAAGCTAGATAATA
>JBELLF010000016.1:0-18705 GCA_042088875.1 Candidatus Marisimplicoccus framensis | reverse complement strand
AAAGGAAAGGATACAGATGCATCGGGAATCCTTAGTCTTTTAGAACCAGGTAGATAGCCGTTTCTCAGAAAAACATTTTCAATGTCAGTTGTAAGTGTTAGTCCTAGATCTACATTAAGAGAATCGTATCTAACAATATTAGACACATGGTTTGTTACATTAAATTTATATCCAATTGGCTTATCATTTGAATCATATTGAAGTAACCCGCCGTAATAATATTTATTTGCATTTACAGAACCCTCATTGAAATCAATTGTGAAATCCTTTTTATAGTCTTCAATAGGCTCTCCATTATTATATGAGTATAAGTAGAGTCTTTTAGGTAGATATTCATATTTAGATCTATGTATATTATCATCAATATATAACATTAGATTAGCCTCGTTAATTAAAACATCCTTTGACTTAAAGGTGTTTAAATCTGATGAGATAGAATTATCTTCAGAAAATAATTTCAGTTTTGAGATGAACTTAGAACCATTCAAATAAATCATTTTAGATGGTGTACTTTCAGCTGAAGAATTTATTTCATTAACTATTTCCTGATTATATCCGCTTTGATTAAAAAGATTTATTGTAACACCTCCAAGAGGTATTGTATTAGACTTTTTCTTCCTCTCAATAATATCATCTAATACGTCAACTGTACCATTAGTATTGTAATAGTTGTAAGTATATTCAATTACTATCCTCGCATTTAAAATGTCTAACAACATATATAAATCATCTGAAAAACTATCAGCCTTTATAATTAATCCTTTAAAATAATTATTGAAGTTCTGCTGGTTAATAAGATCATCGGCGCCTTCTTTATTTACTATTGCAAGTTGAAAGAATTCTTTTTCAAGAGGAACTCTAATCCTAGGGGTTTCAAAATAATTTATCTCATTTAGCTCATTTACATCATCCGTAAAAGGGTCGTCCTCAAAATAAAGAATAGGAATTTCATCAAAATTAAGACTTACAATATCATTATGAAATTCTCGACCATAAAAACCTTCTTCGTAAAAATCATCATTAGAAAAATACTCTTTGATAGATTCAAAATTGTTAGATGGATCTAAAGAACTTAAATAATAGGTTAATTCATAAACTTTTAGTCTAAATTCTGCGTTTCTGTTTCCAAATATTGAATCAATTTCATAAACCTGACTATCAGGATTATAACCGGTTATTTCTGTATCCTGAGGATCTAAAATACCATCATTATCAGTGTCTTGGCTAAGGGGATTTGTACCCGCTTGGAGCTCAAAAATATCAGAAAGGCCATCATTATCAGAATCACTTGAGCTGTCGTTAGGATCGGCATCATAAATATCAATAACTCCATCATTATCAGAATCAATAGTATTATTAAAAAATGGCAGATCTAAGTATACTGCTGTTACTTGCTCCTCTTCATCAATTATTCTTATATTTTGCAAACTTCCTTCATTTTCCTGCTCTTGAGAAAAGTCACCAAAAGATTGCAGCAAGGATACATCAAGCTGTGATATAAAACTCGAATTTATTTGTCCAAAAAAATCATCATTATATACCCCCAAATGTACATTTGTAGTGTTATTAGTCTGAACTTTTTCAAAATACTCTTGGTATGAAAATACTGGAAATGATTTTGACTTTAGATCTTCAAACTGATTATCATAAATTTCTATACCTACAGTGAAATAATCCTTATTGCAAGAAGAGGTAAAAAAAATTAGCAGGCTCAGAAGAATTATCTTAACTCTATTTGTAAACATTAATCAATATTTTTTAATAAAAAATCCATTAATTTTTCCTCTGATGATGAATCTTCAAAAGAAAGTGAATCCTTTGAATATTTATTAATAGAAGTTTTTGAATCATTATCAATATTATCAGATGAAATAATTACTGAATCTGAAAACTTAATCATTAAATCAGACAATGAATGAAAATCTGGTATCAAAATTGAATCTAGGTTTTCGTCGATTCCATCAAATTGAATTTTTTTTGCTAATGTTTTAGATAGACTTCCATCAAAAGCTTTTGAGTACAATGATGAAATTATTTTACTTTTTTCAAAAATAGGATCGTCAAAGTATAATTTTTTAAGATATAGAGGAAATAATGAAGTAAACCATCCATGAAGATGAATAATATCTGGAATCCAGTTTAACTTTTTTACTGTTTCAATTACTCCTTTTGTAAAAAAGATCATTCTTTCATCATTATCCTTTAATAAATTTTTGTTTTTGTCAAGTAAAAGATCTTTTCTTTTGAAGTATTCCTCGTTATCAATAAAGTAAACTTGCATTCTTTCTTTAGGAATTGATGCTACTTTAATGATTAAAGGCATATATAGATCATTAATAATCATATTCATACCTGATAGTCTTATGACTTCATGTAATTGATGTCTTCTCTCGTTAATAATTCCATATTTAGGCATAAAAATTCTCGTCATACCTCCATTATCATTAATTTTCCTTGACACGGTAAATGAATTAACTGCCTTTTCTGTTTGAGGGAGGTAAGGAACAACCTCTGATGAAATGACTAATATTTTTTTGTCTTTCAGTAACTTCAAAATCTAAATATTGGCTATAGAAAGGCAAAATTACGAAAATTATAAGAGTAACTATATAAAAAGCCTATCTTTAAATTTAATTTCTCATAGTTGAGAGTGTTCTCATCCCATAAAGAGCTTTTAAAGTCAGTAGATTCAAGTAAACTAATTGGATTAGTTCCTACAATGGGATCTCTTCATAAAGGCCATCTTTCCCTTGTTAAAAGAGCTTTAATTGAAAATGAGCAAGTAATTGTTACAATCTATATAAACCCAACACAATTTAATGATATAAATGACCTGAAGCAATACCCAAGAAATTTAGAAAATGACATAGATAAACTCAGGCATTATAAAGATATATTTATCTACGCTCCAGCAGATAAAGATCTCTATCAAGAGGTTGTTTCTAAAAAATATGACTTAGATAATTTAGATAACGTTCTAGAAGGTAAATTTAGGCCTGGGCACTTTGATGGAGTAGCCACTATAGTTGAAAAACTGTTTAATATATTCAGCCCTGATAATGCATATTTTGGGGAAAAAGATTTCCAACAATTAAGTATTATTAAAATAATGGTTAAAAAACTTAGTATTAATGTTAATATTAAATCATGTGAAACACTTAGAGAGCCTGATGGATTAGCAATGAGCTCAAGAAATAAAAATATGACTGAAGAAGAAAGATTAATTGCAGGAAAAATAAATAAGTTTATGTTAATGGTAAAGGAGGTATACAAAAACAGCAAAATAGATAAAATTCCAGATAATATTTTAGACGAGTTGAATAATTTAAAAAACTGTAAACTTGAATATTTTGAGATTGATAATTTGTCAAATTATAGTAGCAGTTTAATAGATGAAGGTGATAGAATTTATATTGCATGTTGGATTGGCAAAACAAGAATAATTGACAATATAAAACTTAAATAATTTGAAAAAAAGACTTAAAATACTTATCCCTTTAATAGTTGGCCTTTTCTTTATTTATTTAACTTTTGAATTGACTAACCCTGATGAAAGAAAGTTAATATATAGCTATATAGGTTCTGCCAAAATTGAGTTTGTGCTAGCAGCAATGCTATTAGGAGCATCTGCCGATGTGATAAGAGGACTTAGGTGGCAGCTACTATCTAGTTCAATGGGTTATAACTCAAATAAGTTAATAAGTATTGCAAGTGTATTTATGTGTTATACATCAAATATGGCTATTGCTAGATCAGGTGAATTTGTTAGAGCCTCTGTCCTTAGTAGCTATACTAATATTCCTTTAGGCAAGACACTTGGAACTATTGCTGCAGAAAGAGTTGTTGATATTTGTATATCCCTAATAATTTTAATAACTGTTTGGATTCTTCAATATGATTTAATAATTGAATCACTATTTGATGATGAGATTTTATTATATATAAATGATAACATTGCAATTATTGGTATTGTAATTTTGTTTTTTATTATTGTCTCAATTATTTTAATTAAAAAAATAAAAAGACTCGGAAGGTTTTTTAATACCATTTTAGAAGGATTATTATCAGTAACTAAGCTAAAATCAAAAATGATTTTATTTGTTATGTTATCATTATTAATCTGGACATGTTACATACTTGCTTTTTCAGTGATTAAGTTTTCAGTTCCAGAACTAAGTGAAATAGATTCAAATTTAATTTTTCCAGCATTTGTTGTTGGTGTATACAGTATTTCTCTTTCAAATCATGGGCTAGGTGTTTACCCATTAGCAATATCTTTATTCTTAGTTAATTTTGGCATTAATACTGAGCTGGGATTAACCTATGGTTGGTTAGCTTGGTCATGTCAGGCAATTATAACTTTAATTTTTGGAGCTCTATCTTTTTTTGTACTACCTTTGTTAAGTAAGTGATTGAAATGGACAAAATAATTAAACAATTTTTATCACAAGTAAGTCAAAAAAACCAAAATGAGCCTGAATTTATGCAGGCTGTTACAGAGGTTGCAGAAACTGTTATTCCATATATAGTTACCCAAGACATATACTATGGTCAAAACATTCTTCTCCGAATGGTTGAGCCTGAAAGAGTGGTCTCTTTCAGAGTTGCATGGATAGATGACAATGAAGAAATTCAAGTTAATAGAGGATATAGAATTGAGATGAACTCTGCTATAGGTCCATATAAAGGAGGTTTAAGGTTTCATCCCTCAGTTAATCTAAGTATACTAAAGTTTTTAGCTTTTGAACAAGTATTCAAAAATGCACTAACAACACTTCCAATGGGAGGTGGTAAAGGAGGTTCAGATTTTGATCCAAAAGGTAAATCTGATACTGAGGTTATGAGATTCTGTCAAAGTTTTATGACCGAACTTTTTAGGCACATAGGACCTAATAAGGATATACCTGCTGGAGATATAGGAGTTGGGGGAAGAGAAATAGGCTACCTTTTTGGCCAATATAAAAGATTAAAAAATGAATTTTCAGGTGTTCTAACAGGTAAGGGAATATCATGGGGTGGTTCCTTGATTAGACCTGAAGCAACAGGTTATGGAGTAGTTTATTTCATTAACGAAATGTTAGAAAATAAAGGAGATAGTATGAAAGGAAAAAAAATTACCATATCTGGATCTGGAAATGTAGCACAATATGCTACTGAGAAATGCATTGACATGGGGGCTAAGGTTTTAACTCTTTCTGATTCATCAGGATTTATTTATGATAAAGATGGCATAGATTCTGAAAAGCTCCAATATATTATGGACCTTAAAAATGAAAAAAGAGTTAGAATATCAGAGTATACTAAGAAATATCCAAAAGCAGAATTTTATGCAAATAAATCGCCGTGGCATATTAAATGTGATGTTGCAATACCATGTGCTACACAAAATGAATTAGGTAAAGAAGATGCAATCTCTCTGATAAAAAATGGATGTAATGCCGTTGGTGAAGGTGCTAACATGCCTTGCACGCCAGATGCAGTTGAACAATTCATTAATAATAGTGTATTGTATGCACCTGGTAAAGCTTCAAATGCAGGAGGAGTTGCAGTATCTGGGTTAGAGATGGCTCAAAACTCCCTAAGGTATACCTGGACTCGTGACGTTGTAGATGGTAAATTAAAAGAAATAATGTCTGATATACACACTTCATGTGTTAAATATGGTTCTTCCAAAGACGAAATAAATTATGTAAAAGGGGCTAATATTGCAGGCTTTGTTAAAGTAGCTGATGCAATGCTCGCACAAGGAGTAGTTTAGAATGCCCAATTCAAGAGGTTTTGTTGTAAAATCAATAAAGAATGGAGAGACTAGCATGATTGTCTCATGTTATCTTGAAGATATTGGTTTAAAAAATTTTATAGTAAAAGGAATTTATGGAACAAAAAAACCTAAGTTTAGCAAGGCATATTTTTTCCCACTTAATTTCATAAGCATAAACTATAACTTAAGTAAAAACGAGAGGTTAGGCTATATTAAGGAAGTAAAGCCCATAAATTTTTATAAGAGCTTACATTCGAGTATAGAAAAAAGTACTGTTATAATTTTTTTATCTGAGATTTTAAATAGTGTATTTAAAGAAGAAGGTGATAAAAATCAAAATTTATTTAATTTTTTAGACAAATCATTAAACTGGTTCGATTCTCAAGAGAGTTGTAATAATTTTCATTTAAAATTTTTAATTGAACTTACCAAACACATAGGGTTTTATCCAAATATTAATAACGAAAATGATGAATTCTTTAATATTAAATCTGGATCTAGCTCAATAATAAAACCTTTATCAAAATTCATTGACTTAGATGACTATAAATTATTCAAGCATATATTAGGCATGAAATTTGAGGATTTAAATTATATGAGAATAAATAAAGATTCTAGAATAAGATTACTTAATCATATAATTGACTATTATTCTATACATTTACAAATGTTCAAATCTCCTAAATCAATTGATGTTTTTAGTGAAATTTTCAAATAATTTAAACCAAATCTTTAAGAAGACACTTCTAGTTTTTTTGTTTACTAGTATTTCTTTTAGTCAACAAGTAACCTTTAAAGATGGGGAAACAAATGAAATTTTATCAGATGTTACAGTGTTTAATGAAAGTAAAAATAAATCAACAATAAGTGACCTAGATGGAAATGCTGATCTTGAGTTATTTGCTAGTGAGAGAAATATATATTTTCAATTACTTGGATATTCCTTATTAGAAGTATCTGTAAGTGATATTAAAGATGGAGATGTAATTCTGTTATATCCGGAGAGTCAAAATCTAGATGAAGTGATTTTATCAGTTGCAAGATCTGAATCCAATGTAAATCAAATTGCAGAAAAAGTCTCAGTTATAAAGTCAGAGGACCTATTCATTTCTTCCCCCACATCTGGTGCAGAAATGCTTGAATTAAGCCCTGGAATTAGAATTCAAAAAAGCCAAGGTGGGGGTGGAAGTCCAATTATTAGGGGATTTGAAGCTAATAGAGTCTTAATAGTTGTTGATGGTGTAAGAATGAATAATGCTATTTATAGGTCCGGTCATCTTCAGAATTCCATTACAATAGATCCTAGTAATATTGAAAGAGCAGAGATAATATTTGGATCTTCATCTGTTGGTTATGGTTCAGATGCAATGGGGGGTGTAATTCACTACTATACAAAGAATCCAATACTAAAAAATTCTAAAAATATATCATCAAGCTTTACCTCAAACTTCAATTCAGCTAACAATAGTTTGTCAAGTAATTTCAATACTAATTACAGTTCTGATAATTGGGGTAGCATAACTTCAATTTCGATTTCTAAATATGGTGATATTAAAATGGGGAAAAACAGAAATCATGGTTATTCAAACTGGGGCCTAACTCCAATTTTTTCGAAAAATTCAAGATATAAGTTTTATGCAGAACCATCAATTAACTTAGATGATAATATTCAAAAGAATACCGGCTATAGTCAAGTTGATTTATTTCAAAAATTTTTATTTAAACTAGCAGGTGACAATCTTCTTAATTTAAATATTCAGTTCTCTGAATCAAGTGATATTGACAGGTATGATCAACTAAGTATTCTAAAGGATGATACTTTAAAATTTAGTGAATGGTATTATGGACCTCAAAAAAGAATATTGATTTCTCCAAGTCTTAAAATTTTTCCAAAAAATAAATTTATGGATAAAGGCGTTATAACTTTTGGATTCCAAAAAATTAATGAAAGTAGAATTAAAAGAAAATTTAATTCATTAAATAGATCCCATCAAATCGAGGATTTAAAAGTGTTAAGCTTGAATGGTGACTTTGACACATCTTTCAATAATGGACATACATTTTCATATGGAATAGAGACAACATATAATCATAATTATTCTAAAGCATATGACAGAATTTTGGATGTTGACAATAATAATGTTATTGGAGTAAGTAAAAAATTTGCTATACCAACCAGGTACCCTAGCGACGGAAGTTCATATACAAGCTTTGCATCCTACGTAAACTGGTCATGGAACATGAGTGAGTTTTTCACTTTCAATATAGGGACAAGACTAACATTTACAAAACTAAAGGCAAGTTGGAATGATGTAATATCAGTAAACCCTCAATTATCAAAAGTTAATTTAAATTCTAAGGCATTAACAACTACAATATCAATGAAGTTAAGGCCAAGTAATAAAATTCAAATAAATACAGTTTTATCTAGTGGTTTTAGAAATCCAAATATTGATGATATTGGAAAGATTAGAGAAAATAATGGTTTATTAGTTGTTCCTAATACATTTTTAAAGCCAGAATATGCATATAATCTAGATCTAGGAGTTGATTATAAATCTCTTGACAACAAAAATTATCTATCAATTAGAGGATTTAGCACAATAATTTTAAGACATATTGGTAGAGCAGAATATATTGTTTATTCTGATATTACAACTCCTAATCTATCTACAATAATCTATAATAATGAGGAGGTTACTACAATTGCTAATAAAAATTTAGGTAATAGATTTATTCATGGATTTTCAATTGATGGGTATAATAATATTAATAGAAGTTTAAAAATTAATTACAGCTTAACTTATACTAAAGGGGATAAAAATGAAATATATGGTCCACTTCCGTCAATCTCTCCTGTATTTGGATCATTTTCATTAAATTATATTAAAAATGATTTAACTATCAGGGCCATATACAAATATAGTGACTCAAAAGATCCATCAGAATATAGTTTAGGAGGAGAAGATGGCCTTGATGAAACTCCTTATTTAATTGATCAAAATGGGTTAAAAAATTTCCTAGGAACACCAAAGTGGTCAGATTTTTCAATTTATGCAAGCAAAAAAATATCCTCAAATTCTACATTGAGACTTGGTATTACGAATATTTTTGATATTCATTATAGAACATTTGCTTCTGGAATTTCTGCACCTGGTAGATCTTTCCAAGCAGGTTTAAATCTTAAATTATAAAGTAGTTAATTAACTTTATTTTGATCTAAAATCATTAATTTCGCCTTTAATTCTAGGATTAATGGGATTTAAAGAATCTAAAAAATTTTCACTTAATTCAATTGCAAAAGAGATTGAAGACTTCTGGGTTATAAATGATATTTTTATCAAATCATCAAACAGAGATAATAGAGAGAGTTTTGTGTTCTTTGAAGGTCCTCCTTCTGCAAATGGTAAACCTGGAATTCACCATGTATTGGCTAGAACTATAAAAGATGCCTTTTGTAGATATAAGACTATCAAAGGATTTAACGTTAAGAGAAAAGCTGGGTGGGATACCCACGGGCTTCCTGTTGAACTAGGTGTAGAAAAGGTATTAGGAATTTCAAAAGATGATATAGGGGATAAGATTAGTATATCAGATTATAATAACGCATGTAAGGAAGCGGTTATGAAATATACTTCTGATTGGGAATCATTGACAAAAGAAATGGGTTATTGGATTGATATGTCTGATCCTTATGTAACATATGAATCTAAATACATGGAATCTGTATGGTGGATTATAAAAAATATTTATGAAAAGAATTTGATATACAAAGGCTATACTGTTCAGCCCTATTCGCCTGCCGCGGGATCTGGTTTAAGCTCACATGAACTTAATCAACCTGGTGCATATAGAGATATTAGTGATACATCTGTTGTAGCTCAATTTAAATCTTTAAAAGAAGGACTGCCAGATAAATTAATTAATTTCTATCCATTTTATTTTCTTGCATGGACAACAACGCCATGGACACTACCATCAAATACAGCATTAACTGTAGGTAAAAAAATCCAATATTCTTTAATTAAAACATATAATCAATACACTAAAGAATTAGTGACTGTTGTAATAGCTACTAAGCTAATTCATAAAATTTTTTCTAAGATTTTCTATGAGGTAAAAAGTGAGAAAGAATTAGATTCTTTTGATAACCAACAGACCAATATACCTTATTTAATATGCCATGAAGTATCTGGTAAAAATTTAGAAAACATAAAGTATGAAAGAATTTGGGACGAATCTCCTCTACCGTTGGATAATCCAGAAAATGCATTTAGAGTAATAACCGGAGATTTTGTCACAACTGACGACGGAACAGGTATTGTTCATACAGCTCCAACATTTGGAGCAGATGACTATAAAGTTGCAAAATCTGCAAAACCTGAAATACCGCCATTACTAGTTTTAGATAAAAATGGTATAAAAGTTCCACTAGTTGATCTTAAAGGAAAATTTATTGACGGTATTGGTTTAATAAGTGGTAAATATGTAAAAAACGAGTATTATGAGTCAGATTCAATTCCTAAAAAGTCTGTTGATGTTGAAATAGCCATTAGGCTTAAAGAATTAAATCGTGCATTCAAGGTAGAGAAGTACTCACATTCCTATCCTCATTGTTGGAGAACTGATAAGCCTGTTCTTTATTATCCTATGGAGTCTTGGTTTATAAAAATGGATAGCTTATCAGACAGAATGTTTGAATTAAATAAGGAGATTAATTGGAAGCCTAAGTCAACTGGTGAGGGTAGATTTGGGAACTGGTTAAAGTCTGCTAACGATTGGAATCTTTCAAGATCAAGATTTTGGGGAATTCCTTTACCAATATGGACCGATGAAGAAAATGAAGAAGTTAAAGTTATTGGTTCAGCAGAAGAGCTTATTAATGAAATTGAAGTTTCAGTAAAAAGTGGCCATATGTTATCTAATCCTTATTTTGATTTTGTTATAGGTAATATGTCAGATGAGAATTATTTAAATATAGATCTTCATAAAGATATTGTTGATGAAATAACCCTTACATCAAGCAGAGGCAAACCCATGAAAAGAGAAAAAGACATTATTGATGTTTGGTTTGATTCTGGATCTATGCCTTATGCCCAGTTTCATTATCCTTTTGAGAACAAAGATTTAATTGATCATAACATTAATTTTCCGGCAGATTTTATTGCAGAAGGTGTTGATCAAACAAGAGGATGGTTTTATACCCTTCACGCAATTTCAACTTTAGTTTTTGACTCAATATCATATAAAAACGTTGTGTCAAATGGTTTAGTTCTTGATAAAAATGGTCAAAAAATGTCTAAGAGACTTGGAAATGCTGTAGACCCATTTAAAATGATAGATGACTATGGGGCTGATGCGGTTAGATGGTATATGATTTCAAACTCAAATCCATGGGATAATTTAAAGTTTGATCAGGAGGGTGTAGTTGAGGTAAAAAGAAAGTTTTTCGGTACACTACATAATGTGTATAGTTTTTTTAGTCTTTATGCCAATATTGATAATTTTTCATATAAGGAGGAAACTATAGAATTTGAAAAAAGGTCAGAATTAGATCAATGGATAATCTCAGAATTGAACTCTTTAATAAAAAAAGTAGATAATTACTATAGTGAATATGAGTTGACCCCTGCTCTAAGAGAAATTAGTGATTTTGTTCAAGAAAAACTAAGTAATTGGTACGTTAGATTATCCAGAAGAAGGTTTTGGAAGGGAGAATACAATGATGATAAAATTTCAGCTTATCAGACTCTTTATGATTGTTTGTCTTCTATAAGTAAACTTATTTCTCCAATTGCTCCTTTTTACTCAGAATATATATTTCAGTGTCTTAACACTGTTACAAAAAAAGAGGGCTACGAATCAGTTCATTTATCTGAATTTCCTATTGCAGATGACCATTTTATTTACCCAGAGTTAGAAAACAAAATAAATCAAGTAAGGAATATTTGTTCACTTGCTCTATCAATTAGAAAAAAAGAAAAGTTAAAAGTTAGACAGCCACTTAATAAAATCATAATTCCTGTTAAGGATAAAAATGAAAAAAATAAAATTGAAAATGCTAAGGCTCAAATTTTGTCTGAAATCAATGTAAAATCTATTGAGTTTTTAAATAATAAAAACTCACTTCTCATCAAGGAACTAAAGCCAAACTTTAAAATTTTAGGGCCAAGATATGGTTCAATAATTAATGATGTTGCTAGTATGATCAAAAGCTTCTCTCAAAAGCAAATTGAGGATCTAGAAAGTAATGGAAAAGCAAATTTTAGTATTAGAGAAACTAATGTTATAATTGATCTCTACGATGTTGAAATAAACTATAAGGATATTGAAGGATTATCAGTTGCAAGTGGTGATGGAACTACAATTGCTTTAGATCTCAAACTTGATGAAAACCTTATAAATGAAGGTATTGCTAGAGAGCTTGTTAACAGGATTCAAAACATAAGAAAAAGTAAAGATCTAGAAGTAACCGACAAAATTGAGATTAACATCAAAAAGTTTGAAAAATTGGAAAATGCTATCAAGTCAAATTTAGATTATATCAAAGGTGAAACATTAGCAAATAAATTATATTTTAGCGAGAATCTTAGTGAGGAAGGAGAAACTTTAGAGTTTGATGATATTAAAACTGTTATAACTATAAATAAAATTTAAAAAATGAATAAAAGTTCAAAAAATAGATATTCAGATAAAGAATTAGAAAGCTTTAGAAAAATAATAAATGAAAAAATTGAAAAGGCAAAAGTTGACTTAGATCTATTGAAGAGTGCATATATGAACGATAGTAACAATGGAACTGACGATACATCTCCTACATTTAAGTCATTTGAGGAAGGGTCTGAAACAATGTCAAAAGAGGCTAACACTCAGCTAGCCTTGAGACAAGAAAAGTTTATCAGAGATTTAAAGAATGCCCTAGTGAGAATTGAAAATAAAACGTATGGTATTTGCAGAGTTACAGGTAACCTGATCAATAAGGAAAGACTTAAAATAGTTCCTCACGCAACACTTAGTATTGAAGCAAAAAATATCCAAAACTAAAAATTAAAAACTTGATTCATTTTATAAAAAATATTGATGCTAAAAAATCTTTAGTACTGATTTTAGCACTGATATTTCTAGATCAACTAGTTAAGTTTTATATTAAACTAAATTATCCTCTTACACTTTTTGGCGAACTTCCCATAATTGACATTGGATTTTTTAAGCTTTTATTTATTGAAAATAAAGGTATGGCAATGGGTGCTAGATTAAATACATTTTTACCTTTTCTAGACGATAATACTGCAAAATTAATCCTAACATCATTTAGAGTTCTTGCTTGTATTGGTTTAGGTTTTTGGTTAAGAAGTTTGATTAAGAAAAGAGCATCTAAATTATTTATTTTTTGTGTTTGTTTAATATTAGCTGGTGCAATTGGTAATCTGATTGACTCAGTGTTTTATGGTGTTATTTTTTCTTCAAGCTACGGTCAAGTTGCAACCTTATTTCCCGAGGTGGGCTATGCACCACTATTTTATGGAAGTGTAGTTGATATGATTCAGTTTCCTTTAGCAACCTGGGTTTGGCCTAAGTGGATTCCTTTAATTGGTGGTCAAGAATATACATTTTTTGAATATGTTTTTAATTTTGCAGACTCATATATTAGTACAGGAGTTCTTTTATTATTAATCTTTAATAACAAGATCTAGAGTTAATTAAACTTATGGATGTTTGTTGGAGTGATACAATAATTTAGTTTAATATCACTAATATTAATATCCTCGATTTTATATATTGGATCAAATAATGAAAGTCCTATTTTTAATGTGTTACTATTAGTTAATTTAAGGAATCTGTCATAATAACCTTTTCCATACCCTACTCTATGGCCTTCTATATCAAAAACTAGAAGTGGTATAAATATTACATCTAAATTTTTAATTTTAAAATAATTCCCATTATTAGGCTCTCTAATGCCATACTTATTTAGACTAAATTCAGTTTTTTCATTTATTTGAAAATGAGAAAGTTCATTATTTGAAATTTTAGGAACAATAATATTTTTTTGATTTGATTTTAATTTATCAATGATTAATGAGGTATCTAGTTCATTATATTTTTCAATTGAAATAAAAATATGATAGTTCTGTAATTTCCAGATGTCTAGTTTTTCTAATTGTATAGAAACTCTTTGACTTAAATAATCAACTTCTTCATTTGTTAGTGAAAGTCTTTTTTTTTTGTATTGAGATCTTAAAAAAGTTTTGCCTGCAGTTATCACTTAATATTATTTAAACTAAAAATAGGTTTAATTTTGTTAGAGTGAAAGAAAGTAATGTATATATAAAAGCTAAGTCTCTTCCTGAAGAACCAGGAGTTTATCAATTCTTTGATAAGGATAATGAAATTATATATATAGGTAAAGCTAAAAATCTCAAGAAAAGAGTTTCATCTTATTTTACCAAATCACATGATACTAATAAACTAAAGCTTCTAGTGAAAAGTATTGATAAAATTGAGAGAATAATTGTTGATACAGAGATGGATGCGCTTCTACTTGAAAATAATTTAATCAAAAAATATAAACCAAAGTATAACGTACTTCTTAAGGATGATAAGTCATATCCTTGGTTATGTATAAAAAAAGAGCCCTTTCCTAGGGTATTTTACACAAGAAAAGCTATACGTGACGGATCAGAATATTATGGCCCATACAGAAATGTTAAGACTGTGATTACTTTACTTGAAATAATTAAGGAGATTTATCCACTTAGAACATGTAACTATAAATTAACTAAGGAAAATATAGACAATAAAAAATTTAAGTTATGTTTAGAGTACCACCTAGAAAACTGTGAAGGTCCATGTGTAGGTAAAGTTAAGGTTAATGATTATGAAAAAAACTTAAAGGGCATAAGGGATATTATTAAGGGAGATTTTAAAGCATCTTTAAAAAGACTAGAAAATAAAATGATTGATTTCTCAAATAGTCTTGAGTTCGAAAAAGCTCAAAAAATTAAAGAGAAACTAGAATCACTTAAAAATTATCAATCTAGGTCTACTATAGTGAGTCCTAAAATTAGTGATGTAGATGTCTTTACTGTAATATCTGATGAGTCTTATGCTTATGTTAATTTCATTCAAGTATCATATGGCTCAATTGTAAGGTCACATACTTTAGAAATTAGAAAAAAACTTAATGAGTCAGATAAACAAATACTTCAGCTAAGTATTATTGAATTAAGAGAAAGGTTTTTATCAAGTTCTAGGGAAGTTTACTTACCGTTTAGAATTTATCTTGGTGAGAAAATTAAAGTTCAAGTTCCTATAAAAGGAGAGAAAAAAAGTCTTGTAGATCTATCATTGCGTAATGCAAAGTTTTACAGAATTGACAAATTAAAACAAATTAAAATTGTAGATCCAGAGGCTCATGTTAATAGAATACTGGAACAGGCTAAAATGGATTTAAAACTATCTAAACAACCTATTCATATTGAGTGTTTTGATAATTCAAATTTAATGGGAACAAATCCTGTTGCATCATGTGTAGTTTTTAAGAATGGAAAACCGTCTAAAAAGGATTACCGTATTTATAAAATAAAAAATGTAAAAGGTCCAGATGATTATGCATCAATGGAAGAAGTTGTATATAGAAGAATTAAAAGACTGATGAGTGAGAAGCAATCTTTACCAAATTTAATTATAGTCGACGGTGGTAAAGGACAGTTATCGTCAGGTTTAAATATTTTAAAAAAGTTAAATATTGAGAATGAAGTATCTATAATAGGTATTGCAAAAAAGCTGGAAGAAATTTTTAAACCAGATGATAAGCTGCCTTTATATATTGACAAGAAATCTGAAACTTTAAAATTAATTCAACAATTAAGGAATGAAGCTCATAGGTTTGCTATAAACTTTCATAGGGATAGAAGAAGTAAAAGTGCCTTAAAATCTGGAATTGATGATCTTAAAGGGGTTGGTCCAATTTTAAAAGAGAAACTATTAAAGAAATATAAATCATTTAAAAGATTAAAAAGTGCAAGTGAAAAAGATTTAATAACATTCCTAGGAAACTCACGAGGAAGCTCTATTTTTAATCAATTAAAAAATTAATTTTAATTAATTTTGAAAAAGAAATGAGAAAAATTATTGTCTTATATGTTCAAATTCTCTTATTTAGTATAAACATAACTTTTGGGCAGAATATTCTTTCTGATTCAAAGCCTTTTAAAGCAGGAGAAAATCTAGAGTACATTGTGCATTATGGAATTTTCAATGCAAGCTATGCATCCCTTAATTTAACTAATGAAAAATTAGACGGTAAAGACTTTTTACTAGCATCTGGATATGGAAAAACTATTGGTTTAGCAAGACTTTTTTTTAAAGTTGAAGATTTCTACAGCAGTTATTTTGATGATGAAGTTGTGACACCATATTTTTTTAAAAGAAACATTTATGAAGGTGGATACACAAAAAATTTGGAAGTAAAGTTCAATCCAGAGCTTCAAAATGCCACAGTTAATGATATAAAAAATCAAACTATCGAGACAATTAGTACTGAAGAAAATGTTCAAGACTTAATTTCTTCATTATATTACTTAAGGAAAAATTTTTCTGAAGAAAAGATAAATGTTGGAGAGTCATTTACAATTAATATGTTCTATGATTCAAAAAATAGAGAATTGCCTTTAAAATATTTAGGTAAGGATATAATAAATACAAAATTTGGTAAAATTGAATGCTTAAAGTTTATGCCAACAACTAATAGGAGTAGGATTTTTAAAGGTGAGGGAAGTATTACTATTTGGTTAACAAATGATAAAAACCGAATTCCTATAAGAGTTCAAGCAAACCTTTTAGTAGGTACAATAAAAGCAGACTTAAAAAAATTTACAGGTATTGCTAATCCTCTGGAAATTGTGATTGAAAATTAATGAGAAAATTATTTGCATTATTAATTGTTGTTAGTTTACTGTCTTGCAGCTCAGAAGAGAATAAACAAATTAAGGAGGACCCTATAACATACAAATATGGCTATGATAAAAGTAAACATGTTTTTGAAGAAAGAAAAGTAAAAAGAGGTGACACATTTGGTGACATACTTGAAAACCAGGGCATTGATTATCCAGAAATATATCAAGCAATTGAGAAAACAAAAGATGAAGTTAGTTTTAGAAAACTTCAGTTAGGTAAGCCATATACGTTAATTTTTACAAATGATTCAATAAGAAAGCTCAAAGCATTCGTTTATCACCCAACTATTGAAGGATATTCATTGATTCAACTTAGAGATAGTATATTCGGTAAAACTTTTTCAAAACCTCGAAGCTATAAAGATTTATCGGCAGCAGGAACTATTGATAATTCATTGTATTTAACTCTTGAAGAGCAAGGTAAAGATCCATTATTGACTTATTATTTATCTGATATTTATGCTTGGACAATTGATTTTTTTAGACTTGATAAAGGGGATAAATTCAAAGTAATATATACTCAAGCATTTGTTGATGATACAATTCCAGTAGCGATTACTAAGGTTAAAGCTGCCTATTTCCTTCACAAAGGGAAAGAGCAGTATGCATTTGAATATGAAACGGACTCTATTAAAGGAATTGTTGAGTATTTAGATAAAGATGGTAAAAATTTAAGAAGAGCTTTTCTTCAATCACCTATAAAGTTTGGTAGAATTTCATCAAGGTATAATTTAAGAAGAAGAATTGCATATTATGGCAACAGAGTAAGACCACATAGGGGAACTGACTTTGCAGCTCCTGTTGGAACTCCTATTTTATCAACTGCTAATGGAACTATTACTGAAGTAAGCTATACAAGGGCTAATGGCAGGTATGTGAAAGTTAAACATAACAATACATACACTACTCAGTATCTTCATATGCAAAAAGCAAATGTCAAAGTTGGACAATTTGTTGAGCAGGGAGATGTTATAGGTTTTGTTGGAATGACGGGAAATACTTCTGGTCCTCATGTATGTTATAGATTTAGAAAAAATGATATTGAAGTTGACCCATTTAAACAAGAACTCCCAGAAGCTAAACCAATAAATGAATCACTAAAAAAGAAGTACTTTAGTGATATAGTTCTAATTAAGTCTCAGCTTGATTCAATTGTGATAAAAAATAAAACTTCAATATAATGCCTTTATCAAAAAAGAATCCAACAAGTCAAAAATCATGGTCTAGCTTAAAGGAGGTCTATAATCAAGAAAATAATTTACATATCAACGATTATTTTAAAAATGAAAACAACAGGCTTGAAAATTTTACAGCTAGTTTAAATGATTTATATATTGATTTTTCTAAAAATAGAATTAGTAAAAAAGCTTTTGGTTTATTAATTGAACTTTGTAAGGAAACAGACCTTAAAGAAAATATAGATAAGTATTTTAATGGCTCTACAATAAATGAAACTGAAAACAGGTCTGTTCTGCATACAGCATTGAGATCTAAAAATAGTGGCTCAACCAAAATATCTGAGGAGGTAAAAAATACTTTATCAAAAATTAGAACTATTTCAGACGAGATTAACAATGGTGTTAGACTTGGATATTCCGATAAAAAAATTGAGAATGTTGTAAATATAGGTATAGGTGGTTCACATCTTGGACCAGAAATGGTGACTGAAGCTTTAAGTTTTTACTCACAAGGTATAAAACCTTATTTCATTTCAAATATAGACCCAGACTATACAGAAAATTTACTGAGATCTCTTAATCCAGAGACAACAATTTTTATAATTGTTTCCAAAACATTTACAACAATTGAAACTCTTGAAAATGCCAAAAAAGTCAGAAAATGGTTTATTAATAATGTAAATGAAGAATCAATTAAAGATCATTTCATTGCAGTTTCAAATAATACTGAAGATCCAAAAAAATTCGGTATTGAATCTGAAAATATTCTTTCTATACCTGAATGGGTAGGAGGAAGATTCTCTTTATG
>JBELLF010000072.1:0-3426 GCA_042088875.1 Candidatus Marisimplicoccus framensis | reverse complement strand
GACCTCCGCGTCCCAAACGCGGCGCGATAACCGGGCTACGCTACACCCCGAAAATAAGCTGCAAATATAAGCTTAAAATATTTCTAGCCAAACAATTTTATAATGTAAACTAAACTGAGGCTGGAGACATAATTTTAATGTCGTTATACTTAATCTGACCTCTTATGACTGATGAGATAGTCCCCATAAGAGCATTAATAACGGGAAGTTTAAGTTGACTTTTGGAATAAATCATACTTATTTCTCTAGCAGGTGCAGGATCATCAAATGGAATGATATTTTGAATATTTTTTGAAGATAAATTGTTTGAGTGTAGATATGGAATTATAGTCATCCAAGGACCATTATTGGATAAATTAATTAAAGTTTCAAAGCTTCCGCTCTTTAATTCATATTGTTTGTTTAAATCACCTAAACTACATAGGTTTAATACTTGATTTCTAAAGCAATGCCCATCTTCAAGTATTAATAAATTACTATTTGTTAAATCTTCCAGTTCAAGAGATTTGTTACCTGAAAGGAAATGATGCTCAGGAACATAAGCAACAAATGGTTCATAATAAAGAGGTCTTTCAATAATTTTTGAATTATTGAGAGGAGTAGCAGCTATAGCACAATCGATAGTATTATCTTCAAGCTTTTTGCTTATAGTATCAGTATTGTATTCTTCAATACTAAGCTCTACATTTTTGTGTTTTTTAATAAAAATATTAAGAAACAATGGAAGAAGCGTAGAACTTACAGTTGGTATTATTCCTACTTTTAAAGTTCCACCAATAATACCTTTTTCCTGTGAGATAACATCATTCATCCTTGAAGATTCCTCTACTATTTTTCTTGCCTGAGATAATACCTTTCCACCAATCTCTGTAACTTGAAGTGGTTTAGTTGATCTGTTAAAAATAGTTATACCTAACTCATCCTCGAGTTTTTGAACTTGCATACTAAGTGTAGGTTGAGTAACGAAACATTTTTCAGAAGCAGTTGTAAAATTTCCAGATTCAGCAACAGCCAATGTATATTTTAATTGAGTAATTGTCATTATAAGTTTATCTTATTGAATTTCAAAATTAAATAAAATAATATTATCAATTTTAAAAAAAATGTTAAATACTAATATCTTATATGTTTTTATATTTGGATACTAAATTTTTTGTTTGAAAAAAAATATTTTTGGCCAAACTATTCTAATTAAAAGAATAATTATAGCAATTGTTGGCTTTCTTACTCATAGAACCTTTAGAAGCCATAGATTTCAAATTATTGGTTCCAAGTTTCTTAATAATATACCTGAAAAAAATGTACTGTTTGTCAGTAACCACCAAACTTATTTTTATGATGTTATTGCTATGTTACATGTCTTTAATTCATCTGTAAAGGGAAAAATTGATACCGTTAAAAAACCAAAATACCTAGTAAATCCAAAAACTAACCTCTATTATATTGCTTCATTTGAGACCATGAAGAAATCCTATATAACAAAGCTTTTAACATATGCAGGAGCAGTTTTAGTTCAAAGAAGTTGGAGAGAATCAGGAGAAGATATTAATAGAGATATTAGATCCGAGGATCCAAATAAAATTAAACTTGCACTTAAAGACGGTTGGGTAATTACTTTTCCAAGAGGAACCACTGATAATAGCAAACCAGTCAGAAAGGGTACTGCCCATATAATTAAAGAAAATTATCCTATTGTAATACCTGTAAAAATTTCAGGTTTTAATGAAGTTTTTGAACGAAATGGCTTAAAAGTTATCAATAGAGAGCAACCCTTTTCAATTGAAATAAGTGAACCTCTTTCAAATGATATCTATTCTAAATCTATAGATGATATTACTTTAGAGTTAGAAAAAATTATAAACTAACTTCTTCAGGAATTTTAATCTCCATACATCCTATTCTCATACCTGCTGCTCCAGAAGGTTGAGAGACATAATCATCTACTCCATTGTGTATAATTAACGCTTTATTTAGAATATCATTTTCTTCTTCACAACCTAAGCACCATAAATCAGTTTTAAATTTTAACATTCCGTGTCCAATACTATCAACTTCAAAATTTCCAATATCGCTAATATGAAATCCAGTTGGATCACCCCATTTACCATGTTTATTATCATATGGATTCCAATGACCTCCTGAACTTAGGCCATCTTCGGATGAGCAATCACCAAATTCATGAATATGGATTGCCTTTGTGCCAGGTTCTAGACCAAATACGTGAGCTTCAAGAGAAACAGAATCGTTTTCTTGGGTAAATGAAATAGTTCCTAAAATAGATGAGTTATTAACTGGCTTAATAACTTTCTTAACAATAATGGTATTATTTTCTGTATTACATGCAACTATAGAGAATAATACTGAAAAGATGATTAATTTAGTTTTAAGATTTTTCATAGTGCAAATTTATGTATAAAATGTTTAAAAAAAATTTAATTAAAGTTTATGTACTCTTATGGTTTATTACTGGCTGTAAAATTTCTTATAAAACATATGATTTTGAAGATAGTCCAAATATCGAAGCCCCTGATTACAGTAGGAATAATTCTTGGGCTGTTCTTCCAAATAATCTTCCAGATGAAATTGCTTATCTAAATAAAACAGAAGATAAAAAGAATGCAGATGTTTTTTTTATTTATCCAACTCTTATAGATGGTAAAAATCAAAAAGAATGGAATTCAAATATTTGGGATAGTGATATAAGATATGATGTAATTAATAGGCCTGTTAAATATCAAGCTTCTGCATGGATGGATGCCGCAAATCTTTATGTTCCGTTTTACAGACAAGCACATATTAGAGTTTTTAATGAAAAATATAAGGAAGATGGACTTAAGGCACTAGATTTTGCATATGAAGATATAAGAAATGCATTTATTTATTATTTAAATAATTTTAATGAGAATAAGCCATTTATTATCGCTTCTCATAGTCAAGGAACAGTTCATGCAAAAAGGTTGATTTCAGAATTTATTGATGGAAAAGAACTTCAAAAAAAGCTTATCGCTGCTTATCTTGTAGGGATTAAAGTAAAGAAAAATGAATTTAAAAATATTAAACCTATGAATAGTCCTAATGAAATAGGGGGCTTTGTTTCATGGAATTCATATAAATTCAATAAATACCCAAAAAAGGATTCTTATGAGGACTGGTTTAGAGGAGGTGTTACATCTAATCCAATTACCTGGGATGACTCAAAGGAGGCAGGGAAAGAATCTCACAAAGGACTACTTTATCGAAACATGAAAATATTCCCTAATAATATAAATATTAAACTAATAGATGGAGTCGTTTGGGCATCTTTGCCTAATGTTCCTGGTAAACTTTTTTTAAAACCTGTTAGAAGCTATCACTTTGCTGATATAAATTTATTCTGGCTTGATATAAGTGAAAATGCAAAACTTAGAGTTAAGCAATGGTTTTTAA
>JBELLF010000015.1:0-21727 GCA_042088875.1 Candidatus Marisimplicoccus framensis | reverse complement strand
ATTAAAAAAGCATCATGTCCATGAATTGATTTAATAATGTGATTATTAACTAGAAAATTATTAGACTTTAAAATAGATTTAGTTTGATATATCGGCACAGCTCTAGTTCCCTCTGTCTTTGTTGAGTTGTGACCAACATTAGAGCAAGTGTTTGATCATTTTGATTCATAGTTTTAGTGACTTAATTATTTGTTCAACATATTCTAGCTTCTCCCAAGGGAAAAGCTCAACCTCAATTTTTTTAACTCCAGAATATTTAGAGTTAAATGTTTTGATTTTTTTTTCAGATTTTCTACCCATATGCCCATATGATGCAGTTTCAAGATATATTGGATCTCTCAACTTAAATCTTGATTCTATCGAGTGAGGTTTTAAGTCAAATATCTCATTGACAATGTTCGATAGTTTTGAATCTGAAATATTTAATTTTGATTTACCACATGTATTTACATTAAGTGATACTGGCTCAGCAACTCCAATAGCATATCCTACTTGAATTAAAATCTCTTCAGACACACCTGCTTTAACTAAATTCTTGGATATATGTCTTGCCGCATATGCTGCACTTCTATCAACTTTACTTGGATCTTTTCCACTAAAGGCTCCTCCACCATGTGCTCCTCTTCCTCCATAAGTATCAATAATTATTTTTCGTCCAGTTAAACCTGTATCTCCATGTGGTCCACCAATAACAAATTTTCCGGTCGGATTAACATGGTATTTAATACTATCATTAAATAATTTTTGAATACTTTCAGGATAACTTTCCTTTACTATTGGAATTAATATCTCAATTATATCTTGTCTTATTTTATCCAGCATTTTTTTATCATCACTATCAAAATCATCATGCTGAGTTGAGATTACAATTGTATCTATTCTTAACGGATTATCATTTTCATCATATTCAATAGTAACTTGAGACTTTGAATCAGGTCTTAAATATGGAATTGTTTTTGATCTTCTAAGACTTGAGAGTTCGAAAAGTAATTTATTAGCAATATCTAGGGTAAGAGGAATACTTTCTTGAGTTTCATTACACGCATAACCAAACATTATTCCTTGATCTCCTGCACCTTGATCCTCCTTTGTATCTCTTTCTACTCCTCTTAAGATGTCTTCTGACTGCTCATGAATTAATGACATAACTGCACATGATTCTCCTGAAAACTTGTACAAATCATTATTATACCCTATGTCCTTAATTATTTCTCTAGCAACATTTTGCACATCAATATATGTAGAGCTAGTAACCTCTCCAGACAAAACTACTTGTCCAGTTGTAACTAATGTTTCACAGGCAACTTTTGAATTTGGATCAAAAGCTAAAAAATTATCTAAGATCCCATCACTAATCTGGTCAGAGACCTTGTCAGGATGACCTTCACTCACAGATTCAGACGTAAATAAGTACGACATAGTTTTAAGTTTGTGAGAAAAAATAAGACGTGATTGCTTGTAAAGAATTACTGCTTTAGCAATTTTTTTTAGAGGTTGCAATCAGTCAAATCCTTCCTCTGTTTTCAACAAAATTAATTAAAAAAAAATTATTTCAAATTATTCTTCTTTTTTCTTTAAAAAAAACCTACTATTTTGGCAAAAATTATGAGAATAGCAATTGCAGGAAATATTGGTGCAGGAAAAACAAGTTTAACTAAGCAGCTATCGAAAAGCTTAAAATATAAACCATATTATGAAGATGTAATTGCAAATCCATATCTAGATGACTTTTACAGTCACATGGAAAGATGGTCATTTAATCTTCAAATTTATTTTTTAAATAGTAGATTCAAACAACTTTTAAATATTGAAAAAAGTAATGAAGACGTAATTCAAGATAGAACAATTTATGAAGATGCATTTATTTTTGCTCCCAACCTAAATGCTATGGGCTTAATGACTAAAAGAGATTATGAAAACTATTTATCTCTATTTGATACAATGCTTAATCTTGTTAAACCTCCGGATCTTTTAGTTTACCTTCAAAGTAGTATCCCAAACCTTGTTAATAAAATTCATAAAAGAGGAAGAGATTATGAAAAAACTATTAGTATAGAATACCTCAGTAGATTAAACGAAAGATATGAGGCTTGGATTACAAATTATGATAAGGGTAAGCTTTTAAAAATTAATGTTGATGATATTGATTTCGTAGAAAAGAAATCTGATTATGAGTTAATTCTTTCTTTAATTAAAAAAGAAATCTAAATACTTTCAAGCCCTTAAATAAATAAATTAAGGGGATTAGTAAACTATTAATCATTGGTTAAGTTGTTGATTTTAGCAAATTTATATATCTTTCTGTCGAAATTATAATCAAATTAAAAATTATGAAATTTAAACTAAACGTATTACTGTTTACATCCTTATTTGTTATATATTCTTGTGATAAAAATGATGATGATGAAAACACACAAACAATAGAAATCGATCAACCAATTAACGCAAGTGCTTCTTTTACTGCTTCTGCTTTAGGTGAAGATTTAGATTCAAGATACACCTACAAATTTAATTCTGTTTTAGAAAACACATCTGTTTTTGTTTGGAATTTTGGTGACGGTAACACATCAAGTGAACCAAATCCAACTCATATATACTCCAGAGCTGGTGATTATACTGTTACGTTAACTGTGTATGGTATACCTGCTACAGGAACCCTTCTTGGTCCAGCAGATCAGTTAACTCAAAGTATTTCAATTGAAGGACCTAAAGCAATTGATTATATTCCAGGAACATGGAGACCATATAACTTATATGTTGGACCTTCTGCTGGGAATGGAGAGTGGTTTAACTATGGAGCAAATGGTTCTAGACCATGTCTAGAGGATGATCTTTATGCTTTTACTGCTGACGGTAATTTTACTATAAGTCACGGAGATGGAACATGGCTAGAAGATTGGCAAACAGGTAATGGAGATTACTGTGGAACTCCTATTTCTCCATACGTTGATGGGTCATTTACCTGGTCTCTTACAAGTGATGTTTTAACTCTGAATGGAGATGGAGCCTACTTGGTTCTTCCTAAAGCTACTAACAGTGGTCAAGATGGAATTGCTTCCAGCAGATCATACGATGTTCTAAACATTTCTCCAACAACAATGCAAATTGCTATTGAAGCTGGTGGAGGAGTATGGTGGACTTTAGAGTTAGTTAAGAATTAAAACTTAGATATACTAAAAAAAAGGTGGTCAAATGACCACCTTTTTTGTATATAATTTTAAGCAATTAACTCATTATATTATATTTGACAAAAATTTAAAAAATGGACTATATAAATCTTATCCCACTAGCAGGTGTTATTGCTCTAATATTTGTTGTTATTAAAAACTCATCAGTTTCAAAAAAAGAAGTTGGAAATGCAAAAATGGCTAAAATTGCAAAAAATATTGCTGATGGTGCAATGGCTTTTCTAAAGGCTGAGTATAAAATATTATCAATTTTTGTAATAATTACTGCTGTATTATTAGCATTTAAAGGTATTAATGAAGGAAGTAGCTGGTTGGTTGCAGTATCTTTTGTAGTTGGAGCATTATGTTCTGGTCTGGCGGGTTTTATTGGTATGCAAGTTGCAACAAAAGCGAATGTAAGGACTACAAATGCTGCACAAGATTCCCTTGGAAAAGCACTTGAAATAGCATTTTCTGGAGGTTCTGTAATGGGAATGGGTGTAGTTGGTTTAGGAGTTCTGGGTGTCGGCTCATTATTTATAATTTACAGGCCTATGTTTAATGACATTAATACTGTAATACAAGTTTTATCTGGATTTTCCCTTGGCGCTTCTTCTATTGCATTGTTTGCCAGAGTTGGTGGTGGAATATATACTAAAGCAGCAGATGTTGGTGCAGATCTAGTAGGAAAGGTCGAAGCTGGTATACCTGAGGACCATCCTCTTAATCCTGCTACTATAGCAGATAATGTTGGAGATAATGTTGGAGATGTTGCTGGAATGGGAGCAGATCTATTTGAGTCTTTTGTTGGGTCAATTATTGGAGCAATGGTATTAGGTGCTGCTTTTGTTAGTTTAAATGAATTTTCTGGAATTGAAATTAACGCTGTATTACTTCCTTTGTTTATAGCTGCATCTGGAATAATTATGTCTATTATAGGAACCTTCTTCGTTAAAGTAAAAGAAGGTGGAGATCCTCACAAGGCTCTAAATATGGGGGAGTTTATATCTGCAGGATTAATGATTGCTGTTACTTATTTCTTAATACAATATCTACTTCCAGAGTCATGGATTTTTTATGATATTGAATATACTTCAAATGGAGTTTTTATAGCAACAATTAGCGGGTTAATTGCTGGTCTTCTTGTCGGTAAAGTGACTGAATATTACACTGCAACTGGTAAAAAACCTGTTCTTTCAATAGTTGAACAGTCAGAAACTGGTCCAGCAACTACTATAATAGCTGGTCTTGGTGTTGGAATGATTTCTACTGCTCTTCCTATAATATTTATTTGTGCTGCAATATTACTATCCTATGAGTTTGCAGGTTTATATGGAATAGCAATTGCTGCAGTAGGAATGCTTGCTAATACGGGTATTCAGTTAGCAGTGGATGCCTACGGTCCTATTTCAGATAATGCTGGAGGTATTGCAGAAATGGCTGAGTTAGATCCAAAAGTTAGAGAAAGAACAGATAAGCTTGATGCAGTTGGAAATACAACAGCAGCAATTGGAAAAGGTTTTGCTATTGCATCAGCAGCATTAACAGCTTTAGCTTTATTTGCAGCATATATGCAAACTGCACAAATTACTGCTATTGATATTTCAAAGCCAATTGTTATGGCTGGTCTTCTTCTTGGTGCAATGCTCCCATTTGTTTTTTCTGCACTATCAATGAAAGCAGTTGGTAAGGCAGCAATGAGTATGATTGAAGAAGTAAGAAGACAATTTAAAGACCTACCAAAATTAAAAGCAGCTCTTGAAGTAATGAGAAAGTATGACTCAGATCTTTCTAAGGCATCAAAAGAAGATTTAAAAATCTTTAATGATGCTGACGGTGTAGCAGAATATAGTAAATGTGTTGAAATTTCAACACAAGCTGCATTAAGAGAAATGATTCTTCCTGGATTAATGGCTGTGTCAGTTCCAGTTATAATTGGATTTGCTGGTGGTGCAGAAATGCTTGGTGGTCTTTTAGCTGGTGTTACATCATGTGGTGTTTTAATGGCAATTTTTCAATCAAATGCAGGTGGTGCTTGGGATAACGCAAAAAAAATGATTGAAGAAGATGGTAGAAAAGGTACTGAAGCTCATAAAGCAGCAGTTGTTGGTGATACCGTTGGAGATCCTTTCAAAGATACATCTGGACCATCACTTAATATTCTTTTAAAATTAATTGCTGTTGTTGCTCTAGTTATAGCTCCACTTCTAGTAAGTTAAATATAAAGAACTTTTTTAACTGCCTTGATTACTTCCTCACTATTTGGAAGCCATTCTTCTAGTAAAACTGGAGAATAAGGTGTAGGAGTATCTGCATTATTTACTTTTTCAACTGGTGCATCTAGATAATCAAAGAGTTCATTTTGAACTTTGTGCGAAATATCTGTAGATATATTTCCAAAGGGCCAAGCTTCCTCGAGAATAACTAATCTATTAGTTTTTTTAACTGACTCTAGTACTCGGCTATAATCAATAGGCCTAAGTGTTCTTAAATCAATAATTTCACATTCAATACCCTCTTTCTCAAGAGTATCAGCAGCTGTAAATGCCTCTTTTATAATCTTTCCAAATGAAACTATTGTTACATCTTTTCCCTTTCTCTTGATATCTGCAACACCGATTGGTAAAGTATATTCGCCTTCAGGAATTTCACCCTTATCACCATACATCTGTTCAGATTCCATAAATATAACTGGATCATCATCTCTTATTGCAGATTTTAAAAGTCCCTTTGCATCATAAGGATTTGATGGAACAATTACCTTTAAACCAGGACAGTTCGCAAACCAACTTTCAAATGCTTGAGAGTGTGTAGCACCTAATTGACCAGCAGATGCTGTTGGACCTCTAAATACAATTGGGCATGGAAATTGACCTCCGGACATTTGTCTTATTTTGGCAGCATTATTTATTATTTGATCAATTCCAACCAATGAAAAGTTAAATGTCATAAACTCAATAATTGGTCTAGCTCCCACCATTGTAGATCCAACTCCAACACCTGAGAAACCAGCTTCGGAAATAGGTGTATCTATTACTCTTAATTCACCAAATTCATCTAGCATTCCCTTTGATGCTTTGTAAGCACCATTATATTCAGCAACTTCTTCACCCATTAGATATACACTTTCATCTCTTCTCATTTCCTCTGACATTGCTTCACATATAGCTTCTCTAAATTGAACTGTCTTCATAGATTTAAATTTATGCGAATTTAATCATAAAAAAAATATTTCCTATAGTCCATTAATGAGATTTAAATTTTATTTAATTAATTTGTGATATTATAATTTTAAATGGAATTGGTAGAGCTAAAAATTCATGGGATTTCATATAGTGATAATACTTCAGGAGCCTTTGCATTGATTTTAGATGAAGTTAATGGTAACAAAAAATTACCTATCGTAATAGGAGGGTTTGAAGCACAGTCAATAGCAATTGCACTAGAAAAAAAAAATAAGACTACTAGGCCTCTTACTCATGAACTATTTAAAGGATTTGCTGATAGATTTGGTATAAGTTTAAACCATGTAATTATTCATAAATTAAGTGAAGGTGTTTTCTATTCAAATATGGTATGTGAAAAAGATAGTGAAGTGGTAAAAATTGATTCAAGAACATCTGATGCTATTGCTTTATCAATTAGATTTAATGCTCCTGTTTTTGTAACTAAAGAAATTTTAGATGAAGTTGGGTTTGAAGATGATAAAAAATACGCAGAGGGAATTAATCTCACAGATGAAAACTTTTTTAAAGATAATATATCCGATTCAAATGATTCTAGAACTAAAAACACTAAGGATATTAAAAAAATTTCAACCACAAACATTAAAAAGATGCTAGAAAAAAGTATTCAAAATGAAGAATATGAATTAGCTGCTAGATTAAGAGATGAATTAGATACTAGAAAAAAGGTATAATGAAACAATATTTAGATTTACTTCATCACATAAAAGAAAAAGGAGTAAAAAAAGAGGACAGGACTGGTACAGGTACAATTGGTGTCTTTGGATATCAAATGAGGTTTAATCTTCAAGAAGGTTTTCCTCTTGTCACTACTAAGAAACTTCATTTAAGATCAATAATACATGAACTTATATGGTTTATAAATGGTGATACAAACATAAAGTATCTCAAAGAGAATGGTGTAACCATATGGGATGAGTGGGCTGATATTAATGGAAATCTTGGTCCAATTTATGGACACCAGTGGAGAAACTGGAATTCTGATGGCATAGACCAGTTAAAGGATGTAATTTATTCGCTTAAAAATAACCCATCAAGTAGAAGAATGATAGTAACAGCCTGGAATCCAAATATTATTCCTGATAGTTCAAAATCATTCAGTGATAATGTTAAAAATGGAAAGGCAGCTTTGCCTCCATGTCATGCATTTTTTCAGTTTTATGTTTCGGATAGTAAACTATCCTGTCAAATGTATCAGAGAAGTGCAGATGTATTTCTAGGTGTTCCATTTAATATAGCTTCATATGCTCTTTTAACTCATATGATAGCTCAAGTATGTGAATATGATGTTGGAGATTTCATACATTCATTTGGTGACACTCATATTTATTTAAATCATTTAGAGCAAGTTGATCTTCAGTTAACAAGAGAACCAATGAAATTACCTAAACTTAAACTTAACCCTCTTGTAAAAAAAATTGAAGATTTTAAATATGAGGATATAGAAATCTTAGATTATAATTCACATCCATCAATAAAGGGTAAGATTTCTGTTTAATTATGATTAAAAGTGAACTTACAATTATCGCAGCAGCTTCAACAAATAATGTTATTGGGTTAGATAATAAGTTGATTTGGAATATTCCAAAGGATTTAAAAAGATTTAAAAAGTTGACTCAAGGTCATTCAGTTATTATGGGCAGAAAGACCTTTGAATCTTTACCTAGTCCATTACCAAACAGAAGAAATATTGTTGTTACAAGGAATGAAGATTATTCTCCAGAAGGTATTGAGGTATTTAGTAGTATTGAATATGCTATAGAAGTATGTAGAGAGGATTTACAACCATTTATAATTGGCGGAGGGGAGATATACTCGCAGACAATTAATCTTGTTGATAAGATAGAATTAACAAGGGTTTATAAAGATTATCAAGGAGATGCTTTTTTCCCTGACATCCCTATGGATAAATTTGAGCTTGCTACCGAGTTAGTTAATTATTTAGATGATGATAGTAATACAAAATATTCTTTTTTAACATACATAAGGAAATAATATGAAAGCATTTGTTTTTCCTGGTCAAGGATCACAGAAACCTGGAATGGGTAAAGAAATTTATGATAATATATCTGAGTCTAGAAATTTATTTAATAAATCAAATGATATTTTAGGATTTAATATTACCAACTTAATGTTTGAGGGAACACCTGAGGATCTTTTACAAACAAAAGTTACTCAACCCTCAATTTTCATTCATTCTGTAATATCTGCTCTTACTTCAAAGGAGTTTAAGCCTCAAGCTTGTGCAGGACATTCACTTGGTGAATTCTCTTCATTAGTTTCATCTGAGGCATTAAGTTTTGAGGATGGATTAAAGTTAGTCTCAATTAGAGCAAATGCTATGCAAGAAGCTTGTCAAAAAACTAACGGAACAATGGCAGCAATTTTAGGGCTAGAAAATAAAATTGTTGAGGATGTTTGTAATGAAATAGGTGAAAATGTGAAACCTGCTAATTACAATTGTCCAGGTCAATTGGTAATTTCTGGAGAATGTAATGCAGTTGAAAAAGCTTGCCAAATTCTTAAAGAGAGAGGCGCAAAAAGAGCTTTAATACTTCCAGTTAGTGGTGCTTTTCATTCAGATCTTATGGAGTCAGCCAAGAAAGAGCTCAAAGACGGAATTGATAAGACTGAGTTTAGAAAGCCAATTTGTAATATCTATCAAAACTTTTGTGCTAAGCCAGTAACAGACCCTGAAATAATCAAAATGAATCTATTAAGTCAATTAACAGGAGCAGTACTCTGGAGTCAGAGTGTAAATGAAATGGTTAACGACGGTATTAATGAATTTGTTGAGGTTGGGCCTGGTAATACTCTTCAGGGATTAATAAGAAAAATTAATCCTGAAGTAATAGTCTCAAAAATTTAATTTTTATAGACTTTACCGTCTTTCATAACAAAAATTACATTTTCTAAAGTAGCAATATTTTCTAGAGGACTTTCATCAACTGCAATGATATCAGCATAAAATCCCTCCTTTAATTGGCCTAAAAGGTTTTCCATATTCAATAGTTTGGCGTTTGTTATTGTTGCAGAGTTTAAGGAATACTCAGCTGGAATTCCAATTTCTTTCATGTAAACAAATTCTCCAGCATTATCTCCATGAGGAAAAACACCTGCATCAGTTCCAAAGGCAATTGGAACACCCATTTTATAGGCTTTTTTTGTGGTAGCTTTATTCTGTACTCCTACTTCAAGGGCTTTAGGTATTATTATTTCAGGATAATATCCAGGAATTTTAGCCATTTTAGCTACATGTTCACCAGCACTTATAGTTGGGACTAAATAAGTTTGTTTTTCTTTCATAAGTCTCATTGTTCTATCTGCCATAATTGATCCATGTTCAATAGTAGTAACACCTGCATTTACAGCTCTAAACATACCTTCGTCTCCATGAGCATGAGCTGCAACATGCATACCGTAGTCATCTGCGGTTTTAATAATTTCTCTTATTACTTCTTCATTAAATTGAGGGTTTTGCCCATTTTTAGCTAAACTCATTACTCCTCCTGTTGCAGTAATTTTAATTAAATCAGCTCCATTTTTATATCTATATCTGACAGCCTTTCTAGCATCAGCAATAGAGTTTACAACTCCCTGCTCAGGACCTGGATCATCAACAAGATCATCTCTAAAACCATTTGTCCTATCGCCATGACCACCAGTAGTAGCAATTGTTTTTCCTGAAGTAAAAATTCTAGGGCCTGGAATAACACCATTATTAATAGCGTTTCTTAATGAGATATTTACACCAGATCCCCCAACATCTCGGACTGATGTAAACCCTGACATAAGAGTCTTCTTTGCAATAACCGAAGATCTAAAAGCTACATCTGCCTTATTGTCTTGAAATCTTCTTACATATCTATCTTGACCACCTGATTGACTCTCCATATGAACATGGAAATCAATCAATCCAGGCATTACAACTTTAGATTTTAAGTCGTATATCTCTATATCATTGTCACTTGCTTCTATGTATCCATTTTCTATTGACTTGATTATATTACTTGAAATTATAATAGTTTTTTCTGAACTTAATTTTCCGGAGTTAGTATCATAAATTTTTCCAGCATGTATATAGATGTCTTGAGCTGAAACCGTAAACAAAGACAGAAGTAAAAGTATTATTCTCATTTATATTTTTTTACTAAAGTAGAAGAAATGAATAATTATTCAAAAAAACTAGAAATAGTATCTGTGATATAAGTTATCTGTCTCTTTGAAAGCTCTGTATGCATTGGTAATGAAATCACCTCATTTTTTACTTGATTAGTAACTGGAAAGTCGTTGTCAGACATAAATTCTTGTTTATAAGCCTTTTGTTCATGAAATCCGAGGGGGTAGTATATACCAAATGGAATATTATTTTTTGAAAGTTGTTCAGCCAATTTATCTCTCATTCCATTTTTAACCTTTAAAGTGTACTGATGATAAACATGAGTATCAGAATCAGATTCAACAAATGGAGTCTCAAGAAGTTCAATCTTATCAAACTTTTCGTTATATAATTTAGCAGATTCTTTTCTACTATTATTGTATTTGTTTAGATACTTCAGTTTTACATTTAAAATTGCGGCTTGAATAGAATCAAGTCTAGAGTTTACACCAATCTCATCATGATAATATCTTTCATACATACCATGATTAACCAATCCTCTTATCTTGTATGCTAGATTATCTGAGTTTGTCATAATGGCACCTCCATCACCGTAACAACCTAAATTCTTTGAAGGAAAAAAAGATGTAGTAGAAATATCTCCAATAGTACCAGCCATCTGTTTTTCAGAGCTTGAAAATTTATACTTTGACCCTAGAGCTTGAGCATTATCCTCAATAACAAATAAATTATGTTTATTGGCTATTTCAAGAATTTCTTGCATATTACAAGTTTGTCCGAACAAGTGAACTGGAATTATAGCTTTAGTCTTATCACTAATTTTGTCTTTTATTAAGCTAGGATTTATATTGAATGTCTTTGGGTCAATATCTACTACAACAGGCTTTAATCCAAGAAGAAGAATTACTTCTATAGTTGAAGCAAATGAGAAATTTGTTGTGATGACCTCATCTCCTTGATTTAATTCAAGAGACATTAATGCAACCTGAAGAGCATCTGTACCATTGGCACATGGAATTACATGTCTAATACCTAAAAAGTTCTGTAAATTCTTTTGAAATTCTTTAACTGAGGGACCATTTATAAAAGATGATGATTTAATTACTTTTTTAATCTCTCTGTTAACCTGCCATCTAATTTTTCTATATTGACCGTTAAGGTCAACCATGTTGATTTTTTTCATCGAAAACAAAATTAAAAAAGTATTTTTGGAAAAAGGAACTGGTGAAAATTATTTATGAAATATTTATCATTACTATTAATGCTTTAAGCATACCATTTAGATTATTTTCAAAAAAAATAGATCTATTTCACAAAGGCAGAAAAAAAGCATTTAGAATTTTGAAAAATGAGATTAATCCCAATGAAAAAAATATTTGGTTTCATGTATCATCATTGGGAGAATTTGAAATTGCCAGACCAATAATTGAAGAATTAAAAATCAAAGTCAATAACCTAAAAATTCTTGTCACATTTTTCTCTCCATCTGGCTATGAAAATGTTAAAAATTATAAGCACGCTGATTCTATTACTTATTTGCCAATTGATTCTTCAAATAACTCTAAAAAGTTTATAAAATATGTGAATCCTAAAGTTGCAGTAATTATCAAAAATGATTTATGGCCTAATTATATATCTGAATTAAAAGAGAATAACTCAATTATTTATTCAGTTTCTTCAAAATTTAAGCATAGTAATTTTTATTTTGGAATCTTTGGTAAATGGTTTTTAAACAAATTAAAAATGATCGATTTTTTTTATGTTCAAGATAATAACTCAAAATTAATACTTAATAAGTACTCCATCCAAAATGTAGTTGAATCAGGTGACTCTAGATTTACATCTGTAATTAAAACACTTAATGAAAATAAAAATATTGATGTTATTGAAAAGTTTATTAAAAATAATAAATGTTTTATTGCAGGAAGTGTTTGGAGAAGAGATATAAAAATTATAAAAGAATCTATAGGAAGCAGTAATATCAAGTCCATTATTGCACCCCACGAAGTATCCAAAAAACAAATAAAGGAGCTAGAGAATATTTTTGGAAATTCTTGTGTCAAACTATCATGTCTTATAAAAGAAGAAGACTTTCAAAAAAAGGTATTAATTGTTGACTCAATTGGAAAACTTAGGTATATGTATAAATATGCAAACTTTTGTTATGTAGGTGGGGGTTTTTCTAATAATAGTCTTCATAATATTCTTGAGCCTTCAGTTTTTTCATGTCCAGTTATTATAGGAAATTTATATCATGGATTTAAAGAGGCAGAAGATTTAATTGATTTAGGCGGTGTAATATCAATAAACAATTCTGTTGAATTTTCAAAAATATTTAATGAACTATGTCTTAGAGAAGAAAAAGAGAAAAAATTAGGTAAAATCAATTCAGGCTATATTTACGAAAATGAAAAAAACAACAGAAAAGTTATTGATTCATTAATAAAAACTTTACAATGATCTGATATATAAATTTAACTTTGCATTATGATTAAAAAAACCCTTTTTCTTTTAATTACTTTAAGTTGTTTTACTGTCCAAAGTCAAAATTCAAAAAAACCAAATATTATTATGATGATTGGAGATGGTATGGGCCTTTCCCAAATTTCATCTGGAATGTACTCTAATAATAATTATACATCTTTGGAGAGATCCAAATATGTTGGATTGATTAAGACTCACTCATCAGACAAATTAATTACTGATTCCGCTGCAGCTGGAACTGCAATGTCATCTGGTGTAAAAACAAAAAATAGAGTGGTTGGAATGGATGATAATTATAAACCAGTAAAAAGTATTTTAGAAATTTGTAAAGATTTAGGCTACTCAACTGGAATAATAGTTACCTCTACTATAGTTCATGCAACTCCTGCATCATACTATTCAAAGGTAAAAAGTAGATATCAGTACGAAGATATTGCAAGTCAGCTTGCAAAAAGTGGAATAAATTTCTTTGTTGGAGGAGGTGAAAGATATTTTAATAATAGATCAGATAATAGAAATTTACTAGCTGAGATGGAAGACTATTTTTTTGCAACCAGTATTGAGACATATAATAATAATTATTCTAATAAAATTGGATATTTAACTAGTTATGACGATCCTATTGAAAAGCATAAAGGCAGAGAGCCATCTTTACCGAGTCTGGTTGAATCTACAATTCAAAAGTTAGAGAGTCTAGATAAACCCTTTTTTCTTCTTATTGAATCAGCTCAAATAGATTGGGGAAGTCATGATAATGATCCTATGCACATGAATAGCGAGATGATTGAATTTGATAATACAATTAAAACAGTTTTTGATTTTATCGATAATGATGACAATACACTTGTTGTAATAACTGCTGATCATGAGACTGGAGGGGCTGCAATTACAGGAGGTGATTTATTAAAATCCAAGGTTAAAAATAAATATGTATCTGGAAGTCATACTGCTACTATGGTTCCGGTTTTTAGCTCTGGATATAAGGCCCACAACTTTAAGGGTGTTTATGATAATACTGAAATTTTTAATAAATTGTTTGAAATAGTTAATCAATGAAAAAATTTCTATTTGCAATTATTTTTTTAGCTCTTTCTTGCACAAATAATACTTATGATGTTGATGTCTTAATTACTGGTGGTACTATTCATGATGGGTCAGGTAAAAAAGGTTTTGTTGGAAATATTGCAGTTAAAAATGATACTATTTTTTATGTTGGCAAAAAACAGAATTTCATTGCAAAAGATACAATAGATGCTTCTAATAAAATTATTTCACCTGGTTTTGTAAATATGCTTAGTTGGGGATATAATACTTTAATGCAAGATGGAAGATCTCTTAGTGATCTGAAGCAGGGAGTTACCCTTGAGGTTTTTGGAGAAGGAACATCTCCTGGTCCAAGAGGATCAATAGAAAATAATAATTTTATCGGATTTGGAGAAGCCATGGAAGAACTTGAACAAAGTGGAGTTTCAACAAATATTGCTTCATATCTAGGAGCAGCAACAGTTAGAATTCAAGAAATTGGTTTTGAAAATAGAAAGGCTACAGAGTATGAAATGGATTCAATGAAAAATATTGTAAGAATTGCTATGGAGGAAGGAGCAATGGGTATAGGATCATCATTAATATACGCTCCTGGAGATTATGCTGATACTGATGAATTAGTTGAATTATCAAAAATTGCATCATCTTATGGTGGAAGTTATATATCTCACATGAGAAATGAGGATTCGAGAGTTTTAGAGGCAGTAGATGAATTGCTTGAGATTGCTGAAAGGGCTAGTATACCATCTCAAATATATCACCTTAAAGCTTCAAGAAAACCAAATTGGCATCTATTAGACTCAGTTATTAATAAGGTTAAAAAAGCAAGAGAAAGTGGTCTAAAAATAACTGCAGATATGTATACATACCCAGCCTCATCAACTGGATTAACTGGAGTTATTCCAACCTGGGTTCAGGAAGGAGGAAGGCAAGCGTGGATTAACAGAATGAAAAGGCCAGATATAAGAGAAAGGCTTTTTAAGGATATAAGAAAAGAACTTTCAGAACAGCCTCCCGAAGATATATTAATGGTAGGGTTTAATAAACAGTCTATGTCTGATAAGTATAGAGGTATGACTATTGCCGAGGCTGCTGAACTTAGAGGTGAAACTCCTGAAGAAACAATTGTAAATCTTATAATTGAGGATGAAAGCAGAATACAATGTATTTATTTTAGTATGTCAGAAGATAATGTCAGAAAAAAAATTATGCTTCCATGGGTTTCATTTGATTCAGATGCGGGCTCCTATTCAGATATATCAAAAGATTTTATAACTCATCCTAGAGCATTTGGTAGTTTCGCAAGAGTTCTAGGGAAATATGTTAGAGAAGAGAAATTAATTCCAATGGAGGAGGCAATTAGAAGATTATCTGGTTTTCCTTCTGAAAATCTTGGAATTAAAAAAAGAGGATATTTAAAGATTGGGTATTTTGCAGATATTGTTGTTTTTGATCCAGAAAGAATTGAGGATAAAGCAACTTTTGAAGATCCCTTGCAATTTGCTGAAGGCGTAGAACATGTTTTTGTAAATGGAATTCAAGTATTATTAAACGGAAATCATACTGGTAATTTCCCAGGACGATTTGTAAGAGGCCCTGGATATAATCCTCCAACTAATTGATAATTAAACTTTTAATTCCTAGAAATATATTTGAGTTAAAGAAGATAAAAAAGTGCGGGTGAAGGGACTCGAACCCCCAAGCTGTTAGGCACTAGATCCTAAGTCTAGCGTGTCTACCAATTTCACCACACCCGCAAAAGGTGAACAAATATAAATAAGTTTTTAAATATAAATTAACTATGAGTACATTATCTGAGAAGGAAAAACAGAATTATTTAAATCAACTTTTTGAATTTCTAGAATTACCATCTATTAGTGCTGATTCAAGATACAAGGAGACTATGGAAGAGACTGCAAAATGGTTATCTAATCAACTCATAAACTCAGGCTGTGATTCATCTAAAATATACTCAACCAATGGACACCCAATTGTATATGGAGAAAAAATAATAGATGAATCAATGCCAACTATCCTTGTTTATGGTCATTATGATGTTCAGCCACCTGACCCAATTGAACTTTGGACAAATCCTCCTTTTAAACCAGTAATTAAAAAAACTGATGTTCATCCAGACGGAGCAATATTTGCAAGAGGTGCATGTGATGATAAAGGTCAAGTATTTATGCATCTAAAAGCTTTCGAACAACTAATAAAAAAGAATAAGCTTAATTGTAATGTGAAATTTATGATTGAAGGAGAGGAAGAAGTTGGAAGTGAAAACCTTGAAAGTTTTTTAAGAGAGAATAAAGATAAATTAGGGGCAGATGTCATTTTAATTTCAGATACTGGTCTTAGCAATCTAAACAATCCAACTTTAACTGTTGGTTTGAGAGGACTTGCATACATGGAATTAAGGGTTAAAGGTCCTAACAGAGATCTTCACTCAGGGACATATGGAGGTACTCTGGCTAATCCAATAAATATTTTATCTGATATTATAAGCTCACTTATTGACAATAAAGGTAAGATTACAATTCCTTGTTTTTATGATGATGTAATTGAAATTGATAAATCAAGTAGAGATTTAATCGAGGAAAAATCAAATTTTGACGAAGAAAATTTTAAAAAATCTTTAGGTCTAGAGCTGGTAAAGGGAGAGCTAGGTTATACTACTTTGGAAAGAAAGTCTATAAGACCAACTCTAGACGTAAACGGGATTTGGGGAGGTTATACTGGTGAGGGATCTAAAACTGTAATTCCAAGTAAAGCAAGTGCAAAAATTTCGATGAGACTTGTTCCTAATCAAGATTGGAAAAAAATAAGTGAATTATTTAAAGATCACATAAAAAATATTGCTCCAAAATCTGTTTCAATTGAAGTTTTAACTCATCATGGTGGTAATCCATATGTAACTCCTGAAAATTTTAAGGGTTATAAATCTGCTATAAATGCATACAAAGACAGTTTCGGTAAAAATCCAATACCTCAAAAGGATGGTGGAAGTATTCCAATTGTGCCCATGTTTGAAAGTGTTTTAGGAATAAAAACAGTGCTTATGGGATTTGGATTAGACAGTGATGCTATTCACTCACCAAATGAAAACTTTGGATTAAAAAATTTCTTCATTGGAATTGATACAATTCAAAATTTCTACAAGTATTTTGGAAATTAAACCAGTTTGTCTGGGTTTTTACTTATGTAACTAGCCCAATTTGAAAAGTCTTTCTTTGAGCTTGAGTTACCAAAATTAAAATAATGGCAGACTGCAGCTGCTAATCCATCAGTAGAATCAAGATTTTTTGGCATTTCTTTTATATCTAACATGGTTCTTAGCATTTTAGCAACTTGCTCTTTAGACGAATTACCACTCCCTGTAATTGCCATTTTAATTTTTTTGGGAGAATATTCTGTAATTGGAATATCAAGATTAAGAGCTGCAGCCATTGACACACCTTGAGCTCTTCCCAATTTTAACATTGATTGAACATTTTTGCCAAAAAATGGAGATTCAATTGCTACAAAATTAGGATTATGAAGTTTTATTAGCTCTGAAGTCTTATTAAAAATTTCTGAAAGTTTTGCGCTATGATCTTTTTTCTTTGAGAGTTTAAATTCAATGAGATCTACAAGTTTCATATGATTATTTTTTATTCTAATTACACCAAATCCTGTAATATTAGTTCCTGGATCTATTCCCATTATTATTGTATTATCAGGAACTTTATTATTCATAATTAAACCTAAAAGGTAGATTAAATTTTACTTCTACAAATTCTCCTACGTTTGTTTTAACAGCAGGAAGAGCTTTTTTAATTCCACTTACTGCATCTTTTAATATTGTTAAAGACTCAATATCCAATTTATTATCTGGAGATAATTTATCTAAAATAAAATTACCCTCTGAATCTATCTTTATTGTTAATCTATATTGAGTTGTATCCAAGGGGAAAGTCTTATCAGACATAAACTCATTCATTTCAGTTTCAATTATATTTCTAAAACATAATAAACCTTCATCACCGTTAAGATCGACACATTCCTCAAAAGTTGGTAACTGATCATTTTTAGACCAAGAAGAAGCTGATAAAATCTCTGATTCTGAAACTTTAAGATTATTGGTACAGGAATAATTAATGATTAAAATTATTAACCACTTATTAGAGAACTTAATGTTATTCTTAATTAAGTTAAGCACAACTAAAATTACGATTTTTTTATAGCTTTGTCCAATGGAGATATTTCTAATCTCAATTATATTAGTTGCTATTGCATTTTCAGGAATAGCTATAAAGCTAATCGTTAAGAAAAATGGAGAGTTTTCAGGAACTTGTGCTAGTCAAAGCCCATTTCTTCAAAATTCTAATGAGCCATGCGGAATATGTGGTAAGATTCCAACAAGTTCCGAATGTGCAAATGATTCCAAATGATTAAAGCTATTTCAAAACTTGGGCCAGGGTTACTTTTTGCAGGAGCTGCAATTGGGGTTTCTCACCTTGTACAATCCACTAGAGCTGGAGCTGATTTTGGTTTTGGGTTAATTTGGGCACTTGTTTTAGTCAATTTATTTAAATATCCTTTCTTCCAATATGGACCTAGATATGCAATTGCAACAGGAGAAAGTTTATTAGATGGATATTATAAAATTGGTAAGTTTTTTTTAATAGCATATTTTATTTTAAATATTTTAACAATGTTTACTATACAGACTGCAGTTACCATTGTTACAGCTGGACTTGCCTCAAGCCTTTTTGGTTTTACTGATAACATGGTTATTTGGAGTTTAATTATAACTGTATCATGCTACTTAATCTTATTAGTTGGTAAATATAATCTACTAGACAGAATGATTAAGATTATTATTTTAATTTTAGCAATTAGTACAATTTTCTCTACTGGTGTAGCTTCATTAAATACTATAGAAACATACACTTTCGAGCAGGTATTTCCTACAGGTGCAGGTTTAGTATTTTTAGTAGCTTTTATGGGATGGATGCCAGCTCCTTTGGATATTTCTATTTGGCATTCTATTTGGGCTATAGAAAAAACCAAAACTCAAAAAATAACAAAAAAAGATAGTCTGTTTGATTTCAATGTTGGATATATAGCAACCGTTTTTTTAGGCATCTGTTTTGTAAGTCTTGGAACACTTGTGATGTATAACTCAGGAATTAGTTTTTCAAGTAGTGGTAGTGTATTTGCAGGTCAGCTTATAGAACTTTATACTTCAAACTTAGGAGACAATTTATATTTAATTATATCAATATGTGCATTTACAACTATGCTTAGTACTACAATTACTACCCTTGATGCATCTCCAAGAACCATGTCAAGAACTACCCAATTATTAACAAAAAATTCTAATAAGAATTACTATTTTCATTGGATATCTATATTAGCGATAGGTACAATGTTAATATTTTATTTCTTACTATCTGAAATGGGTGCCTTAGTTGAAATTGCAACTGTATTATCCTTTATTACTGCACCATTTTATGCAATATTAAATTATAAGCTTGTTACAAGTAAAAATATGCCTGATCAGCATAAGCCTTCTAAATCATTGAGAGTTTTAAGTATAGCTGGAATTTTATTTTTAAGTCTTTTTGCATTTGGATACATTTTGACCAGGTTTATATAGTTTGTATATTTGTAAGATATGTCTGAGACAAAAACAGTAAATCAAGGCTGGGTAAAACTAAACTTACCAAAATCTGACTCTAAGGAAAAAATTAGAACTAAAAAACCTGATTGGATTAGAGTTAAACTTCCAATTGGTAAAAAGTATACTCAACTAAGATCAACAGTAGAAGAAAATAAACTTCATACAATATGTGTTTCTGGTAATTGCCCAAATATGGGTGAATGCTGGACTGAAGGCACTGCAACTTTTATGATATTAGGAAACATTTGTACTAGGTCATGTGGTTTTTGTAATGTCCAGACAGGAAGCCCCTTGCCAGTTGACGAGCTTGAACCTTTTAAAGTTGCTAGATCAATTAATATAATGGGTGTTAAACATGCAGTAATTACATCGGTTGATAGAGATGATATAAAAGACGGTGGTTCCATTATTTGGGCTGAAACTGTTAAGGCAATCAGAGATCTAAATCCTAATACAACTATTGAAACTTTAATTCCTGATTTTAAAGGAGAAACTGAAAATATTGACAGAATTATTAAGGTTGCTCCTGAAGTAGTTTCTCATAATTTAGAAACTGTTAGAAGACTAACAAAAGTGGTAAGAATACAAGCTAAATATGATAGGAGTCTTGAGGTTTTGAAATATTTAAAAGAAAGTGGTATTTCAAGGACAAAATCAGGTGTAATGCTTGGTTTAGGAGAAAAGAGAGAAGAAGTACTTGAAACTCTTGATGATCTTAGAAGAGTTGGAGTTGATATAGTTACTTTAGGTCAATATCTTCAGCCTTCAAAAAAACATCTACCGGTTGTTGACTTTATTACACCTGATGAGTTTAAAACATTTGAAATTATTGGCAAAGAGATGGGCTTTAGACATGTTGAAAGTGGCCCTCTTGTTAGATCATCATATAAGGCGCATAAACACATTCATTAATAGTTTTCGACAAACTCATTAACTACTTCATCAAAACTTGTTTGATTCAAATTATCTGGAAACTCAATTGATACCTCTAAATAATATATTTCACCTCTATTTATTTTTGGCTTTAACCTGCCAAAGTCTTTCTCTGTTGTAATTATTTTTTTATTCTTTGAGATAGAAATTATTTTATCAATTGATGATTTTTTAAAATTATAATGATCTGAATATTTTAAGTGTTTGAACTTTAGGTTTTTGTTTTCAAGGTATTTAACCAAATAAGAGGAATCTGCAATTCCAGTAACCAGTATGAATTCCTCTTCTTTAAGATCGTCCATATGAATAGCTAAATCATCTGACTTTAGTCTTTTTTTGTAAGAAATAGTACTAAAAAAAACTTTTTGGTTTTCATCTGGATTTAACTTTTCTATAAAATCTAATTTATCTTTATTAGACAAATCATCTGGACATTTAGTAATAATTATAAGATCAGCTCGTTTAGATGAATTTTTATTCTCTCTTAGATTACCAATAGGAAGAATTTCATCTTTGTAATATGGGTATTTAAATGTTGTAGTTAATAGCATTAATCCAGGCTTGACATATCTATGTTGAAATATATCATCCCAAATACTTATTTGAGTATTAGGCAAACTATTTAAAATTAACTTCATTCCTTTTCTTCTATCCTCACAAACAACAACATTAATTTCAGGATGCTTTGAGTAAAATTGATAAGGTTCATCTCCAATCTCATATGCCGATGATTTTGAAGTAGCTTGAATAAAACCACTTGTATCCCTATTATACCCTCTACTTAAAGTAGTTAAACTATATTTTATTTTTAAAAGTTCTATTAAATAATCAACTAACATTGATTTTCCTGTCCCTCCCGTTGACAAGTTCCCAACTCCAATAGTTGGAATTTTGTACTGAACTGAATTAATTAAACCTATATCAAACAAAAAGTTTCTTAAAGTTGTAATTAAGTCATATATAATCGATATAGGATATAACAAAAACTTCATTTTTTTATCACCTAAAAGATAATATTATATTTGCAATCAATCTAATACCAATGAGAGTTATTGAAATTGCAAAAATT
>JBELLF010000014.1:0-22382 GCA_042088875.1 Candidatus Marisimplicoccus framensis | reverse complement strand
ATCATATTCCTGAAGCTGCGTTTAACCTTAAGGGTACTATTGAAGAGGCAATTGAGGCAGGTGAAAAAATGCTTGCTGAAACAAAATAAAAATGTATCTAGAAATAATTACTCCAGAGCAAACTCTTTTTAAAGGTGAAGTTGATTCAGTTCACCTTCCAGGTTCAGTAGGAGACTTCCAAGTTTTAAACAATCATGCGCCTATTGTCTCTACTTTAAAGAAAGGAGAAGTTAAAATTATAGGTAAATTAAATTTTGACTCTAGCGTTAAGGATCAATTTGAAATTTCTGATAATGAAACAATACTTAAAATTGAGTCAGGAACAGTTGAGATGAGTAATAATCAACTTATCATATTAGTTGATTAACCAATTTTATTACTTTATCTAATTCCCAGCCTTTATAAGTTAGACTCCTAATTATTTTATCTTTTAATTTTGTTGAAGACTTATCACTAGAATCAATTTTTTTTAAACATAAATTTTTAAGCTTATCATTATACTGCTTGTCATTAATCTGATCTAACGCCTTATTAATATTCCAATCTGAAATATTTCTGGCCTTTAACTCTTTAATAATTTTAATTTTACCCCAACTGTTATTATTAAATTTACCTCTTACATAAGCTTCAGAGAATCTAGTTTCAGATAAAAAGTTTTCATCAATTAAATAACATAAGTATTCATCAAGATCTTCTCCAAATACTCCTAAACTATTTAATTTACGTTTTACTTCAGAGTGACATCTTTCTTGATATGCACAATAATTTTCAATTTTTCTTTTAATAGAAGATTCCATACTATAATATAAAAAAAACCGCTTAGAATTTCTAAGCGGTTTTTTTATCATTTTATTTTAAAATTTTAGATCTATTATTAGTAAAGTTGTATTGAAGATATAAATAAGAGTCTCTGGGTACAATTTTAATTACCCTTTTAAAATGAAAACTCCATCTATTCCTCAATGAAAATAGACCTTTGTTTATATACGCTGCTACAAATGGATGAACGTGAATATATATCGTTCCACTTTTATAGCGCGAATTCTTAACAATCATGTTAAGTTCAGCTTTGATTTTGTCAACAAGAAGAATAGGTGCTTCCACTTCCAAGTCTTTATTAGGATTAGCTTCTTTTGTCTTAATACTCATTTCAGGCCTTATCCTTTGCCTTGTTATCTGAATTAATCCAAACTTACTTGGTGGAAGAATTTTATGTTTTGTTCTATCTTTTGCCATTTCAGCACAGAAATGATCAAAAAGCTTTTTTCTGTTTTCTCTTGTAGTTAAATCTATAAAATCAACAACTATAATTCCACCCATATCTCTTAATCTTAACTGCCTGGCAATTTCTGCTGAAGCTATTAAGTTTACTTCCATAGCTGTCTCTTCTTGTGTTTTTGATTTATTTGATCTGTTTCCACTATTTACATCAATTACATGAAGAGCTTCAGTATGTTCAATAATAAGATATGCTCCTTTTTGCATTGAGACAGTTCTACCAAATGATGATTTAATCTGTCTTTCAATTCCATATTTTTCAAAAATTGGAGTTACACCTTTGTATAATTTAACTATTGATGATTTACTTGGAGCTATAACTTTTATATATTCCTTTATTTCAGAATATAAATTAGGATCATCTAAATATATATTTGAGAATGAATCATCAAATACATCTCTTAATTTAGATGTAGTTCTATTAATTTCTCCTAAGATTTTTGTTGGATATGAATCTGCTTTACTAAAATTTATACAAAGTCTTTTCCATCTTAGAATTAAATCTTTTAGATCAGTTTCTAACTCACTTACAGTTTTATTTTTTGCTACTGTTCGAATAATTACTCCAAATCCTTTTGGTTTAATATTCTTAACTAAGGTTCTTAGTCTTTTTTTCTCATCTTGACTTTTAATCTTTTGTGAAGTAGAGATTCTCTCTGAAAAGGGAATCAGAACCATGAACCTACCTGCTAATGAAATCTCAGAACTTAGTCTTGGACCTTTGGTTGATATTGGTTCTTTTATTATTTGTACTAAAGTTGTCTGCTTAGCTTTGAGACAATCTTTAACTAGTCCGTTTTTTGGAATTTCTTTTTCAAACTGAAACTTATTAAATGAAAAAGATTTTACTTTTTTACCATCAATTTCATGTACAAATTTTGATAATGATAAAAGTTTTGGACCTAAGTCATGATAGTGAAGAAATCCATCCTTTTCATGTCCTACATCTACAAATGCGGCATTTAAACCAGGAATAGTTTTTCTAATTTTTGCAACAAAAATATCACCTACTGAAAACTTGTTTTTACCTTCTTCCTTATCAAGCTCAACTAATCTTCCTTCATTGAGCATTGCAAAATCAACAGCATTTGAATTTGACCTTATAATCAATTCTTTTTTCACTGTTTTAAAATTTATTTCTACACTTATGTAGAAAGGTTAAACATTTTCAATATTTATATAACTTTCGTTATACTTTATTTCAAAGAACTTGGGATGTATAGAGTGTACCCCAAAACACTATTTCTTTTTGTGTCTGTTTGCTCTCGCTCTTTTTTTCCTTTTGTGCGTGGCAACCTTGTGTCTTTTTCTTTTTTTACCGCTAGGCATACTTGTTATTTTTAATTAGCCAACTGGCACACTTTTCTTAACAGATTCAACAAAAGTTTTTGAAGGTTTAAAAGAAGGAATATTATGAGCTGGAATAATAACAGCTGTATTTTTTGAAATATTTCTACCTGTTTTTTCTGCTCTAGTTTTAACAATAAAACTTCCAAATCCTCTTAAGTAAACGTTATTATTTTTTTGGAGTGAGTTTTTAATTTCATCCATAAATTTTTCTGCGATCATTTGTACATCAGTTTTATCAACCCCTGTTTGATCTGAAATATTTTTTACAATATCTGCCTTTGTCATTTTCTGTTATTTGATTATACTATTAGCTTTTTAAGGCTAGCAAATATATAAATTTAAATTTTAAATTAATGCCTTACTTTTATATAATTAATATATGTATGCCTTTAGAAATAGAGCTTTTAAAATGGTATAATTTTAATAAAAGAGATTTACCATGGAGAAAAAATAATGATCCATATAGAGTGTGGGTATCAGAAATAATTCTTCAACAAACAAGAATAGCTCAAGGCAAAAAATATTTTAATAATTTTATTGATAAATTTCCTACTATTTATGATTTAGCCAATTCAGATGAAGATTCAGTTTTGAAATCATGGCAAGGCCTAGGATATTATAATAGAGCTATTAATCTACATCAAACTTCAAAGTTCATAGTAAACGATTTAGGTGCAAAATTTCCAACAACATATGATGAGCTAATTAACCTTAAAGGAATAGGGGACTATACTGCTTCTGCTATTTCATCAATATGTTTTAATAGATATAATCCGGTTGTTGATGGTAACGTTTTAAGGTTTTTATCAAGATTTTATGGAGTTAATATTCCAGTTGATTCAACTAAAGGAAAGAAAAAAATAAAGGAATTAGCTAATAAACTAATACAAAAAACTAAAGCACCAGGAGATTTTAATCAAGCTCTTATGGAGTTTGGAGCATTATCATGCACCCCTTTTCCAGATTGTCAATCATGTATTTTTAACTTAAAATGCTTTGCATTTAATAAAAACAAAGTAGACTTAATACCAATTAAGTCAAAAAAGAAAAAAATCAGAAATCGTTACTTTAATTATTTAGTGTTTAAAGACAATTTTGGTAAAACATTAATAAATCAAAGGATAGAAAAAGATATTTGGTATAAATTATATCAGTTCCCATTAATTGAACAGGATGTTTTGGTTGAAGATATTTCATCTAGTCCTGATTTTTTAGATTTCTTAAATAACAATGAACTAAAAACAAGTAATTCTAAACATAAAATAATTAGATGTAAGCATTTACTATCACACCAGAATTTATTCATTGCATTTTACTTAATTAATACAAATACAGTTATTAATGATGGACATGATATTTCTAATTTGAATGAGTTTATTTTTCCAGTACCTATTTCAAATTTTATCAGTAAGTACTTAATCTAGGAAGTTGAATTTTGTATATTTAGCCATAATTATTTAAACAATGAGTGGAACATTAAATAAAGTAATGTTAATTGGCCATCTAGGAGATGATGTAAAAATTAAACATTTTGATAACGGTGGTTGTATTGCAAGATTTCCATTGGCAACTAATGAGTCTTATACAAATAAAACAACGAATGAAAAAGTAACAAATACTGATTGGCATAATATTGTAGTTAGAAATAAAGCTGCAGAAGTTTGCGAAAAATATTTATCAAAAGGAGATAAGGTCTATGTTGAAGGTAAACTAAGGACTAGAAAATGGCAAGGTGATGATGGAGCTGATAGATATACTACAGAAGTAAATGTTGATGAATTTACATTTTTATCAACAAAGAAAGACTCAGGAAATAACATGGAGCAAAATCGACCTCCAGTGTCTAATAGTCAAGTGACTGACCAAACAGAAGATGACTTACCATTCTAAGTCTGTCAATTTAAAATTCTTAATTAGTATAATTAATCTGTGATAGTTAAAATTATTTTAATTCTAATTTTTCTAATCTTATCAGCATTAACATCTGGCTGCGAGGTTGCTTTTTTTTCTCTGGATAAATCAATTATTCCCGAAGATAATAGTAATAAACTAATTAAAAGAATTGAGTATTTATTAGAAAAACCTAAAAGGCTTCTTGCTACAATCTTAATTTCAAATAATTTTATAAATATTGCAATTGTTATTTTATTTGCATCTATAGACAACCCTTATCTAAGCTCAATTAATAATCCAATAATTGAGACTATAATTGAGGTTGGTGTAATAGGTATGCTTATACTATTTATTGGAGATATCTTACCTAAGATATATGCAAACAGAAATCCTCTGATATTTTCTAAGGTAATGGTGAATCCAATCTTTTTTCTTGACAGGTACATTTTATTTCTTTTTAATCAGCCAATGAGTAAATCAATGAATTATCTTGAATCTAGTCTTGCAAAAGATAATGAACAACTCTCTGTAGATAAATTATCTAAAGCACTAGAGTTAACCGATTCAAAAGAGACAAGCAAAGAAGAGAAAAAGATACTTAAAGGTATTGTCAATTTTGGAAACGTTGAGACTAGACAAATTATGTGTCCAAGAGTTGATGTATTTGCTTTGGAAGCAAATAAAAATATGAATGAAATTATAAGTGAATTAATATCCAATGGATTTTCAAGAGTTCCTGTCTATGAGGATAATCTTGATAAAGTTCAAGGAGTTCTATATGTAAAAGATCTCTTACCTCATCTTGAAAAAGAAAATTTTAATTGGATTTCATTACTTAGGAAACCACTATACATTCCTGAAAATAAAAAACTTGATGACCTTCTTACAGAATTTAAAACCAAGAAAATCCATATGGCAATAGTGGTAGATGAATATGGTGGTACATCAGGAATAATAACTCTTGAAGATGTAATTGAAGAAATTTTTGGTGAGCTGAGTGATGAGTTTGATGAAGAGGACAATCTCTTTTCAAAGCTGGATGAGAACACTTATGTTTTTGACTCCAAAATTAATTTACAAGACTTTTACAGAGCAATAAATCTTAAAGATACTTTATCATTTGATCAAGTATCATCTGAAATTGAAACTTTGGGAGGTCTATTAATCGAAAAAACCAAAAAAATTCCTAGAGTAGGTCAAGTTATTTATCATGATGACTACAAATTCATTGTTGAAATTGTAGATAATAAAAGAATTAAACAAGTAAAGTTAATTCTTCCAAAATAAATTTATAATTGAATATTGGTGTTAGAAAATGGGGCACATTAATAATCCTATCTATTATATGGGGGAGTTCATATATACTTATTAAAAAGGGACTAACAGGATTAACTCCTGTACAATTAGGCTCATTAAGGATGATAATTACGACTATTCTAATTGTTCCATTTAGCATCAACAAGCTTAGGAATATACCAAAAGATAAAATTAAATGGGTGGTCTTTTCAGCATTTATTGGAACCTTTTTTCCAAATTATTTATTTGCTTTTGCTGAAACTGAAATTTCAAGTGCTATAGCAGGTGTTATGGTATCACTTACACCTTTATTTACATTAATAATAAGTGTTTTACTTTTTAAAGAGCAATTTCTAAAAACCCAATTTGCAGGTGTAATTATTGGTTTTATTGGGATTCTAATTTTGGTTAATAATGAGTTTTTAATTTCAGGCCTAAACTTATTATATGTTTCTTTTACAATTATAGCTGCATTTTTCTATGCTGTAAATGCTAATATTTTAAAATATAAATTACCAGGGATTTCTGCAGTTGCAATAATTGGAATGAGTTTTATATTTCTATTTCTGCCTGCTTCAGTGATTCTATTTTTTACTGAATTTCCATTTAAAACATTTACCTCAGATCCTTTAATAATAGAGTCAATTATTTATATAATAGTTCTTGCATTTTTTGGAACAGCAATTGCAAAAGTTTTATACATAAAACTTCTAGCAATTTCATCTCCAGTTTTCTCAGTTTCAACAACATATTTAATTCCAATAGTTGCAATTTTTTGGGGTTTACTTGATGGAGAGGAATTTAAACTAATCCAGTTTATAGGTACTTCTGTTATTTTAGTTGGGGTATATCTAGTTACAAGAAAAAATGATATTTTTGAAAAAGAAACAAACTAAAAATAAAATTTATCATGAAACAATTTAAAATTCAAGGGTTATTATTAACAATATTTATGTTATTATCAATTAATACTTTAAGCTCTCAAACAGCTGAGGAAATAATTGATGGATATCTTGAAGTAATTGGAGGTGTAGAAGCTATTCAAAATGTTGAAGGAGTAATAATTTCTGCATCAGCAAACCAGGGAGGTCTAGAACTTCCAATTGAAATAGTAAGTTCTAAAAATAGATCGAGTATAACAGTATCTATACAAGGTCAAGAACTTAAGGACAATGTATTTGATGGAGAGGTATTATGGTCAAGTGGATTTCCTGACTTTAAGCCAGTTAAAAGTGACGAAGAAGATGTAATTAATTTTAAAAATGAACTTCAAGAATTTCCTGATGTTTTTGTTACATACAAAGACCTTGGATATACTGTTGATTTTGAGGGAACGGAAGATTTTGAGGGAACTGAGGTCTATAAAATTAAGGTGACAAAAACTCCTTATTTAGTTGATGGAGAAGAAAATCCAAATATTGATTATTACTTATTTGATAAGGATAATTATGTATTATTGGCAGTATGGTCCGAAATGCTTGAGGGTCCAGGAAAAGGTTCTGTTATTCAACAAAGCTTTAGTGATTATCAAGAAGTAGAAGGAGTATATTATCCTTTTTCATTAACATTTGGTGTTAAGGACCAACCAGGGGGACAAACTTTTGTAGTTCAAAAAATGGAAATTAACCCAGAACTAGATGATTCTGATTTTAAATTTCCAGATGAAGATAACCAAGAATAATATAACTTAACAACAATAATATGAATAAACAAAATTTATTTTTTGTAATTACTTTATTACTTTCATCTAGTTCTTATTCTCAAGTAAAAGAACCTATTGAATTAAAAGATTACTACGGAGATTTGAATGCTAGATTTATAGGACCTGCTGTAATGAGTGGTAGAATTAGTGATATGGAAAACCACCCAACAGATCCTAAAGTAATTTATGCAGGAACTGCAGGAGGAGGTGTCTGGAAGTCAGAAAATGCGGGAGCTACTTTTAGACCAATTTTCGATGATCATTCTCAATCAATTGGAGCAGTTGAATTAGATCCAAATGACCCTGATAATACAATTTATGTTGGAACAGGTGAGCCATGGCCAAGAAATAGTGTTTCTATTGGAGATGGTTTGTATAAGTCAACTGATGGTGGACAATCATGGTTAAATATTGGTCTAAAAAATTCTGAAAGAATTTCGAACATAATAGTTAATCCAGATAACTCCAATGAAATTTATGTTGGAGTTTTGGGTGCGTTATGGTCTGATAGTGAAGAAAGAGGTGTATATAAATCAACTGATGGTGGACAGACTTGGAATAAAATATTATATATAAATCAGTCCACAGGCCTAGCGGATCTGACTATGGATCCAAATAATTCAAATATCTTATATGCGTCTATGTGGGAATTTAGAAGAGGACCTTGGTTTTTTGAATCAGGAGGAGAAAACAGTGCTCTTTTTAAATCGGTTGATGGGGGAGAGACATGGAATAAAATTCATAATGGTTTTCCCGAAGGGAGATTAGGAAGACTTGCAATCGCAGTGGCAAAAACTAATTCAAAAATTCTTTATACAGTCATTGAAGCTGAAAAAAATGAAGATAAAGGTTTATACAAGAGTATTGATGGAGGAGAATCATGGGAACAGATTAATAATGATTTTGGAATTACAGTAAGACCATTTTATTTTTCTAGAATTGAAGTTGACCCTAAAAATGAGGATATAGTTGTTAAGGCTGGGCTATATGGTTCTATTTCTAAAGATGGAGGTAAAACTTTCCAAAACTTAGGATTCATGCATCCTGATATTCATGACATTGTTTTTGACATCAATAATTCTGACTTATTATATGTTGGAACTGATGGAGGAGTTTACAGGTCTTGGGATAAGGGAGTAACTATGGAAATATCTGAGAATTTACCTATTTCACAATTTTATCATGTAACTGTTGACAATAAAGAGCCTTATAATGTTTATGGAGGTTTACAAGACAATGGTTCTTGGTACGGCCCTACTCGTGCTTCTGGAGGGATATCTGCAAAACATTGGAATCCAGTTGGACAAGGTGATGGTTTTAGAGTTTATAAACACCCAACTAAAAATATTATTTATTCAGAGATGCAAGGTGCTGAAAATGTATGGAGATATGATGTAGATAATAATAGAGTAAAGACAATTCAACCATTGCAAGAAGAAGGATATGAGAAATATAGATTTAATTGGAACACCCCTATTTCAACAAGCTTTCATAATCCAGACAGATTCTTTATTGGAAGTCAATATTTACATGTATCTGATGATATGGGAGATACATGGAAAATTATTTCTCCGGATCTAACAACTAATGATAAATCAAAACAAAGGCAAATTGAATCAGGAGGACTTTCAATGGATAATTCAGGTGCTGAAAATCATACTACAATTTTTACAATCGCTGAATCTCCAATTGACGAGAAAGTAATTTGGATAGGAACAGATGATGGAAATATTCAACTTACAGTTGATGGTGGGAAGTCATGGAAAAATTTAATCACAAACATTAGTGGTATTCCACAAAATACATGGGTGTATCATATTGAACCAAGTGTTCATGATGTTGGAACCGCATATGTGGTTTTTGATGGTCACACAACTGGAGATATGAACCCGTATGCCTATAAAACTGAAGATTTTGGAATAACATGGGAAAATATTATACCTAATCATGATGTCTACGGTTTTACTAGGAGCATTCAGCAAGATTTTATAAATCCAAATTTACTTTTTTTAGGAACTGAATTTGGATTATATATTTCTATTAACGGAGGTGACTCATGGAATAAATTTGACAAAAATGTTCCACCTGTTGCAATTCACCATATAGAATTACAAAAAAACACAAATGATCTGGTGTTGGCTACACATGGAAGAGGTATAATCATAATAGATGATATTTCACCTCTCAGGGAAATTAATGAAAAATCTTTGTCAGAGAAATTATATTTTTTTGAGAATGACAAATATGTTATGTCAGACCAAAGTGGTTTTTCAGATAGTTTTGGAAGAGAAACCCAATTTTTTGGATCAAACTCTAACTTAAATGCTCAGATTAAATATATGCTCCCAAGGAGACATACATTTGGAAAAATGACTATGGAAATTATTAATGAAAGTGGAGAATCTATAGTAAAATTAAGTCCAGGTAAGTCTAAAGGAATGAACTTTGTTTCATGGAACTACAGAATGAGTCAGCCTAAAGTTGCAAAGGGAAAAACTTTAGCTTTTGGTGGATTAACAGGTCCTAGAGTAATGGAAGGAATATATAATGTTGTTATCACAAAAGGGAAGGATATTTTTTCAAAATCTATAAATGTTATTAGTGATCCTAAGACAGATTTAGATTCAAATGAAAAAATGTTAAAATATGATACTACGATGAAGTTATATAACTTATCTGAGGAGCTAGCATATATAGTATATACAATTGATGAAATACTATCATCTGATAAATTCAAAAAAGGAATTAAAAATAAATTACAAACTTTAAAAGAATCACTTGTTATTACAACTGGTGACAACTATGTTGGAGCAGCTGAAAATGAGTTACGAGAGGATCTACTTGATCTTTATTCAAAATTAGCATCAAGTTATGATAAACCTTCACAAAATGATCTTGCTAATCTAAGTATAGTTGAAAATGAATTTTATAATTTAAAAAGTGAATATGATAAAATCATAAATAAAGTTGACTTAAGTCAAATCGAGTTACTCTCATATAGTGATTTTATAAAAAACTAAATTATCTAAAGTAAAAAGGGCACCTTTAAGGCGCCCTTTTTTTTATCATTACCTTTAATTAAAATCTGAGTCTGACGTTTCAACATTTAATTTAATAGATGTTGCTTTAAATGTAATTCCTCCAGGTATTGGAATTGCAGGACTAACCTGACTAATTACTCTGGGTAAAAGAATTCCTTCAACCTCTTCATATTCTTTATAAAATGTCTCATTAACAATTAGATTTCCTTCAACCTCTTGTGATTCAACCTCTTTCAATTTTAGCCCAGTATCAACTGAGTAAAAAACAGATTTATTATCTGTAACTTTTATCTCATAAGCTTTTTCCCCTTCGACATCAGAAGGTCCAACAAGTTCAACTAATGAATAATCAAAATTTAATTCTGAAAATAAAGCAGAATTTATAATTGCTTGTTCAAGCTCAACTTCTGTCAGTGGAATTCTTTGACCGTTTAATTCGTTATAACCTTGAAATTTATTGAAGACAGTTTTAACTATAGTCATTCCCATGGTAGACATTTCCATTAAAGATTGATTTTGATTATTTTTTAAGCTATACATTTCTAAGACTGTGCCTTGAATATTTGCTGTTGCATTGGTTTCAATTGATAAAATTTTAGACAACTTTTCTTTACCCCCAATAGCATCAATATAATTTTTAACAATTGTTTCAACTGTAATGTTTGAGTCTATAGAATAATCAGGCTTATCTACTATATTTCCAAAATGATCATGATAAACAACTTCAATCTTTTCTCCACCAAGAGATATGTTTTCAAGTTTATCCATTATATCTCTAATCTTTCCTGTTATAACAATTTGAGCATTATCTATCAAGAAAAACTTATTTGCTGATTCAATTACATCATCTTTAGTAACCTCATTTAAATTGCTCAAAAAGGTTTTGTAGAAATCATCTGGTAGATTCTCTGTTCTAATAGATAAAGCTTGATTTGCAATTGTAGTTGGATCCTCCATTGACATAGCAAATGAGCCAAAGTATCCTGATTTAACATTTGAAAGTTCCTCATCAGTAATTGGAGTATTTCTCATAATTGCGAGTTGATTATACATTTCAACTATTGCGCTATCCACAACTTCAGTTCTTACAGTTGTTCTTGCTTGAAATTTTGTTTTTCTTTTAGAATTAGTTGGTAAACCAGAGTATGCGCCATATGCATATCCTTTTTCCTCTCTTATTACTGAAAATAATCTGGACTCAGGTCCTGCTCCTAATACTCTATTTGCAACATTTGCAGAGAAATAGTCTTTATCACTTGTTTTTCTATCTACAACATTTTGAAAGTTAATTTCAACATTTGTAGCATTAGGTACATCAACAACATGTATTCTAGTTGAGTTAGAAATTTCAGGGTCAGTAAATCCATTTTCAGAGCCTTGACCAAACATATTATCTAAGGTGTTGGAAAAACTCCACTCAGAAAATAGACTTTCTGATAAACTGACTGTCTTTTCAAGATCTACGTCACCTGTAATAACTAAGTAAGCATTATTTGGTTTAAAGTAAGTATTGTAAAATTCTTCTATGTCATCAATATTGATATTAGATACACTAGTTTCCGTTGTATACTCAGAACTAGGATGACCATCACCATATGCAATAACATTTTCAACTCTTCTTGCAATTGATGCAGAATTCTTTTCATCAATTTTTAGCGCCTCAATTAACTTTTTCTTTTCTTTTTCAAATTCATCTTTATCAAAGACTGGATAAATTGCACCTTGAGCAAACATAGTCATTGTTCTTTCAAAGTATCTTGATAATGAAGAGAAAGATCCTCCACCTGAATTATAACTCAAAAATGAACCCATAAAATCTTTTTCTTCTATAAATTCATCTTTAGATTGAAACTTGTTACCCTTACCCATAGTGGCAGTGACTAGTTCTTTAACTCCTGAGAGATTTTTTTCAAGGATAGGAGGGTTGTCAATAATCAGTGTCGCAGATGCAGTTGGAAGCTTTTTATTTACAACTACCATAAGCGTCAAGTTATTTGATAATTTTTTTGTGAAGGGCTGATTAAATTTAATGACAGGAGCTGGCCCTGCATTAGGCATTGTTCTATCAATTTGACTATTTAAAGTAGATGAAACAGTAATAGCTAATAATATTATTAATTTCTTTATTAACCCTAGCATAAATATATATTTTAAATTTTTTTTCATGATTTATTCATTTATCTCTGGAAGATATTCCATTATTAATCTTTGATCTTTGTTTAGATATTTATTTGCTACAGCTTGAATCTCTTCTATTGAAACTGACCTTACTATACCTGATATTTTGTTAATCATCGATGCATCCCCGTAAATATTATGATATCTAGCTAAGCTTTGGCTTATTCCACTAACTGACCCAAGAGATGATATATTAATATTTTCTAAATTGTTTTGAATCTTCTGATGATCATTTTCAGAAATCATCTCATTCTGAATTTTACTTATTTCAACTTCAACTTCATTTATCAAATCTTCAAAGCTAGTTTCACCTTGGGGTAATATTAAAATTGCGAACATACTGTAATCTTCTTGATCAATATTAATTGCTTGTACACCTAATGCCATTTCTTTTTCATCAACTAATTTTTTATACAAAACTGAGCTTTCGCCACCGCTTAAATATGTTGAGATATAATTAAGTACTGAAGAGTCTCTTTCAGTTGCAGAAGGTGTCCTGAATGCATATAATAGTGCTGGAATTTGAATGTTAGGATCAAATTCTTGAACTCTTTTTTGCTCAAAAGGGTTTTCTTTAGGGTATGACTTTACTGGCTTGTCACCCTTATTTGGTACTTCGTCAAAATAATATGAGACTAGCTTTTTTGTTTCATCAATATCTATATCTCCTGCAATTACAAATACAGCATTACTCGGCGAATAAAATTTTTCTTGAAAATCTTTAAAATCTTTTAGAGATGAACTATCTAGGTCCTCTTCATATCCAATTAAAGGAAACTTATATGGATGAACTTCAAAAAGGTTTTCTTTCAAATACTGATAAAACCTTCCATATGGTTGATTATCTCTTTGTCTTTTTTCTTCTTTAACAGCCTCTCTTTGAACATCAATTGTCTCTTGATCAATTATAGGATGTAACATAATTTCAGAGTATCGCCACAAAGCTAACTCAAGACTATTTGACGGAAGTGTAACATAGTATGACGTAAGATCTACACTTGTTGATGCATTTCCGTTTCCTCCTCTAGATCTATATATCTTATACCATTCTCCAGCTTTCATGTTTTTTGTTTCTTTACCAAGCATATGTTCAAAAAGATGAGCAAATCCTTTTATGCCTGAATATTCATCTTTAGATCCAACATGATATTGAAGTACTGTAGATACTACAGGAGCAGAATTATCTTGGTGAAGTATTATGTGTAATCCATTATCTAAATCATATTCTAGTATATTGATTTCTTGAGAATTTGATGTAAAAAAAATTAGTACAACAAATACATTGGTTAATAATTTTTTCATTTAAGTTTAATTTGTTTGATCCCTCAAGATAATAAATCTTTAGTAAATTTGTTTCATAAAACCCCATTTTTACTAGGGTTTGTAAAAATTAATATTGACTTAATAATGGATATAAAACAATTATTGGATATAGTAACACTTAAAAAAATCGATGAGAATAGATTTGAGGGTAAGAATTATGAGACAGTATGGGGAAGAGTTTTTGGAGGTCAAGTGTTAAGTCAATCACTTCACGCGGCATATCAAACAGTTACTGAGGACAGAGTTGCCCACTCGATGCATGGTTATTTTATACTTCCGGGAAATTTAAATATACCAGTTACTTATGAAGTAGATAAAATTCGAAACGGAGGAAGTTTTACAACAAGAAGAGTAGTAGCATTTCAAAATGATAAAGCAATATTTAACATGTCAGCTTCTTTTCAAAAGAAAGAAGATGGCTTCGATCATCAAGTCCAAATGCCCAACGTGCTTAGCCCAGACTTACTTCTCACAGATTTTCAGCAAGCGGATAAACATAAAGATGAGTTTGCAGAAAAGTATCAACTTTTTCTAACTGCTCATCCAAAAGTGTTTGAGTTTAAACCTGTAGGCACAAATATTTTTATGAGAAAAGAAAATGATCTTCCTTATAATCAATGTTGGTTTAGACTAAAAGATAAAATTGATTTACCATTGCCTTTTCATCACCAACTTTTGGCTTTTGTTAGTGATTACCAACTTTTAGCAACAGCTTCACTCCCTCATAGAAAAGAAATTGCAAAGACAAGAGCATACTATGCAAGCCTAGATCATGCGCTTTGGTTTCATAGAGACTTTTCAATTAATGATTGGCTTTTATATGATATGAAAAGTCCTAGTGCATCAAATGCAAGAGGGTTTGCTAGAGGAAGTATTTTTAATGAAAATGGTATCATGATTGCATCAGTTGCTCAAGAAGGACTTATGAGAAAACTTGTTAAATCTTAATGAGTAGATATTTAATTCTTTTTCTATTTTTTTTTGCATCATGTTCCAAGCAGAATTCTTCTTCTATTGAAACTGAAACTGAAAATGATTTAATTACTAACTCATTAACCAGAGAAAGGGTTGATTCGTTGTTAGTGTCAAATAATATTTTTCAAATTTCATATAACGAAAAATTTGAACAGCCTAATTGGATAAAATATACGGTTAGAGATATTGTTAAAAATGCGGATAGGGATGGAATGCAATTCTACACAGTAGATTCAATTTATACTTCAGATGATAAAGACTATTACGCAAATAGGTGGGATAGAGGGCATATGGCTCCTGCAGGATCTTTTAACGATTCGTATGAAAATTTATACTCTACTTTTTCATATTTAAATGTTGCCCTTCAATATGACGATTTAAATCGAGGAACCTGGGTACAACTTGAAGAACAAGTTAGGCAATGGGCTGATGAGATTGGTGATATTGATATAGAAATATATCTTGAATTTGATTCTACACATGTAGTACTGGATTCAGGAGCTCATGTCCCAACAGCTTTTTATAAATATGTAATTTTTCCTGATAGTTCAAAAAAATGTTATTATTTTCCAAATTCTACTCCAGACAAATCTTGGCAAGAATATGAAATTGAATGTAATTAAGATTTAAATTATTTCAGTTCAATTGAATTTTTATTTTTAAATTGAAATTATGAATGAAAAAAAAGAGTGGAGACCTCTTCCAGATTCAATTACAATCAGAGATAGTAAAATTGAAGGTCTAGGTGTATTTGCTACTAAAGACTTGCCTTCAGAAACTGATCTTGGTATATCTCATGTTTATGATAATAGATTTCCTGATAGTATATTAGACTCCTGCTAGGAGCATTTATTAATCATCATGAAATGCCAAATTGCAAAGCAATTGTTTTTGAATCTCGTCAATCAATAGGTCAAATTAAATATATAAGAATAATTACTGAAATGAATATTTCAGAAGGTGAGGAATTATCTTTAAATTACATAATAAATAAACTTGATAACCCAAATTGGGAATTTGAGTATGAAATTTCACAATGAAAGAATGACTTTTTATCCATCAGATTTTATTAATGATTGGGACGGGTTTCCAAAGTTTTCTGATTTTAAAATAATACAATCAGAAAAAATTGGCTTACATGTTATTTCATCTAAAGATTTTTTTATTGGACAGGTTGTTTTTGTTTTTAGCGGACAACTTATAACAAAAAGAACATTAAGAAGCCTTCAGATAACTAACAGACTTCATATTCATGATCCATATTTTATGGGTTATATTGCTCATAGCTGTGATCCAAATTGCTCTGTTAATACTTCAGATCTTTCCTTCACATGTATTAAGAAAATTAAAAGTGGGGATATTATAACCATGGATTATAATGAAACTGAAACTAATCTGTTTAGATCATTTAAATGCTCATGTGGTTCCAAAAAATGCAGAAAATTAATTAGTTAGTTTTAGTTCCCTCGAGCTCAAACATATCTGCGAGATATCCAGTCACTTGATTACCTTCAACATAAATTTCAAAAGCAGTGTTTATTCCATAATCCTTAACATATATGTCTATGTAAAGAATTCCTTCTTCAACTTCAGTTCCAAGAATATCAAGACTTTGGTTATTCTCCTCTGTTGTAAAAATTGTTTTAAGACCACTTGATTCTTTAGACACCTTCATACTGAATTTACCATCACCTCCATCTGGAAGACCAAAAACTTCAATTTCATAATTACCTACAAATTTTTGAAGTGAATCCTCAGGTTCGCTAGTTAATGTCTCAACATTTTGACTTACAGTTTGAGTTTTTTGAAAAATACTACAAGATGAGAAAGTAAAAACAAGTACTAGTAATAAAATTTTATTTTTCATACTTAAATATAGTGAATCAAAAAATCACTTTGCTGTATACTTTAATTTTTTTTCTACCGCAAGGATTAGTTGATTAGCTATATCCTTTCCAGATGTGTTTTCAATTCCTTCTAGACCTGGCGATGAATTTACTTCAAGAACCAGAGGCCCTTTGTTAGATCTAATGATATCAACACCTGCAATTGAAAGATTTAACGATTTTGCAGCTTTTATTGCAATTCTTTTCTCTTCTGCAGTAATTTTTACTTTTCTAGATTTGCCACCCATATGAATATTTGCTCTAAATTCTCCAACAACAGCCTCTCTTTGAATAGAGGCAACTACTTTACCATTAACAACAAAACATCTTAGGTCTTTTCCATCTGCTTCTTTTATAAACTCTTGAACAAGAATATTAGTTTTAAGGCTTTTAAATGCATTAATTGCACTTTCAGCAGCTTTATTAGTTTCAGCCATTACTACTCCTTTTCCCTGAGAGCTTTCTAATAATTTAATAATAAGAGGTGCACCCCCAACTAGGCTAATTAAGTCTTTTGTTTCAAGTGGAGATTTAGCAAAACCAGTAATGGGAATTGGAATATTGTTTTTAGAAAATAGTTGCGATGAAAAAAGTTTATCCCTAGATTGAGAAATAGAATCTGCAGAGTTTAAGCAGTAAGTATTAATTGTTTCGAACTGTCTTAAAAGAGCACATCCATAGAATGTCATACTAGGCCTAATTCTTGGAATAACTGCATCTACTGAAACTATATTACCACCTCTATATCTTACTTCAGGTTTTCCATTATCAAGGCCAATATAACATTGTTGCATGTTATAAAATTTCATATCGTGCCCCCTCTGTCTACCTGCCTCCATTATTCTTTTGTTACTGTATAGCTCTTTGTTAGTTGCAAGTACTCCAATTGTTAAACCAGATTTTTTATGCATCAAATGACCATAATAATCAAGTAATTTTTCATCTGATTTATTTCCCAAAACATTTTCTAATGAAGGATTTACAATAAATCTATCGACCATACCTTCTCTGCCTAACAACATTCTATGCTCCATAGACTCTCTACTTGCAAGAGATAATTCAATATCGAAAACTTGATTTCCAAGTTTAACAGGGACTTTAATAATATATCTTTTTTGAGCTATACCAGATGAAGTTCTGATAATTCTAGTATCATGAATTTTAGATCTACATTCTATCGAAAGACTTCTATTTTCTTGAATTGGATTAACTTCAAATTCAACAAATTGTTCTCCGCCTTTTGTTATTCTTTTAATATTGTTTGCTTGAATAGAAGAAGTTTTAGCCCCTGAATCAACCCTTGCCTTTATTGCAGGTAAGTTTAATGTTTCAAAAGAACACCACTCAGTATTTCCAATTACGATTAAATCTTTCTTAGACATTGTTATACCCCAAATAGATATTGAAATTTAATAAAAAATTGAGACCTATTTATTAAGAGTGGATTAAATTCTTCAGGATCAACATTAAAAATATTTGATGAATTTTGATTGCCTCCAATATAGAAAATGGTTGAAGGATTTGGATTCCACTCAAGTAGAGGTTGTATATAAAATTTATCATTAAAATCGTCATACTCAGATATAATTCTGAGGCTTAAATCATTATTAAACTGGTATCTTGAAGATAGCCTTGCAATATAGCCATCATAGAAAACACCAGGTTTATTAATTTTTTTCAATTTAGAAAATCGTAATGATGGATTGAAATTTAAATTATTACCTACCTTGTAATTGAGACTAAAAAAAACTGAACTTTCTTTTCCAATTTCTGGATTATCTTCATTAAAAGCAATCTCTTTTCCAAATACTATTCTAGTTAAAATACTAAGCTCCTTTGTAGGATTGCTGATAATAAAAAATGTTGACTTACCCACATTCCTAAAATCTTTACCTAAATAGTTTCTAAAAAAATTAATATCATAATTATAATTAATTGCTGTAGCACCAACTGTAGTTATTCCAAGATCAATATCTAAATTTCTTGACTTCTTTTCTCCATTAATATTGTTTGTGATATCTCCTTTTACATTTATTCTATATTGTTGAAGGTATTTAGAGCCAATTAGTTTTTCAAATCCTTGAGAAATAGTTAACCACCTTCTATTATTCTTTGGTACAAACCCTAAATCTGCTCTATAATTTGCTGATATATCTCTATAAAAAATAATTGACTCCCAGTTCTCATTTTTTCTTATAAGTCTTAAGTAATTTGCATGTCCATTGAATTTTTCACCATCAAGCTTTACAGTTTTATCACTAAAAGTATCATTACTATCTATCCAATTAGCAACTGGTTCAACATTAAAATTTTTAATAAACTCAAACTGAATTTTCCAGATTTTGTTAAATGTAAATAGTCCATCAATTCCAAATAAATTTCCACTACCACCTCCTTCATAGAATCTGTTTGTTGTAAAAAATCCATATTTTGTATTTTGACTAGCTACCCTTTGGTGTCTATATGTATTAATATAGCTAATACCACCTTCACCAAAATAAGACTTATCTTCACCACCAACTAAGTATGGTGACTTTTGATCTACAGCTGACAGGATTATAGAACTTGAATTTTCATCTTGAAGAGTAATTTTGGATGATATAGATGGAGAGTTAATAGTTCTTGAATAAAATGCATTATCTAAAAAATTCAGCAGATCCATTCCACGACTAAAGTATGGTCTTAACTCAGGATATTGAAGCGCATATGCTGAATTGATATCAATTTGAGTTTCATCTGCTTCAATTTGAGAGAAATCTGGATTAATTGTAAGTTCAGCTGTTGATGATGAATTAATATCATATTTAATTCCTATTCCAAACTCATTTTTGCTTTTTCCATACTCTATTGGTTGACCATCTGAAACTCTTTCACCTGAGAGATTTGATGATATGTAAGGTAGTAGCTCAGTATTTCTTTTAAAAGGCACGTCAATCATTATTAATCTACCCTCTATTTGACAAATTCTACATGGATTGTCTCTGTCATACTTATCACTCATAGTAAATACTCCATTTCCATCAAGAGTAAAATATCTAGTAACATTAAACCCCCATGTTTTGTCTTCACCTTTAGGGTGGGGTATAGAAGAGAATGGAATTAAAAACTCAATAGTATATCCGTCATCATTAATACTTGAAATTGTTTCATAAATTGCATTAAATGAAGAATCATATCTCTCATCATCACTGGTTGCTTGCTTTGCTCTAATATCTGACTGACTTCCATATGCATTCGATGCTAGCAGATAGACACTCCTTGCATCTAGATAAGGATCAAATCTTAGAAATATTATATCTTCATTTAAACCCATAGCCATCTCATCCCTTGGCCTTACTTGACCTCTAATATCATCTGGATTAGTATATGCTTTAACTCCAAAGTAAATATACTCGTCAGTGTAACTCATGTATACGTCTGTTTCTAACTTAGCTGGAGTATTGTATCCGGGCTGCCATTCATAATCAACAGTTTTTTTATAGGAAATAGATTTCTCATCATCTGATATAAATCCGTCCATAACTATCCTTGAACCATCAGTTTTAGAAAGGATGTATTGTTTTTGAGCAATGCTAAAGTTGAAAATAAATAGGGGGATAATGTAGAGTGTTTTATTTCTCATTTCAAGTCGCAAATGTAGCTAAAAACTAGTATCTATATGTTTTCCAGTTATCAATTTTTATTACCCCATCATCAATCCACTCTTGGATTTGTCCTGTATCCTCCCAATCATTTATTACTTGAGATATAATTACAGAGTTAAAAACAAATAAAATAATCCCTACAAAAAGTAATCCAATAAAAGTTGTAGGGTTAATATTTTTTGCATTTAAAAGAATTCTTGAAACTGATATAATCATTACTAATAATGATACCAGGAAAAATAAAATTATTGATATTGATAAGTATATTGGAAGCTCTCCGATTATTATTGAAAGATCTATTCCACTTATATAGGCTCCCTCAATACTACCAAATATAAAATTCTCATAATTAATTAAATTAAATAGTCCTAGAGAAAATAATACCATAAGTACTATTAATACAATTGATATAACAAATAGAATTATACTTATGATTATTCTAAAGAGCGGTATTAATAAAGAAAAAACTCCTGATATAATTGGTCCAATTAATCTAAACGGGAATAAAATTATTTTAATTAAAAGATTCTCTTCATCATCTTTTTTTTTAAATGCTCCTTTTATGTATTTTTCAATGTTTTCTAGAGTAATTTTATACCCTTTAGCTCTCATTTTGTCCTCTACTGTCTTAGCTTCAGGTACTGAAATCCACAATAATATGTATGTAATAAGTCCAAACCCTCCAAGAAATAATGAAATAATAAATACTATCCTTATTATCGCGGGATCAACATTAAAATAATTTGCAATTCCATAAGAAACTCCTCCTAAAATCTTATTATCACCATCCCTAAACAGCCTTTTACTTGAATTAAGCATTCCAACTCTTTTCCCTGGTATACCAATCCAGCAAATTATATAAACAATAAGTCCAAAACCGGTAAGCAAAGAAGCTAAAAATAGTAGCCTTGATATAATGGGGTCAATATTAAAATAATTTGCAATCCCAGAGGCAACACCAGCAATTACTTTATCATCTAGATTTCTAAATATTTTTCTATTTTCATTTTTAAAATCTTTATGAGTTGACTCATTAAACTCACTTTCTTCTTTTATAGAATACTCTTCATAAATCTCCTTAAAATCGTCAACTGAGCCCATCTCATTTATTATGTTTTTTACATCTTTTAAATTAAGTGACTCACTAAAGTTTATTACTGAGCTAAATTTTTCTGAAATTCTAGTCTCTATATCCATAAGAATATCTTCTTCAGTTTCAATTTTTTCAAAATAAGATTTTATTGAATCAAGATATTTTTTCAAAAGTTCATATGCGTCATTATCGATATTAAACACCTTACTTCCAATATTTATACTGAGAGTTTTTTTCATTTTTTTATAGTCATTATGTTTTTAACAGATTTATCAATTTCTTTCCATGATATCTTAAGTTGACTCAAGTGGTCAGTTCCTTCAACAGTCAGAACATAGTACTTTCTGGGTGGACCTTGATTAGATTCTTTCCATTTGTAATCTACATAGCCAGAAGCTTTCAGTCTGTTTAATAAAGGATATAATGTTCCCTCCACAACAATTATCTCAGACTTTTTAAGCTCATCGATTATATCTGACGTATAGACTTCACCTCTAGAAATAATTTGCAAAACACAAAACTCTAGTAGCCCTTTTCTAATTTGAATCTTAAAATTATCTGTACTCATATAAAACCAGGTACTATGTTATGCAAAGTACTCAATTATTTTTTAATCTACCAAATAAATGACTAGAATTAATCGTCGTTTAGTTTATGTTTTTTATTTAATGCAAAAACGTCTTCAGCATTGTAATTATCTCCATGTAGAAGCTGAAGCTGTTT
>JBELLF010000071.1:0-3592 GCA_042088875.1 Candidatus Marisimplicoccus framensis | reverse complement strand
AAGGATACTAAACTATTTAAAATAAAAAGTAATGCTAATAGTTTTTTCATGTATTTTAATTAGAAAGGAATTAAAGGTAAAGGTTTTAAACTATGATTTAATTAAATACTGGAATTTTAGAAAAAGCTGGGTTTTATTAACTCTATAATTGGGTGAATTATAATCAACGAAATTATCAACATAGTTTTGATTTCCTCCAAAGTAGAATATTGTATCAGGGTTAGGCCTCCATGAAACCAAAGGTTGAATAAAAAATTGATCTGAGAACTCATTGTATTCAGATATTACCCTTAAATCCAACGAACTAGTAAACTGGTACCTTATATCGAACCTTGCTATATATCCATCAAAAAAATATTCCTTAGAGTCTAGTTTTTTTAATTTAGAAAAATCTATAGATGGTTTTATTCTAAGGTTGTTATTTAATGTAACTTCAATAGAGGTATTGAATGAGAATCTCTCACCTAACTTTGGCACTTCCTCTCTGTATGCAATCTCATTACCTGTGCCAAAACCTCCTTGAATGTTTAAGAAATCAAATGGTTTTGTAGAAACTCTTAGATAATGACTTGTAAAGTTCTCAAATTCTGAAATTAAGTGAGAATCATAGAAAGCATGTTCATAATTATAAAAAATATCTGTATTTAAAACGGTAAGAACTGTAAAATATGCTTCAAATGCAGACCTTTTTAACTTATTTGAGTAACTATATTCTCTATCGTATCTGGCACTTATTCTATAATTTCTCAGGAACTTTGTGTCTGGATATTTATAAAAGCCATGCCATATCTCATATTTTTTTAAATCATTTTGAACAATAAAGCCATTATCAGCTCTAAAGGTTGGAGAAATTCCTGTATACCTAATAAATGATCTCCAGGTATTGGTGTCTCTTCTTAGTTCACTGTAAATAGCATTTCCACTGAAGCTCTCACCATCAAGTTTTACGCTATATTCTCCAAATTTCTTATTTGAGTCAACCCAATCAGAAATAGGTTCTTTATTTGAATTCCTAAAATATTCTAATTCAAATTTCCATCCTCCAGAAAACTTAAATAACCCATCTAATCCAAATAGATTACCATAAGCATCTCCTTCATAAATCCTAGTTGTTGATAGTGCACCAACTTGTATATTTGGATTAATGATGTTTTGATATCTTAAAATATTATTGAAACTTTTGCCTCCTAAACCTGAAAAAGACTCAAATTGAGTGGGAACTATGTACGGGGAATCTTGATCAATAGCAGATAACATATAAATTCTTGATTTCCTTCCTTGATTTATAATCTTAGATGCAAAAGATGGATTATTAATAGACCTTGAATAAAAAACATCCATTGTATAATCTAAAACATCAATACCCCTGTTAAAAAAAGGTCTTCTTTCTGGATAATTAATTGCTATCGGTGAATTTATATCAATTTTTGTAACATCAGCTTCAACTTGAGAAAAATCAGGATTTATTGTGGCTTCTAATGATAAGTTTTTATTAATTTCAAGATTGACACCAACACCATAATTTACTTCTGGTGAGTTATAGTTAATTTTATCATTTAATTTTTCTCTAATTCCCAAAACACTAGAACTTATGTAAGGAAGAAAATCTAATTTTTTCTTGTAGCTTATATCTTTCATTACAATAATGTGATCTATCTGGCATAATTTGCAAGAACTATCATTGTCAAGTTTACTGCTATATGCCCTTACAGTTGAACCTTGTTTATTTTGATCTCTATATCCAGTGCTAACTTTTAGTTTCCATTTTTGATCTTTACCATTAGGAAATGGTATTGCTGAAAAAGGAATCACAACTTCAACCTCATATCCAAAATCTGTAAGTCTTCCCAATGACTTCCATTCAAAATTTGGATCAAGACTCCAACCGCTATCTTGTCCACCAAAACCTGAAGACTCAACTCTCACTCCATCATTTTGACTTCCATAAATATTGGCACTAAATCCAAGGTTATTTCTAGCATCTCCATATGAATCAATATGAATATTCACATAATCCTCCGAGAACAATGAATAGTTATCTCTTGATAGAACTGAAGCAACTACTTCATCCCTATATGCTTTAAAGGCTATGTAAACAAATTCATCAGAATAATTAACATATCCTGTCGTTTTATATGAGGGTAAAGTGTTGTAACCAGGAGTATGTTCATATATGATTTCAATAGGGAATGCATCTTTAAGTTCAGAGTCGGATAAAACACCATCAAGAATAAATTCAGATTCCTCAGTCTTGATAAGATTTAAAACAGTTTCCTGAGAAAAGGATAATATACTAAATAACAGTAGTATTAATTGAATAGCTTTTTGCATAAATTATTTAGAACGCAAAGAAATCAAAAAGTTTCGAATGTTAATTAATAAATAAGTTAAAAGGCAGTTAAATTAAATGTCAAAAAGTCAATAAATAACTACAAGTTCTTTTGCTTAATCCCAAAAAAATTCTTAATTCTAATTGAGTATCTAATCCAAATAGCAAAAGTACACCACAAGGATCCTCCTGGTATCCACCAAAGTATAGCCAAAAGAGCAATGAATTCCTTTTTATTTGCCTTTTTAACTTTTTCCTTAAGATTACTATAACTAAGGTTTTTCATAAATCTTATCTAATATTAAAGAAAGATTTACAAATTTAAAATTTTGGTTTTGATTATCATTATCTCCATCTTGAACAATAAATAAACCTTTTGGATATTCATTTGTAGATAATTGAGAAAGGTCAATACCATCAGTTTCAGAAACTGAGTCTATATTGTTTGATGATTTTATTCTAAATACAGATATAAACTTCTTTGACTTTCTGTCTAATACAGCATAGCTGTTACTTCCCTGTATTGATATAAAGATATATCCTTCTCCAAAACCTTTTTTATATAGTGTAATACCTTCAAAATCTGGCTTGAAATATCTTTTATCAGTATTAAAAATTAATTTTTTATTTAAATCAATATTTGGATCTATATTTATTTCCCATAAACCTACTTTTTCTTCTGCAACATACAGTTTTTTATAATAAGTATCAGACACTAGACCTTCAACAATTGAATTAAATTTAATTGTCCTAATAAGACTCATACTTATATTGCCTTCATTATCTTCTATGAGCCACTGCTCAAGTGTTCCATCTTTACCACTAATGAAGACATAATCCATATCATTACTATTATAGGAAGTAATTCCATATACTTCTTCAATAAACGACTTTGGATCATTTTTTAAGATTTTTTTAATTGATCCATCTGAATATAACCTACCTAAAAATATTGTATTATCAGTTCTATTCGAACCAATTAGAAGAGGAAATTTTTCTTTCCCAACATTAAATTCTTGAAAAACATCTACATTATTTATTCTCCCAAATGTATAAGACTTAATTAGATCACCAGATAAATTATATGTGTCAAGTCCTACCTGTTTGTTAGTTCCAATAATAATTGAGTTTTCTAGACTTAATTCATTAGTCCAAATCGCAATGTCATCTGCAGCATCATCATTAGATGAAACAGGTTGTGTTTCGCCTGATGGATATACTTCAAAGTAATTAATTTCAGATGGGTAGTCTACATCTTTATAG
>JBELLF010000070.1:0-3608 GCA_042088875.1 Candidatus Marisimplicoccus framensis | reverse complement strand
AGGCCAATCATAAAAAATATGAGGCTGACTTAAAAAAAGTTAGAAATAATAGAGAGTATAATGCTATAGTTAAGGAGCAAGAGTTTCAAGAGCTTGAAATAAAACTATCCGAGAAGAAGATTTTACAATACAATGAAACTATAGATAGTAAGACTTCCATTATAGATGAATTAAAAGATAAAATTAAAGATCTTAAATCTCATTTAAAAAATAAAAACTCTGAATTAGGTGAAATTCTTAAAGAAACTGAGAAAGAAGAAAAAACTCTTTTAGAAAAGTCTAAAGAATTTGAGAAAAAAATTGAAGATAACCTGATATCTGCATATAAAAGAATAAGGTCAAATGTCAAAAATGGTCTAGCAATTGTTCCTATTGAGAGAAATGCATCTGGTGGTTCATATTTTACTATTCCACCTCAAGTTCAAATGGAGATTGCCTCAAGACAAAAAATAATCACTGACGAATATAGCGGCAGAATTTTAGTTGACCCAACTCTAGCTGAAGAGGAAATGGAAAAGATGAAGTCAATCTTTTCTTAAATTATAATTCAGACTTAGAAAAAATCTCTTTATTTTCTCCATTTACATAATCCATGTATGTAAAACCTGGTTCAATGCTATAGGAGCCTACTTCACCTTTTTTATTCATAGCTATATAAGCTACTTGGAATTTATTTTCTTGTGAGTTGTTTGAAACTATTCTTTTAACAGCTTTTTCACATGCCTCTTGAGGTGATAAACCTTGTCTCATCAGCTCAACGACTAGAAAAGATCCAACAGTTTTCACAACCTCTTCACCTAAACCTGTCGCAACTGCTCCTCCAATTTTATTATCAATAAAAAGACCTGAACCAATAATAGGGGAATCCCCAACTCTACCCTTCATTTTATATGCTAATCCGCTAGTTGAACATGCTCCAGATAGGTTATTATTCTTATCAATACATAACATTCCAATTGTATCATGATTCTCAATATTAATAATAGGTTTATAATCTTGATCTTTTAACCACTCTTCCCATTCTTTTTTAGATTTATCAGTCAATAAATCTATTTTTTTATATCCCTGAGAGATTGCAAATTCTTCAGCACCTTTTCCTGATAACATTACGTGTGGTGTTTTTTCCATTACATCTTTAGCTAATCTTGCAACATTTACTATATTTTCTACAGCAACAACAGAACCGCAATCTCCAAGGTGATTCATAACACAAGCATCAAGCGTAACTTTTCCAGTTCTATCAGGAGCACCTCCATAACCAACAGTTGTATTTTTTGGATTTTCTTCTTCGATTGCAACACCTGCAACAGCAGCATCTAATGCATGTTCACCTTTATTAAGCATCTGACCAGCTTTTTGATTCGCTTCAGTTGTTTTCCAAGTTGATATTGATCTTACCATTGGGGGAAAATTTAAGTTTGCAGCTCTTAATTTAGTTGACATAGCAGATACTATACCAACACTAAATATATCAAAAATAAAGTTTCGTCTTTTCATAGTTTTAGTTTAATGCTCTAAGTCTTTTTATAAGTGGAGGATGAGAGTAATGAAAGAATACATACAAGGGATGTGGATAGATATTAGAAAGGCTATCAACAGATAGTTTCTTTAATGCTAGTGCTAAATCTTCTCCATTAAAGGTCTGCTTTGCATAGGCATCTGCTTCAAACTCATTTTTTCTACTTATATAGTTCATTAGAATTCCTGATAACATTGAGATTGGAGAAAACACTATACTAAATCCTATCAATCCAAGATGGAAAGAAATATCTGAGCCTCCTAATGCTAAAGAAATTTCTGGAAGGCTTAAACATAGTTCAAAGAAAAAAGTCATTATTCCAATTTGAATTATTGAGAATATTAAACCTGAAAAAATATGTTTTTTCTTGAAATGACCAACCTCATGGGCAAGAACGGCTACCAATTCGTTTTCAGTATGTTTCTCTATCAAAGTGTCATACAATGCTATAGTTTTTCTGGGACCTAGACCACTAAAAAATGCATTTGCTTTTGTTGATCTTTTTGAACCATCAATCACATAAATATTTTTTAATAAATACCCAACCTTCTTTGAGTAATCTTCTATCTTATTCCTTAACTCTCCATCCTCAAGTGGTGTTAATTTGTTGAATATTGGAACAATCAAATCTGCGTAAAACATATTAATAAATATCATTAATAATGATAGACCTATCCATAACCATAGCCAAAAACCTTGATTTATTTTATCATATAGGTATAGTGCAAGAAAAAGTAAAGCTCCTCCAATTAAAATGGAGAGAACAGAAGACTTAGTTATATCCAGAAAAAAAGTTGTTTTTGTAGTCTTATTAAAACCAAATTTTTCTTCAATTACAAATGTGTTATAATATGAAAATGGTAATGAAATTAAGGTATTTATAAAGAATAAGGTTAAAAAGAATAGTCCCGATTTAATATAGCTTGATTCAAAACTGCTGACCAAATCGTTAATTATACCATACCCATTAAAAACTAAAAGAGAAAATACTAACAAGAAGCTTATAGTACTTGAAAGAAAACCTATCTTATTTTTTGATATAGAGTAATCTTTAGCTTTCTTATATTTTTCTTTTTCATAAAAGTCTTTCAATTCATTTGGAATATCATCTTTCCAATTTTTATGATTTATATAATCTAAAATATTTGAAAACAAGTAATTAAAAATCACTAGTCCTGCAATAATAAAAAACCAACTTTCTGTTGACATAAATTTGAATTTGAATAAATTAGATTTAAATGTAATAAAAGATGATTAATAAGTATACAATTGTTGGAACTTTAGGTATTTTAATTTTTAGCTCTGGTTTATGCGTATTTGGAGAGGCTATAATTAGAAAATCACAAAACCTTGATTATTTCTTAATAGGTACAATTTCATTAATACTAGTCAATGCAGGTGTATGTATAATGATAAAAACGAGAGAATTATCTAGTTAGACTCATAGGTGTCATAAAGATAAAATGGTAATGCTAACGAGAAGCCTACAAAGAAAGGCAATAAATACCTAAATATTTTTTTTGGGTTAGACCAATATGTATAAATTATATATATTAAGAAAGTAAGTGCAGCAATACTTAAGTCATATGAAATCATAGATACTGCATAATTTTCATAAAGCAGTCCCCAGAAACCTTCCATTGACCAATTGTTAAGCTCTAAAAATTTATAGAGATTATAATATGGTAATATAGTTCCTAGTATACATAAAATAAGATATATTTTTTTCATTGTTAAATTGTTATGTGTTCCGTAGGTTTAATAATTATGAGTTCTTTATTAAGTCTTTTAAACTCGTCGATTGCCTTAGCCTGATCAATTTCAATTAAACCAAACGTATCAAAATGACATCCTAAAATTTTATTACATTTTAAAAAGTCTGAGGCAATTATTGCGTCATTGTAACCCATAGTAAAATTATCACCAATTGGAAGGATCGCAAGATCTAATTTATATTGAAGAGGAATTAGTTTCATATCATATGTAAGTGCAGTATCCCCTGCTATATATAGTGACTTATTATTTGTAGAAATAATAAATCCTCCTGGTTGCCCTCCATTTGATCCATCAGGAAAAGTGGAAGTGTGAA
>JBELLF010000069.1:0-3647 GCA_042088875.1 Candidatus Marisimplicoccus framensis | reverse complement strand
TTTTTATTTAAAAATAGAACTCTTAATATTCCAAAAATTACAAATGAAATATAATTAATAAATAATTTTATACCAGTTCCAGTACCTCTAGGAATAATTGGTGATCTATAAATCTCAATATCCTGATAAATCTCTTTTGATTTATTGAAGAAATTATAGCCTTCATAAAAATTACCTTTTGGATAATTTGGTTTGGCAGTGAGAACAGAGACAGAATGACCTTGTTCTTTTAAACCAATACAAATATCATTAATCCTAAAATTTTCAGGGTAAAAATATTGAGATATTACAAGTATTCTCAATTTTTATAATTTAAACTGATTTTGAAGAAGAATCCTTTCTCCATACTGTTCTATTAATGTAGTCAATATATGACAAGATTATCTTAACAACTTTTTGTGAAACATTTTCTTCGTTATAATCCTCGACAATATTTGGTATTATTCCATTTTTATATTGTTCAGTAACAACGCTAATTGATTCTTTTATCCTCTCTTTTTCTAGACCTGACATTATTAAAGTGCCTTCATCCATACCTTCGGGTCTTTCGTGGGCTTGTCTAATCATAATCGCAGGAAACTTAAGAATTGAAGATTCCTCTGTAATAGTTCCACTGTCTGATATTACACAGTATGAATTTTTTTGAAGATTAATATAATCGAAGAATCCCATTGGTTTTAAAAAACTAATCAATCTATGTGGTTTTATCTTATTCTTCATTTTTTCAAGTCTATCTTTAGTTCGTGGATGAGTTGATACTATTACTGGTAATCCATATTCTTCTGAAATTGAATTAAGCGATAGAAGTAAAGAACCTAAATTTTCCTGATAATCAACATTCTCCTCTCTGTGAGCTGAAACTAAAAAATAATTTTTTGTCTTTAATCCAAGCTTTTTATGAATAGTACTTTTTTCTATCTTACTAGAATTATAATCTAGTATCTCTTTCATACATGAACCTGTCTTAATTATCGTACTAGGATCAATTCCTTCTGAAATTAAATATTGTTTTGCATGTTCTGTTAATGGCATATTTATATCACTGAGGTGATCAACAATCTTTCTATTTATCTCCTCGGGTACCCTTTGATCATAGCATCTATTACCTGCTTCCATATGAAAAATTGGAACTTGCTTTCTTTTTGCTGAAATAACTGATAAACAAGAGTTTGTGTCTCCATAAAGTAATACTGCATCTGGTTTTACTTTTTCAATAATTTTATCTGACTCGTTTATTACCTTTGATATAGTTTCAGCTGTACTTTTACCAACCGCATTAAGGAAATAATCAGGTTTTCTAATTTCTAAATCTTTAAAAAAGATTTCATTTAACTCGTAGTCGTAATTTTGGCCTGTATGAACAAGAGTATGATTAGTAAACTTGTCAAGCTCAGAAATTATCCTACTTAATTTAATAATTTCAGGTCTTGTTCCTACAATTGTCATTACCTTAGTTTTCATAGTATTAGTGTTTGTAAAGACTTTTATATGTTTTGCAATCTTTCTTAAATTCCAAGATTAAATCATCCCAATTCGGTGTATTTGTTCCTGTAATTTCAGTAAATTTTTTTGAAATTAAAATTTTATTGGAAACTATATTAGGATTTTCTTTGATGTCTATATTTAATTCAAAAGCTTTTGATAATTTCTTCAATAAATCAAATTTTGAAATTGGAACTGATGAAATATTATAAATGCCAGACATTGAAATATGATTTTTTATAATTGATTTTATTATTTTTCCCATTCTTACAGTTGTTATTCCAGAATATAAAACTTTATTGTATCCTTCAACTGATTTTCCTTTCTTACTGAATAACCACTCAAATAATTCAGTAAAATTATATACTTCTCTACCAATCATTGAGCATCTTAAAGTAAGTGATGAGCTATTTTTTACTTCACCCTTAGCTTTAGAGAGTCCATATAAATCCGAAGCATCAGGTATTGAGTCATCATTGTAATTTCCAGTTATACCACTAAAAACACAGTCAGTACTAAGATGAATTAATTTTGAATTATTTTTTTTTGACCAATTATCAAGTATATGTGGGAGCTTTGAGTTTAAAAATTGGGTGTTACTAATAGAGTCTAATACTCCTCTTCTAGTAGTGATACCAATACAATTAATAATAATGTCAGGATAAATATTTTTTAGAAGTTTTTCAGGATTGTGAAATAAGAAATCATGATAAACAATCTTTCCATTTGGAATTTTTAAGTCTTCAATATCTATATCTTTTCTAGATGAACCATATAGCTCATAATCTTGATTTAATGAGTGAGCAATTTTATGACCAATCATACCATCTATACCTAGAATTAAAACCTTCATTATTTATAGCCTATTGATGCAAGTAGTTCAATTAGCTGATTTTCATTTAGTCTAGTAGTGTTATAAGAATTAAATTCATCAACTTCGCTAGGCTCCATTCCTTTAGAAAAGTATTTATCATAATTTAAATCTCTGTTATCAGCAGGAATTCTAAAATAATCTCCAAGGTCTTCAGATACTAGTTTTTCTTCTCTTGATAGAAGAGTTTCATGAATTTTTTCACCATGTCTTATTCCAATATTTTTGATTTTAGAATCTGATTTATATATTTTTTTCATTGTTGTAGCAAGTTCTCCGATTGTAGTTGAAGGTGCTTTTTGAACAAAGATATCTCCAGTCTTACCTGTTTTAAAAGCAAATAAGACAAGATCAACAGCATTATCTAAAGTCATCATAAATCTTGTCATTTTTGGATCTGTGATTGTAATGGATTGATTATTTGATATTTGATTATAAAATAATGGAATTACAGAGCCTCTTGAAGCCATAACATTTCCATATCTAGTACCAATTATTGTTGTCTCTGAGTTGATTCTAGATTTAGCTACAAAAACTTTTTCCATCAAAGATTTAGAAACTCCCATTGCATTAATAGGGTATACAGCCTTATCAGTACTTAAGCAAATAACTTTTTTAACATTGTGATTAATAGCAGAGTTCAACATGTTTTCAGTACCAATTATGTTTGTTTTAACTGCTTCCATTGGATAGAATTCACAAGAAGGAACCTGCTTTAAGGCAGCAGCATGAAAAATATAATCAACTCCAACCATAGCTTGATTTAAACTATTTTCACTTCTTACATCTCCAATAAAATATTTTATTTTATCATTCTGATATTTTCTTCTCATATCGTCCTGCTTCTTTTCATCTCTAGAAAATATTCTGATTTCTTTAATATCAGAGTCCAGAAATTTATTTAAGACAGCATTTCCAAAAGAACCAGTACCTCCAGTTATTAATAAGGTTTTATTTTTAAACATCTCTAAGAATATATTTTACAAAACTATCAATTTTATTTTCAACTACTAACGTACTTTTTCTAAGTAAATTTGAATTTAATGCATTATTTATAGATAATGCAATACTTTTTGAAGAGTTTGGATCAAATGTAAGTGTTGGTTTTATTATTTCATGGATATAATCTTTTTCTGAACATATTACAAAACAATCATTAATTACAGCTTCTATCAATGGTAAACCAAAACTTTCATTTAAGGATGGGAAAATTAAATATTTTGATAAGGTAAAATATTTCAACAAATCTTTATTAGGAACTTCTCCTAAATTAATAAACTCTATATTTTCATTG
>JBELLF010000013.1:0-23236 GCA_042088875.1 Candidatus Marisimplicoccus framensis | reverse complement strand
ATCTCATCAACTATGATTAAAAACTTAGGTCAAATATAATATTCTAATTACATTTATTTTATTAGGGTTTAAAATATTACTTTTAAAGAGAAAAAACTTATTGGACAACTTATATTCAGTTTTCCTCACAATCTGAGAACTTAGGAATAAATTCAAGACTTCAATGGAGATTTGCACCATTATCTGACTTATATTTGGTATATAATGATAATTATTTTACAAAAAATTCAATAACACCTCAACTGAGGTCAATAAACTTAAAACTAACCTATTGGATTAATATTTAAAATGAAAAAAAAATACTTTTTAACTCTTCTAATCTTTTTATCAAGCTGTAGCTCAAATAAAAATAAAATGATTGTAACTGGAAATATTGATGGACTTAAAAAAGGAACAGTTTATCTTCAGCAACAACAAGATTCAATTATTGTAAGTCTAGATTCAATTAACATTAATGGCAATAGTGAGTTTACTTTAGATACTGAAATTAAGGAACCAGATATATATTATTTATATCTAGATAAGTATGATGGTGATTCATTAAATGATATCATAACTTTTTTTGGTAATACTGGTGAAATTAATATAAATACTAGGCTTCAAACATTCGATTCCAGTTATGAAATCTCCGGCTCAAAGAATAGCGAATTATTAGGTGAATATTTAACTATTATAAGAAAATATAATCTTCAAAATTTAGACTTATTAGAAATATTTTATCAAGCTCAAATTGATAATAACCAAGAAAGAATTGATTCAGTTAACCAACAATTAGAGAACTTAATTAAAAGAAAATATTTATACTCTTTAAATTTTTCTATAACAAATTCTATATACGAAATATCACCATATATAGCTGTAAGTCAAATACCTGACGCTAATTGGGAACTACTTTTAAAGCTATATGATACTTTACCTGAAAATATAAAAAATTCTAAATACGGTAAAATTCTACAGACATTAACACTAGATTAACCACTGTACTCTACAAAATTTCTTGGAGTCTCATACAAAGTAATTTTTAACTTATAAGAGTCATCAAAATATTTAATTAATCTATTATAGATCAATACAGCTATATTTTCTGCAGATGGATTTAAATTTCTAAAATCATCAATATCTAGATTTAAATTTTTATGATCTAAATAATCTTCAACCTCTGATTTTATAATACCCTTTAGTTTTCCAAGATCATAAACATAGCCAGTTTCATTATCAATTTTCCCTGTCAGACTGACAATTAATTCATAATTATGACCATGAAAGTTTTTATTAGCACATTTTCCGAAAACTTCATTATTTTTTTCATCTGTCCAATCAGGTCTATATAATTTATGAGCTGCATTAAAATGAGCTTTTCTACTTACTGTAATTTTCATTTCTTTATATAATTATAAAAGTAGTCAAAAGCTATTTTAAACCAAACTGTGTATTGACCTGGATTATTATCAATATCATTTTTAAGTGTTTCCATGTCAATCCACTTGAAGTCATCCGCTTCATCAGTATTTAAAATTGGATCTTCATTATAAACTCCATAGAAAACATGATCAAATTCATTCTCTATTAAGTTATTATCTAATTCAGCTCTATAAATAAAATCAAAAACTTTTCTAAGACTTGTTTTTATTCCCATTTCTTCATAAAGTCTTCTATTTGCAGCATCAATTGTGTCTTCTCCATCTCTTGGATGACTACAACATGTGTTTGTCCAAAGTCCACCTGAGTGATACTTAGAGGATGCTCTTTTTTGAAGAAGAAGCTTATAATCTGAATTGAAGATGAAAATAGAGAAAGCTCTATGAAGTATTCCTTTTTCATGTGCATCAAGTTTTGGCATTAATCCAACTTGATTATCTTTTTCATCAACAAGAATTACATTTTCTTTTGACATACAGTCAAATTAATAATTTAACTCCTCTTCTTTATTAATAAGCAAACTATTATACTCATCTTTAGGCCCTACAATAATATCTTTGTACTTTCTCATTCCAGTACCAGCAGGAATTTTATGCCCTACGATAACATTTTCTTTAAGACCTTCAAGTGTATCATTTTTACCATTAACAGCAGCTTCATTTAAGACTTTAGTTGTTTCTTGGAAAGATGCTGCAGATATAAATGACTTGGTCTGAAGCGATGCTCTAGTTATACCCTGAAGCTGTGTTGAAGCAGTAGCAGATTTTGCATCTCTAGCCTTAACAAGATTCTTATCATCTCTTTTAAGCAATGAATTTTCATCACGAAGTTTTCTAGCAGTTACAAGTTGACCAACCTTTAAGTTTTCACTTTCTCCAGCATCCTCAATAACTTTCATTCCGTACAACTTGTCATTTTGAGATATAAATTCATCCTTATAAGCTAACTGATCTTCAAGAAATAATGTATCACCTGGATCAATAATCTTAACTTTTCTCATCATTTGTCTAACAACTACCTCAAAATGTTTATCATTAATTTTAACACCCTGAAGTCTGTAAACTTCTTGAACTTCGTTTACCAAATATTGTTGAACTGCAGATGGACCTTTGATGTTAAGTATATCGTTTGGAGTAATTGAACCATCTGAAAGTGGCATACCAGCTTTAATAAAGTCATTTTCTTGAACAAGAATCTGATTAGAAAGCTTAACCAAATACTTTTTAACATCACCAAATTTTGATTCAACAATTATTTCCCTGTTACCTCTTTTAATTTTACCAAATGAAACAACACCGTCAATTTCAGAAACTACAGCTGGATTTGATGGATTTCTTGCTTCAAATAGTTCTGTTACTCGAGGAAGACCACCAGTAATATCACCAGATTTAGCTGATTTTCTTGGTATTTTAACTAGAATTTTTCCTTTTTCAATAGAATCATCTTCGTTAACCATAATGTGAGCTCCAACTGGTAAATTATATGATCTTAAAGTAACACCTTTTTTATCTTGAATTAAAAGTGTTGGGATAAGTTTTTTATCTCTAGAATCAGTGATAACCTTTTCTTTAAATCCAGTTTGTTCATCTATTTCAACTTGATATGTTTTACCAACTTCAATGTTTTCATATACAATCTTACCAGTAAATTCAGATACAATTACACCATTAAATGGATCCCATTGACATATAACATCACCTTTTGAAACTTTTTGGCCATTCTTTATATTTAAATAAGAACCATAGGGAATATTCTTTGTACTTAAGACATTATTAGTTTTTGAATCAAGAATTTTTATCTCAGTTGTACGAGAAATAACAATATTAGAAACTTTACCTGAGTTATCTTTAGACTTAACTAATTTTAAGTCTTCAATTTCAGCAGTTCCATCAAAGTTTGATACTAATGAATTCTCTTCAGAAATATTACCAGCAACTCCTCCAACATGAAAAGTTCTTAAAGTCAATTGTGTTCCAGGTTCACCAATAGATTGAGCTGCAACAACTCCAACTGCTTCACCAATTTGGACAGGATTACCGGTAGCAAGATTTCTACCATAACAGCTTACACAAATTCCCTTCTTGGTTTCACAAGTTAATGGAGATCTAACTTCAACAGAAGTGATTAATGTATCATCAATTTTAACTACAGCTTCTTCATCAATTAACTTTCCTCCTTCTAAAATAACATTATTTGAAGATGGATCTACAATATCATTAAGAGCAACTCTTCCGAGTATTCTTTCACCTAATGTCTCAACAACTTCCTCATTTTTCTTTAATGCAGTTACTTCAATACCTCTAAGTGTACCACAATCAAATTCATTTACAATTACATCTTGTGAAACATCAACTAACCTTCTTGTTAGATAACCTGCATCAGCAGTTTTAAGTGCGGTATCAGCAAGACCTTTTCTTGCCCCGTGAGTAGAAATGAAATATTCTAAAATAGAAAGACCTTCTTTAAAGTTAGATAATATAGGATTTTCAATAATTTCACCTCCACCTACATTCGATTTTTTAGGCTTTGCCATCAATCCCCTCATTCCTGTAAGTTGTCTAATTTGCTCTTTAGAGCCTCTGGCACCTGAGTCAAGCATCATATACACAGAGTTAAATCCTTGTTGATCCTCACTTATCTGCTTCATAGCAAGTTCAGTTAAAGTTGCATTTGCTGAAGTCCAAACATCTATTACTTGATTATATCTTTCGTTGTTAGTAATTAGACCCATATTATAGTTACTCATAATACCTTCAACCTTACTATTTGCATCATCTATAAGGTTTTGCTTTTGTTCAGGAATTATAATATCACCTAGACTAAAAGAAAGGCCACCCTTGAAAGCAAATGTATATCCAAGATCTTTTATTTTATCTAGAAAATCTGCCGTCTCAGGCACACTAGTAGACTGTAGAATTTTTCCAATAATTTCTCTTAAGTTCTTTTTAGTAAGAACTTCATTAAAAAATCCTGCTTTTTCTGGCACTACCTCATTAAAAAATATTCTTCCTGGTGTAGTCTCTAAAATTTCATAGGAATCCTCTAAATCAGAAGTTTTAACTCTACATTTAATAATTGCATTCAAGTCAACTTTTTTTTCATTGTATGCCATATTAACTTCTTCTGGTGAGAAAAATATGGAACCTTCACCCTTAAGTTTGAGTGTCTCAGATGACTTTCTTGATTTTGTCATATAATATAGACCTAAAACCATATCCTGAGAAGGAACAGTAATAGGAGAACCGTTTGCTGGGTTTAGTATATTATGTGATCCTAGCATTAATAATTGTGCCTCTAAAATGGCTTCTGGCCCAAGAGGAAGGTGAACTGCCATTTGATCACCATCGAAGTCAGCATTAAAAGCAGTACATGTTAGGGGATGAAGCTGAATCGCTTTTCCTTCAATTAATTTTGGTTGGAATGCTTGAATACCAAGCCTATGTAGAGTTGGTGCTCTATTAAGCATGACAGGGTGCCCCTTAAGAACATTCTCTAGAATATCCCAAACCACAGGTTCTCTTCTATCTATTATTTTTTTGGCAGATTTAACTGTTTTAACAATACCCCTTTCGATAAGTTTTCTTATTATGAAAGGTTTATATAATTCTGCAGCCATATCTTTAGGAAGGCCACACTCATAAAGTTTTAATTCAGGTCCTACAACAATTACAGATCTTGCAGAATAGTCTACCCTTTTACCTAATAAATTTTGTCTAAACCTACCTTGTTTTCCTTTCAGAGAATCTGATAGAGACTTAAGTGGTCTATTTGATTCTGTTTTAACAGCAGATGACTTTCTAGTATTATCAAATAATGAATCAACCGATTCTTGAAGCATTCTTTTTTCATTTCTTAGAATAACTTCCGGAGCTTTTATTTCAACTAATCTTTTTAATCTGTTATTTCGAATAATTACTCTTCTATATAAGTCATTTAGATCTGAAGTTGCAAATCTACCACCGTCAAGAGGAACTAAAGGTCTCAACTCTGGCGGAATTACAGGTATAACCTTAACAACCATCCATTCAGGTAAATTTTCTTTTCTTTCATTTCCATCTCTAAAAGATTCAACTACTTGTAATCTTTTTAATGCTTCAGTTTTTCTTTGCTTTGAGGTCTCATTATTAGCCTTGTGTCTCAACTCATATGATAGCTCCTCAAAATCAATTCTTGAAAGTAGCTCAATTAAACACTCTGCACCCATTTTTGCTATAAACTTTCTTTCATCTGAGTCTTCAAGAAACTGATTATCCGCAGGAAGTTTCTCCATTATTGCTAAATATTCTTCCTCAGTTAAAAAGTCCATCTTGTTTAAAGGCTCACCTTCTGCATTTTTGGCTTCACCTTCTTGAATTACTACATATCTTTCATAGTAAATTATCATATCAAGTTTTTTTGAAGGAAGGCCAAGAAGATAACCAATCTTATTAGGTAGAGATTTAAAGTACCAAATATGAGCAACGGGAACTACCAAATTGATATGTCCAACTCTATCTCTTCTTACCTTTTTTTCAGTTACTTCAACACCACATCTATCACAAACAATACCTTTATATCTAATCCTTTTATATTTTCCACAGGCACATTCATAATCTTTAACAGGTCCAAAAATTCTTTCACAGAATAAACCATCTCTCTCAGGTTTATGTGTTCTATAATTTATAGTTTCCGGTTTAAGAACCTCACCTCTAGAGTTACCTAATATAACTTCAGGAGATGCAAGTCCAATTGAGATAGTATTAAATCTTTTTTGAGTAATTAATTCGTTGTTTTTTAACATTTTATAACCTTTATTTATTTTTCTTCTAATCTAATATCCAATCCAAGACCTTTTAATTCATGCATTAATACATTAAATGATTCTGGAAGACCAGCTTCAGGAAGATTCTCACCTTTAACAATGGACTCATATGTCTTTGCTCTTCCAATAACGTCATCAGATTTTACAGTAAGTATTTCTTGTAGAGCACTAGAAGCACCATAAGCCTCAAGAGCCCATACCTCCATCTCACCGAATCTTTGACCTCCAAATTGAGCTTTACCTCCTAATGGTTGTTGAGTTATTAAACTATATGGTCCAATTGATCTAGAATGCATTTTATCTTCAACCATATGACCAAGTTTTAACATATATATTACACCAACAGTTGCAGGTTGATCAAACTTTTCACCAGTACCTCCATCATAAAGATATGTATGCCCAAATCTTGGAACACCAGCCTGATCAGTAAGTTCATTAATTTCATCTAAAGTGGCTCCATCAAAGATTGGTGTAGAGAATTTTCTGCCAAGGTTCTTTCCAGCCCATCCTAATACAGTTTCATAAATTTGCCCAATATTCATTCTTGATGGCACACCTAATGGATTTAGAACAATATCAACAGGGGTTCCATCTTCTAAAAATGGCATATCCTCTTGTCTAACAATTCTTGCAACAATTCCTTTGTTACCATGCCTTCCTGCCATTTTATCTCCTACTTTTAACTTTCTTTTCTTAGCAATATAAACTTTGGCTAACTTTTTAATTCCTGGAGGAAGTTCGTCACCCACACTAATAGTAAACTTTTCTCTTCTTAAAGCACCTTGAATATCATTTTCCTTAATTCTATAATTATGAAGAAGAGATGAAATAAGGTTATTAGTATCATCAGATGTAGTCCATACTCCTTTAGTTAAATGAGTATAGTCTTCAATATTTGATAACATTTTTGTAGTAAATTTCTTTCCTTTAAAAAGAACTTCATCACCTAAATCATTGTAAACGCCTTGACAAGTCTTTCCATTAACTATTGATGAAAGTTTTTCTACTAGTTTGAGTCTATGATCATCTAGAATCTTTTCATATTTAGTTTCTAACAACTCAAGATCAACTTTATCTTGAGATCTTCTCCTTTTGTCTTTAAATGATCTAACAAATAACTTTTTATCAATTACAATTCCATTTAATGATGGAGGTGCTTTTAGAGATGCATCTTTAACATCTCCTGCCTTGTCTCCAAAAATTGCTCTAAGAAGTTTTTCTTCCGGTGTTGGATCAGATTCACCTTTCGGAGTAATTTTTCCAATTAATATATCTCCGGGTTTAACATCAGCACCAACTCTAATCATCCCATTTTCATCTAATTCTTTAGTAGCTTCTTCACTAACATTTGGAATATCATCTGTAAGTTCTTCAGTACCAAGCTTCGTATCTCTAACATCTATAGAATATTCGTCAATATGAATTGAGGTAAAAACATCATCGCGTACTACTTTTTCAGAAATTACAATTGCATCCTCAAAGTTGTATCCCTTCCAAGGCATAAATGCAACCTTAAGATTTCTACCTAAAGCTAATTCCCCATCTTGAGTAGCATATCCTTCACATAGAACCTGACCTTTTGAAACTTGATCACCTTTAATAACAATAGGTTTTAAGTTTATGCATGTTCCTTGATTAGTTTTTTGAAACTTTATGAGATCATATACTTTGCTATCTTCATCAAAGCTTAATAATTTTTCTTCTTTTGTTAAATTATATTTTATAACTATTTTATTAGAATCTACATAATCAACAACACCATCTCTTTCAGCATTTAGAAGTACTCTTGAATCAGATGCAACAGATTTTTCTAAACCTGTTCCAACTATAGGAGACTCTGGTCTTAAAAGTGGAACTGCTTGACGCATCATATTTGAGCCCATCAATGCTCGGTTTGCATCATCATGTTCAAGGAAAGGGATTAGAGATGCAGATATTGAAGCAATTTGATTTGGTGCAACATCAGTATAATTAATGTGATCTGGAGTTACTACAGGAAAATCTGCTTGATCTCTAGCAATCACCCTATCTGAAATAATTTTACCAGATTTATCATAATCAATATTTGCTTGCGCAATAAGTTTATTTTCTTCTTCCTCTGCAGTTAGATATGTTATTTTCTTTAAATCAATTTTACCATCTTTAACCTCTCTATACGGTGTTTCTATAAACCCAAGATTATTTACTCTTGCATAAACTGATAGAGATGAAATAAGACCAATATTTGGGCCCTCAGGAGTTTCTATAGGACACAATCTTCCATAATGTGTATAATGAACATCTCTAACCTCAAATCCTGCTCTTTCTCTTGAAAGACCACCTGGACCTAGTGCAGATAAACGTCTCTTATGAGTCAACTCAGCAAGAGGATTAGTTTGATCCATAAATTGAGATAGTTGATTAGTACCAAAAAATGTGTTAATTACTGAGGATAACGTCTTTGCATTAATAAGATCAATAGGAGTAAAAACCTCATTATCTCTAACATTCATTCTCTCTCTAATAGTTCTAGCCATCCTAGCTAAACCAACCCCAAATTGAGAAGATAGTTGTTCACCAACAGTTCTAACTCTTCTATTAGAAAGGTGATCAATATCATCAATTTCAGCTTTTGAGTTTATAAGCTCAATTAGATATTTAATAATTGTAGTAATATCATGACGTGTTAATGTTCTTTCTTCCATATCCACATCTAGATTAAGCTTTTTATTCATCCTATATCTACCTACTTCTCCAAGATTATATCTTTGATCAGAAAAGAATAGCTTATCAATAATTCCTCTTGCAGTCTCTTCATCTGGTGGTTCAGCATTTCTAAGTTGTCTATAAATATATTCAACAGCCTCTTTTTCAGTATTAGTTTGATCTTTTTGAAGAGTATTATAAATTATAGCATAATCAGAGTTTTGAGAATCCTCTTTGTGAATAAGAATAGTTTTTACATCAGCATCTAAAATTTGTTCAACGTGCTCTTGCTCAATTACAGTATCTCTATCTAAAATAATTTCGTTTCTCTCTATTGATATTACCTCACCAGTATCTTCATCTACAAAGTCTTCATGCCATGTTCTAAGTACTCTTGCAGCAAGTCTTCTGTTCAAAGCTTTCTTTAGTCCAGCTTTAGTAACTTTTATTTCTTCTGCAAGATCAAATATTTCAAGAATTTCTTTGTCTCCTTGATAACCAATAGCTCTGAATAAGGTTGTAACTGGTAACTTTTTCTTCCTGTCTATGTATGCGTACATGACATTATTGATGTCTGTTGCAAATTCGATCCATGAGCCTTTGAAAGGGATTACTCTGGCAGAATACAGTTTCGTTCCATTTGCATGAAAAGATTGGCCAAAAAATACTCCTGGAGATCTATGAAGTTGAGATACAACTACCCTTTCTGCTCCGTTAATAATAAATGTTCCACTTGGTGTCATATATGGAATAGAACCAAGGAAGACATCTTGAACAATAGTTTCAAAATCTTCATGTTCAGCATCAGTACAGTAGAGCTTTAACCTAGCTTTAAGTGGAACAGAATAACTAAGACCTCTTTGAATACACTCATGCATAGAGTATCTAGGAGGATCAATGAAATAGTCAAGAAACTCTAGAACAAATTGATTTCTCGCGTCAGTAATGGGAAAGTTTTCCTTAAATGTGTTAAATAAACCTTCTTCTACTCTTTCATCAGACTTAGTTTCGAGTTGAAAAAAATCTTGAAATGATTTTACTTGAATATCTAAAAAATCAGTTTCAATATTTGCATTTTTTGAATTTGAAAAGTTTGTTCTCAGTTTATTATTAGTCATAGTTTAGAGTTTAGTTCAAACAAGTATAGGCCTTTAGAATTTATCTAAAAGCCTAAAAATGAGGTTATTTTAATTTACTTAAGTTCAACCTCGGCTCCAGCTTCTTCAAGTGATTTCTTTAGTCCTTCAGCATCATCTTTAGATACTGCTTCTTTGATTGAGCTTGGAGTGTTGTCAACAAGATCTTTGGCTTCTTTTAACCCAAGACCTGTTAACTCCTTAACCAACTTTACTACCGCAAGTTTTGAACCACCAGGTGATTTTAATACAACATCAAATTCTGATTTTGCATCACCTGAATCATCCCCACCAGCAGCAGGACCTGATGCTACCGCTACTGCTGCTGCTGCTGCAGGTTCGATACCATATTCATCTTTAAGAATATCAGCAAGTTCGTTAACTTCCTTAACTGTTAAACCGACTAACTGTTCTGCGACTTTTTTTAGATCTGCCATTATTAGAGTTTTAAATTATTAATTATACTTAACTTTTATTTAGACTCATCATTAGATTCGTCTTCAGAGGTTTGTTCCTCTGATTTACTTTCTTCTGCTGCAGGTTCATCTACCTTAGTCTTCTCTGCTGCAGGTTCATTTGCTTTTTCACCATCTATCGGATTTTCACTTAATGTTTTAACAAGACCTGCAATTTTTCCACTACTTGATTTAAGAGCTGAAATAATATTTTTAGCAGGTGACTGAAGAAGAGCAATAATGTCACCTATAACTTCTTCTTTTGATTTAAGGTTAAATAACGCTTCAATTTGATCATCACCAATGTATATCGCCTCGTCAACAAATGCACCTTTTAGGATTGGCTTTTCACTGCCTTTTCTTAATTTCTTGATAACCTTAGCTGGGCTATTTCCAGATTCTGACAACATTATAGTTGTATTACCTTTTAGCAACTCCTTTAATTCTCCAAAATCAGTTTCCGATTCAGACATTGCTCTTTCTAAGAAGGTATTCTTTACAACAGAAAGTTTTACATTAGAGTTAAAGCACTCTCTTCTAAGCTTAGAGGTCTGCATAGCATCAAGTCCGGCAATATCAGTTAAATAGATTGATTTGTAATCATTTAACTGGCTCTTAAGTTCTTCAACAACTTTAACTTTTTCTTCTTTATTCATTATTATTCAAATTTAGAATCAATTGCAATCCCCGGACTCATAGTGCTAGACATTGAAATACTTTTAATATATGTCCCTTTTGCAGATGATGGTTTAAGCTTAACAATTGTCTTTATTAACTCATTTGCATTATCTTTTATTTTATCCGCAGTGAAAGAGACCTTACCAACAGATGCGTGAACTATGCCAGTTTTATCAACTTTAAAGTCAATCTTACCACCCTTAATATCAGAGATAGCCTTGGCTATATCCATTGTAACAGTTCCAGTCTTAGGGTTAGGCATAAGTCCTCTTGGACCTAAAACTTTTCCTAAAGGTCCCAGTTTGCCCATAACACTTGGCATAGTTACAATTACATCAATATCAACCCATCCCTTCTTAATTTTTTCAATGTAGTCATCAAGACCTACTAAATCAGCACCAGCTTTCTTAGCTTCGTCTTCTTTATCTGGTGTTACTAAGGCTAATAATTTTAATGATTTACCTGTACCATGTGGAAGAGATACAACTCCTCTTACCATTTCATTAGCTTTTCTTGGATCAACACCAAGTCTAATTGCAAGATCAACTGAGGAATCAAATTTAGTAGTTGTAATTTCTTTAACTAAAGAAGATGCCTCTTCTAAGCTATAAGACTTTTCTGTATCTACCTTTTCAATTGAAATTTTTCTATTTTTTGTAAGCTTTGACATAATTTATTCTGTTGGAGGTTCACCACCATTAACTTTAATACCCATTGACCTTGCTGTACCTGCAACCATTTTCATAGCTGAATTAACAGTAAATGCGTTCAGATCTACCATTTTATCCTCTGCGATTTTCTTTACTTGATCCCATGAAACTGTAGCAACTTTTTCTCTGTTGGGTTCCCCAGATCCTTTTTTAGCTTTTGATGCTTCAAGAAGCTGAACAGCTGCTGGGGGAGTTTTAATTAAAAAATCAAAACTCTTGTCTTTATATACACTAACGACAACAGGAAGAATTTTACCAGGTTTATCTTGACTTCTTGAATTAAATTGCTGACAAAAATCCATAATATTAACACCAGCAGCACCTAACGCAGGTCCGACCGGTGGAGAAGGATTAGCTGCACCTCCTCTAATTTGTAATTTTAAAACTTTATCTACTTCCTTTGCCATATTTATAATTTTTCAACTTGCATGTAACTTAATTCAAGAGGAGTTTTCCTTCCAAAAATCTTAACCATAACCTCTAACTTTCTTTTTTCTTCATTCACAACATCAATTGAACCCATAAAACCATTAAATGGTCCATCTATTACTTTTACACTTTCACCTACCGTAAATGGAATGTTTATTTGTTCTCCTGAAATTGCTAATTCATCTACTTTACCTAACATTCTTAAAACTTCTGACTGCCTAAGGGGGATAGGTTCACCACCTTTGGTCTCTCCAAGAAATCCCAATACATTGGTTACAGATTTAATTACATGGAGAATCTCACCTGATATATCAGCCTTCATCATTATGTAGCCAGGAAAATATGTTTTTTCTTTTGAAACTTTCTTCCCTTTTCTTATTTGGACAACTTTTTCAGTTGGAACTAACATCTCTTCTATTTGTTTGTCCAAACCAACCCTTGTAACTTCAGTTAATATATAGTCTTTTATCTTAACCTCCTGACCAGTTACAGCTCTAATTACATACCATTTTTTTTCAACAACTTCCACCATTTATCCAATTAGATTAAAATATAATTTTACTACTCTAGATAATATTGAATCAGCACCCCAAATAGCTAAAGAGAAAATTACTGAAAAAACTATTACCAAAGCAGATAGATTTAACAACTCTGAACGGGGTGTCCATTTGACATTATCCCTCAGTTCTGTTACAGATTCCTTAATAAAGTTTATAATCGACGTCATCTTATTTGTGCACGGGTTGAGAGACTCGAACTCCCGACACCTGGTTTTGGAGACCAGTGCTCTACCAACTGAGCTAAACCCGTTTATATTTTACACAAAAGGTATCATGCTAACAACAAGACACCCTTAGAGTTAATTAAACTTTGTTTTATTAGTCTAAAAGTTCTGTCACCTGACCTGCACCGACGGTTCTTCCACCTTCACGGATAGCAAATCTTAGTCCAACGTTTAGAGCAATAGGTGAAATTAACTCAACCTCAATAGTTAAGTTGTCACCCGGCATCACCATCTCTACACCATCAGGAAGCACAATATTACCTGTAACATCAGTAGTTCTTACATAGAACTGAGGGCGATAATTGTTGTGGAATGGAGTATGACGACCACCTTCTTCTTTTTTCAAGATATACACCTCAGCTTTAAACTTTGAGTGAGGAGTAACTGATCCTGGTTTACAAATAACCATACCTCTTGAAATATCAGTTTTTTCAATACCTCTTAACAGAATTCCTGCATTATCACCAGCTTCACCTTTGTCAAGAATTTTTCTAAACATCTCGATACCTGTTATTGTTGATTTAAGCTTTTCAGCTCCCATCCCAATAATATCTACTTCATCACCACTGTTAGCAATACCAGATTCAATTCTACCAGTAGCAACTGTTCCTCTACCAGTAATAGAGAATACATCTTCTATAGGCATCAAAAAGTCTTTATCAATATCTCTTTTAGGAAGTTCAATCCAAGCATCAACAGATTCCATCAATTTCATTACGCTATCAACCCATTTTTGCTCTCCGTTAAGAGCTCCAAGAGCAGAACCAAGAACTACAGGAGTATTATCTCCATCGTAGTCATAGAATGATAAAAGATCTCTAACTTCCATTTCAACTAATTCAAGAAGTTCTTCGTCATCTACCATATCTGCCTTATTTAAAAATGCAACAATTCTTGGAACACCAACTTGTCTTCCTAATAATATGTGCTCTCTTGTTTGCGGCATAGGTCCATCAGTTGCAGCAACAACCAGAATTGCACCATCCATTTGAGCAGCACCAGTAACCATGTTCTTTACATAATCAGCGTGACCTGGACAATCTACGTGAGCATAGTGACGATTAGCTGTCTGATATTCAACATGTGATGTATTAATTGTAATACCACGTTCTTTTTCCTCAGGTGCATTATCAATTGAATCAAAACTTCTAGCTTCTGACAAACCAGCGTCAGCTAAAACCTTTGTAATTGCTGCAGTAAGAGTAGTTTTTCCGTGATCAACGTGACCGATAGTACCAATATTTAAATGGGGTTTCGATCTATCAAAATTTTCTTTAGCCATAACAGTATATTTTTCTTGTTTTTTTTACGAGGTGCAAATTTATAATATTTTTCTAAAAAAATAACCTATTTATCTTTTTTTTTTTATAATCTAAAAAAAATGCTATTTTCAATATTTACTGTGCTTTAAAGAAACATAAAATGAAGAAAAATTTTAAATAATTTAAGACTTAAAACTTTTGTCTAATCAAAAAAATTATTACTAAATTCATGTAATTAAAGCTTAAAGAATGAAACTTATTTCTAATATACTTTCCATTTTTGTAGGACTAACAGTTGTTAACGTATGGCTTTTTAGATCTGGCAGAAACACATCATACAGAGGAGGCGATGCAGCCAATTTGATGGAGGAATTCGAAATCTATGGACTTGGTGATTATTTCATGGCCATTGGAATAATAAAAGTATCATTAGCAATACTTTTATTACTAAGCATATTTTTCAATAAACTTAAATTAATCTCCTCACTTGGTATTGCAATTATGATGTTAGTTGCAGTATACATGCATTTTAGTGTTGGAGATGAGATAATAAAATCTATGCCAGCTTCTGTTATGCTCGTAAGTTGTTTAATTATTGCCTACTCAACAAAAAAATAATCAAGTGTCTGAAAAACTAAATGTTTACTATGACATAAACTGTCGTTTGTGTAATGTTGCTGTTAAAATTGCAAAAAAAAATGATAAGGATAATTGCCTAAAATTTATATCTAACGAAAATATTGATAAAAAAGATACTGTAATAGTTGAAAAAGGAAATATCCGATACGAAAAGTCAGATGCACTCAGAATACTTCTAAATAAAATAAACTTTAAAATATCTTACTTAATTGTTAATATATTTCCAAAATTTTTCAGAAATCTTGTCTATGATTTTATTGCTAGATATAGATATAATATATTTGGAAAAATCAAATAAATATGAATGCATATAAAGCTAACTTAATCAACGCTGTAACACTAATATTACTTGGTACTTGGGGGTATTTTGACAGCTTTTCAATAACAGCACTTATTCCGGTTTTATTCGGAGCTACACTTGCTGGCCTATCAGATTCTATTAAAAATAATAATAAATTACTCTCTCACATAGCTGTGATAGCTACACTAATTATTCTTGTGGCTTTAATTGGTATGAGACTTCCTAAATCACTTGATCAAGGAGGAGTTGGTTTATATAGAGTAATTGCTATGATTTCAACTTCATTACTTGCAATGATTGCATTTGTAAGAAGTTTCATAAAAAACAGAAAGTCAAAATAATTGATTTTTCGTAGCTTATAGTTATATAAAAATCGACAAACCATACCTTCGAAAGAAAATAAATAAACTAAAGAAAAAAATCCATAGAACAGGATCTCAAAGCGAACAAAATAAAGTTTGGTGGAGAAAAATGAAGTTAGATAAACTAAAGGAAAAATTATTAAAAATTGAATAAATATTAATAAGTTACTTATTTGCTAACTGACCACAAGCTGCATCAATATCTTTACCTCTTGACCTTCTAATTGTTACTGTAATTTTATTCTTCTCTAATATATTCTTGTATAGATTAATAATATTTGGACTAGCAGATTGAAAATCTTCATCACCTATTGAATTATACTCAATTAAATTTACTTTTGAAGTAATTGATTTACAGTACTTAACTAAGGCATCAATATGCTCAATACTATCGTTAATTCCTTTCCATACAATATATTCGAATGTAATTTTTCTTTTAGTTTTTGTGTACCAATAATCAAGAGATTCCTTAACATCGTTTAGAGGAAATTTAGATGAAAATGGCATAATATTATTCCTAGTTTCTTCAATTGCTGAGTGTAGAGATAATGCAAGATTTACCTTAAGGTTTTCATCAGCTAGTTTTTTAATCATCTTAGGTATACCAGATGTTGAAACAACAATTCTTTTTTGGGAAATGTTTAATCCTTTATCAGAGGAAATTTTTTCAATAGATTTCACAAGATTATTATAGTTCATTAATGGTTCGCCCATTCCCATAAATACAATGTTTGAAAGCGGGCGGTTAAAATATTGTAGACTTTGATTATTAATAGTGACAACTTGATCATAAATCTCATCAGGATTTAAATTTCTCATTCTCTTAAGTTTTGATGTTGCACAGAACTTACAGTCAAGACTACATCCAACTTGAGAAGATACACAAGCAGTAGTTCTGTCATCAGTCGGAATTAAAACTGATTCAACCGTAAAATCATCAAATAATTTAATTGCATTTTTAATTGTTCCGTCTGAGCTCTTTTGAATCTTATCAACTTCAATATGGTTGATTACAAAATTTTCATCAAGCAAAAGCCTTAAGTCTTTTGAAATATTTGTCATATTATCAAATGAATATGAGGACTTCTTCCATATCCATTCATAAACTTGTTTACCTCTGTAACTATCAAAACCTTTTTTTACAAAGAACTCACAGAGTTTATCTTCACTAAGACTTCTAATATCAATTTTCATCATTCCAATTCCATAAAATTATATTCCAGTTACTTTCTCCCCAATAAAAATTATCAATAATTTGGAATCCAATTTTTAAATGAGCACTAAGTGATCTTTTATTTCTTTCATCAATATCAGTAATTAAATAATGATATTTTTCAGAATATTCTTTTTTATAAAATTTATATATTTCTTTTACAACTCCCAGACCTCTATACTCTTTTTTAATACATAACTGACCTACAAGAGCATAGTTAATATTTTTTAATTTTTTTGAGTTGAAAGTTATTGTACTTAACCTGTCAATTAAATCATCAAAAAGTTTATTTAGACCATATACAGTTTTATCAATTACAATTGCATATCCAACAATTTTATCATTATCCAGAGCAACAATAGACTTTTGAATTTTATTTACATCTTTAAGTAAATCAATACCATAATCAATAGTTAAAAATCCATATTCTAATCTATCTTCTTCTGATAGATTATTTATTAAGTTATTTTGATTTAATTCTCTTATTTGCAATAAATCATTATAACTTTCAACTTTACCTAATGTGATCATTTTTAAATAATATTCTAAATTTACATCAATGGAAAATAAGTTTGCATTAATTACTGGAGCAAGTTCGGGCATTGGATTAGAAATATCAAAAGTTCTTGCTAAAAAAGGACATAATTTGATTTTAGTTGCAAGATCAAAACAAAAATTAGAAGAAGTTTGCAAAGAATTATCTAATAACCATAATATAAAATGTGATTATTTTTCATCTGATTTAACATTGATTGATTCACCTGATGAAATTTATCAGTTTACAAGTCAAAAAAAATATGATATAGATATACTAGTCAACAATGCTGGATATGCATTACCAAACGCTTTCCATAAAAACACAATGGAAGATGAAGAAAAATGCCTAAGAGTTTTAGGTACTTCTGTTATTGCACTTACAAAAAAATACATAAATGATATGATCTCAAATGGGGGAGGCAAAATTATGATTGTCTCATCAGTAGCTGCATTTGCACCTGCTTCGTCTCTTCAATCTCTATATGGTCCTGTTAAAACCTTTATGAATAGATTTAGTGAATCATTAAGTTTTTACAATAAATATGGAATTACCTCAACTGCAGTTTGCCCAGGATATACAGTTACAAATTTTCATACAGCAAGTGGTGTTCAATCAGAGATGGACAGCGTTCCTGGTTTTCTTAAAAAAAGTGCAAAAAGGATTGCAGAAGAGGGAGTAGATGCAATGATGAGGGGTAAGAAAATATCTGTTCCAACAAAAACGTGGAAAATAATTGTATTCTTATTAAAAATTATACCACGTTCTGTTTTTAGGTTGGTAAGTGGGTTATTAGCTCCTGGAAGATATAACGATGTTTAATAAGATTTTAAAAGCCCCCCGTCAATTGGGATTGAAGCCCCATTAATATATGCCGCTTTATCTGAGCTAAGAAAAGAAACAAGATATCCAAACTCATCAATCTTTCCTAATCTGTTAGCTGGGACTAAAGATTTCATTTTTTCTAAAACCTCATTCTCACATATATTCAAAGATTCTGATTTTTCTTTGTTTAACTCTTTAATTCTTTCAGTATCAAAGTAACCTGTTAAAATAGAATTTATAGTAATTCCATCTTTACCAATATCAACTGATAGACTTTTTGCCCAAGCTACTACCGCAGATCTAATACTATTTGATAAAACAAGATAATTAAGAGGCTCCTTTACGGAAACTGATGTAACATTTATAACTCTACCCCATTTATTTTTTTGCATTTGAGGAACAACTAATGATGTTGTATAAACAACACATTTAAATAATAAATCAAAAGCCTCTTGATATGATTCAATATCTTTAGATAATGAATTACCCGCAGGAGGTCCTTGAGTATTATTTACTAGTATATCTATAATATTAGTTGATAGATAGTTTGTTATTGTAGATTTAAATTTTTCAAAGTTTGAAAAATCAACTAATAAATATTCATGATCTTGATAATTGTTTTTAGGAAGTTCATTAATAATTTCTGAAAGCTTATTTTTATCTCTTGCCATTAAACAAACACTTGCACCAGATTCTGCAAGTTGTCTTGCAATTCCAAAACCAATTCCCTTACTACTTCCACCTACTAGCGCTTTTTTTCCACTTAAATCTATTTTCATGCTAAGTCATCTCTTTTTGGACTAAAAACGTCCATCAATATACAATCAGATATTGCTTTACCAGAATGAGAAACGTTTGATGGAATCAGAAATGTTGAACCTTTTTTACAAATATTTTTTTCTCCTTGAATTGTGAATTCGAACTCACCTTCAATAACGTGCATTAATTGTTCATTTACATGATTATGTTCTTTTAGACTTGCTCCTTTTTCTACTTCCCAATAAACCCATGTAAAATCTGAGCCATGAATTATTCTACCTTTAAATCCAGGCATTACTTCAACTGATTTAATTTCTTTTATATCCATTTTTAATTATTATTTCAATTTACAAAGTTTATTGCTAAATAATACCCAGCATAAAAAACATTAGCATCATAACCAAAATTATAATTATAAAACTTAGTAATATCCTTTTAGCAATCTTAAGAGCTATACTATTTTTACCTCTTTCCTTAATAATCATTTAAAGTATTATTTTTTAAATTAAACAAAAATTCTAATTTTATAAATATCTTAAAAGAATCAACATCTTTTTTAATAAACATTACTTAAAAAATTATTTATGAGTGGAAGTTTTGAATTAATAGACTATTTAATTTTTGGTTTATACGCTGTTACAATTTTATCTATAGGATTATGGGTTTCAAGGGACAAAAAGGGTAAACAGAAAAATGCTGAAGATTATTTTTTAGCTAGTAAGTCTCTTCCATGGTGGGCAGTAGGTGCTTCTTTGATTGCAGCGAATATATCTGCCGAGCAATTTATTGGAATGTCTGGATCAGGTTTTGCTCTAGGATTAGCAATAGCGTCTTATGAATGGATGGCTGCAATAACACTATTAGTTGTTGGAAAATATTTTCTTCCAATTTTTATTGAAAAGGGGCTTTATACTATACCTGAGTTTATTGAAAAAAGATTCAGTACTAATTTAAAAACTATACTTGCTGTTTTTTGGATAGCACTTTTTGTGTTTGTTAACCTTACAACAGTTTTATTTTTAGGAGGTAAAGCATTAGACACTATTGTTGGTGTTGGTGATGGGTCAATTATATTAAATAGTATAATTGGATTAAGTTTATTTGCACTTGCATATTCTTTATGGGGAGGATTGGCTTCAGTAGCTTGGACAGATGTAATTCAGGTGGTAATCTTAATTTTTGGTGGACTTTTAATGACCTATTTTGCACTAGCCAATGTAACTGATTCAGGAGGAGTTGTCGATGGGTTAAAGCATGTATTTGAAAAAGCACCTGAAAGATTTTCAATGATATTATCAAAAGGTGAAATAATAACTCCCAATGGAAAAGACGCATGGTTTGATCTCCCGGGCATTGCAGTTTTAATTGGCGGAATGTGGGTTGCAAACCTATATTATTGGGGTTTTAATCAATATATTATACAAAGAACTTTGGCTGCAAAGAGTTTAGCAGAAGGTCAAAAAGGTATTGCTTTTGCTGCATTTTTAAAATTGATTATTCCTGTAATTGTTGTTTTACCAGGGATTATCGCTTATGTAATGAATTTAGATGATACAGGAATGCTTACTGCAGCTTCTGTTGATCCAGGTTTTATATATTCAGACGGTAGTTTTGCGAATGACAATGCAGCACCATGGCTAATTAAGAATTTTATTCCTGTTGGAGTTAAGGGTTTGATTCTTGCAGCTCTAGCTGCAGCTATTGTATCATCTTTAGCTTCAATGCTTAATTCGACTTCAACTATTTTCACAATGGATATATATAAATCTCATTTCAACAAAAACGCATCTGACGCTAAGATGGTAACTGTTGGAAGAATAACTGTTGTTGTTGCTCTAATTATTGCAATATTAATTGCACCTCAACTTGAGGGTCTTGGTCAAGTATTTATTTTTATTCAAGAATATACAGGAGTTGTTAGTCCAGGAATTTTAGCAGTATTTATAATGGGATTATTCTATAAAAAAGCAACAAATAACGCTGCAATTTGGGGGGCAATGTTATCTATACCAATTGCAATGTATTTTAAGGTTGCTCCTAAACGATGGAGTGATGCATCTATTTTTATTGACCTTCCATTTATGCACCAAATGGGGTATACTTGTATTGCTACTATTGCTATTATTGCAATAATAAGTTATTTGGAGGGTAATAATGATGATCCAAAAGGAATAAATCTTACAAAAAAATTATTCTCAACAGATAGCACTTTCAACATTGCAGCATTTGGAGTATTACTTATAACAGCCTTTTTATATGCAATGTTTTGGTAAAAAATGAAATATTAATCGAATATTAATAGCTTAGGCTGAAATTTAGAGGCTAACTCAAATTCTATTTGAGCATAACTATTTATAATAATTATATCACCCTTTTTTACCTTGTAAGTAGCTGGACCATTAATAATAACATCACCTTTACCTCTCTCACCTTCTATTAAATAAGTCTCTAGTCTTTCGCCATTATTAACATTCAAAACTTGTATTTTTTCTCCATGAATAAGACCTACTTTTTCCATTAGATCTAAATCAAGTGTTAGGCTACCTAAATAATCTAGATTTCCATCTGTAACTTTAATTCTGTGAATTTTGGATTTTAAAACTTCGATAAGCATATAGAAAGATTTGGTTTTTTAAAGATGAGCCAATACCGAGATTTGAACTCGGGACCTTTTCCTTACCAAGGAAACGCTCTACCCCTGAGCTATATCGGCAAAAAGTAGAGCGGGAGACGAGGGTCGAACTCGCGACATTCAGCTTGGAAGGCTGACGCTCTACCAACTGAGCTACTCCCGCATTAGGATGTGGGGAGAGCAGGATTCGAACCTACGAAGGCGTAGCCAACAGTTTTACAGACTGCTCTCGTTGACCGCTTGAGTATCTCCCCAATTTCAAGATTTCAAAGAGCCGATAGAGGGACTCGAACCCACGACCTGCTGATTACAAATCAGCTGCTCTAGCCAGCTGAGCTATATCGGCTTGATATATAACAGTTGCAAAATAAATGCTTTTTTTGCCTACAACAAAGTAAAAAGAAATAATTTTTAAAAATTATTTAGCCCTAGGATGTGAGTTCTGGAAGACCTCTTTTATTCGTTCCATGCTAGTATGACTATAAACTTGTGTAGTAGATAAACTTGCATGACCAAGGAGCTCTTTTACAGAATTAATATCTGCTCCTTCGTTGATTAAATGAGTAGCAAAACTATGCCTTAAAACATGTGGAGCTTTTTTTACTTTAGGTGAAACAAGATTGAAATATTCGTTAACAGTTCTATAAACAAATTTCTCAGATAGCTGCTTTCCACCCTTTGATATAAACAGAAGATCTAAATCTAAATTTTTAAAACTTTTAGATTTTAATTCTTGATAGTAAATAATTGATTTCTTAAGCTTTGGAAGTATAGGAATTATCCTTTCTTTATTCCTCTTTCCTATAACTTTTAGGGTAGATGATTCAAGGTTAACATTTGATGATTTTTGGGAAATAAGCTCAATTCTTCTTACACCAGTAAAATAAAAGAATAAAATTATTGTCTTCTTAAGAGTTCCATTGTAGTCTTTATTAAAATAATCATTATCAAGTAAAGTATTTATTTCTTCTTTTGAGAATGGTACCTGAATCTTTTTTGATTGTTTTAAAGGAGAATGAGCAATCAAAGGAGAAGACTTGATAGTATCTGTTTTTATTAGAAATTTATAGAATGATTTTAAACTAGATATCTTTCTATTTATTGTACGATTAGATATGTTATCATTTACCATTTTAACAATCCAAGATCTAATAACTTTATAATCGATATTTTCAATTTTAGTTTTAGTACCAGATTGGATTAAGAAATCATTGAAATTATTCAAGTCAGTCTTATAAGCGGTAATTGTATGATTTGAGTAATTTTTTTCTACTCTGAGGTATTCAATAAACTTTTCAATAAGCATTACACATCTAAATTACGATGTATAAAGAAAATATTGAATTATTTATAGGTTTTCTTGATCTTTAAGTCTTTGAATATGACGAGCTTTAAGAATTTTACTTCTGTGCTCAACTGATGGCTTAACAAATTGCTTTCTTTCTCTAAGAGATCTCATAACACCCGTTTTATCAAACTTACGTTTAAATCTCTTTAAAGCTTTGTCGATATTTTCGCCGTCTTTGATAGGTATAATTAACATATAAAATTAATTGCGCAGGCAAATATAACTAATTGTATTAAATAAGCTTATTAATTTTTACCATTTAT
>JBELLF010000012.1:0-23800 GCA_042088875.1 Candidatus Marisimplicoccus framensis | reverse complement strand
TTCCAACATCACTTGGATTACCACCTCTTTTTAGTGGTATACTTTCTTTCCAGGATTTAATTACATCTTCTGGAAGAGAATCTGTCATATCAGTTTCAATAAATCCCGGAGCAATAACATTACTTCTTATATTTCTTGATCCTAATTCTAGTGCTACAGATTTAGAAAAACCAATTATACCTGCTTTTGAAGCTGAATAGTTTGATTGACCTGCATTTCCTTTAACACCAACAACTGAGCTAATATTAATAATTGAACCACTCCTTTGCTTAAGGAATGTTTTAATCGATACTTTTGTTAAATTAAAAACTGATGAAAGATTAGTACTAATAACAGCATCAAAATCATCTTTTTCCATTCTTATTAGAAGATTGTCCTTCTTTATACCAGCATTATTAACAAGAATATCAATTTGTTCAAAATCACTCAGAACATGGTCAACAAGATTAAGAGCATCATTGTAATTTGAAGCATCACTTTTATAAGCCTTTGATTTAATTCCGAAAGAGTTAAGTTCATTTTCTAAATTTTCAGCAGACTCTTTTGAATTATTGTATGTAAATGCAACATTACAGCCATTTTCAGCAAAAGATTTGCAAATAGCTTTACCAATTCCCCTACTACCTCCAGTAACAATAGCAACTTTAGAATCTAATAGCTTCATTAGTTTAAAATTTGTTTTACAGTTTTTCCAATATCAGCTGGTGAATCTACAACAGATATACCAGATTCTCTCATTATTCTTTTTTTAGCTGTTGCTGTGTCATCTTTTCCACCAATTATAGCTCCTGCATGACCCATTTTCCTTCCTTTTGGAGCAGTTTCACCAGCAATAAATCCAACAACTGGTTTTTTGTTTCCATTTTCTGCTACCCATTTAGCAGCATCAATTTCTAATTGACCTCCGATTTCACCAATTAACACAATAAGATCTGTACTTTCATCATTCATAAAAAGCTGAACTGAATCTAGCAGAGTGGTCCCAATAATAGGATCTCCCCCTACTCCAATAGCAGTTGAAATTCCATAACCAGCTTTTACAACTTGATCCGCTGCCTCATAGGTTAATGTACCTGACTTTGAGACAATACCAACATTTCCCTTTTGGAAAACAAAACCTGGCATAATCCCAATTTTTGCTTCTTCAGGTGTTATTATTCCAGGGCAGTTAGGACCAATAAGTCTTACATTCTTTCCCTTTATATAAGATACAACTTTAGTCATATCTGAAACAGGAATTCCTTCGGTTATTGTTACAATAGTTTTGATTCCAGCCTCAGCTGCTTCCATTATAGCATCAGCAGCAAATGCAGGAGGTACAAAAATTATAGATGTATTAATATCTTCATTTACAACTGCGTCTTTTACACTATTATACACTGGTTTATTTAAATGTTTTGAGCCTCCTTTACCTGGAGTAACACCACAAACAACATTTGTCCCATATTCAATCATTTGTTCAGAGTGAAAAGTACCTTCACTACCAGTAAATCCTTGAACTAAAACTTTAGATTCCTTGTTGACTATTATGCTCATCTATTTTTTAACAAATTTATTTTATTCTTTCGATATACTGACCCTTTTCAGTATCTATTTTAACTAAATCACCTTCATTTATAAACAATGGAACATTTACAGTTACACCTGTTTCTAATGTAGCTGGTTTAGTAGCATTTGTTGCAGTATTTCCTTTAATTCCTGGCTCAGTATGAGTTACTTCCAGTGTAACATTTAAAGGCATATCAACTGATAATGGATTATTATCCTCAGTATTAATAATAATTGTAACGTTTTCACCTTCTTTAAGTAAATCTGGATAATCAATTTTTGTTTTTTCAATGGTGATTTGATTATAATCATCATTATTCATGAAATAATAATAATCTGAATCATTATATAGAAACTGATATTGATTTGTCACTACTCTGACTTCATCTATTTTATGTCCTGAAGGAAATGTATTGTCAATAACTTTTCCATTTGTAACACTTTTAAGTTTTGTCCTAACAAATGCAGGACCCTTTCCAGGTTTTACATGAAGGAATTCAATTACTTTATAAATATCATGGTTGTATTTTATACAAAGACCTTTTCTAATATCACTGGTACTTGCCATACTCTAGTTTTTTTGAAAGTAACCTTTCATAATTCCACGTTGAGAGTTTTCTATAAATTGAATTATTTCATCTCTTTCCGGTGTTGCATTTAACTCAGCTTGAATAATTTCCATAGCTTGAGTATTATTGTATTTCTTTTGATAAAGAATTCTATAAATATTTTGAATTTCTTGAACTTTAGCACTTGTAAACCCTCTTCTTCTTAGACCTACAGAGTTTATTCCTACATATGATAAAGGCTCTCTAGCTGCCTTTACAAAAGGAGGTACATCTTTTCTAACCAAAGATCCACCTGCTACAAAGGCATGCGATCCAATTCTACAAAATTGGTGAACTGCAACAAATCCTGAAAGAATAACATAATCACCAACAGTTATGTGTCCAGCTAAAGTTGAAGTATTGGAGAATATACAATGATCACCAACAAAGCAATCATGAGCAACATGCGAATAGGCCATAATTAAACAATTAGATCCTATCTTCGTTGTTCCTTTGTCTTTTGTACCTCTGTTGATTGTAACACACTCTCTTATAGTTGTGTTATCTCCAATTTCACATAGTGACTCTTCCCCTTCAAATTTTAAATCTTGTGGCAAACCAGAAATAACTGCACCTGGATAAATATTACAATTTTTTCCTATTCTTGCCCCTTCCATTATAGTTACATTTGAACCCACCCAAGTTCCTTCTCCAATTTCAACATTACTACTAATTGTTGCAAATGGTTCAACAACAACATTTTTTGCAATTTTTGCTCCAGGGTGTACATAAGCTAAAGGTTGATTCATAATTATGTTTTTTTGATAATTTTAGCCATAAACTCTCCTTCACTTTTTACTTCATCTTTAACAAATGACTGTCCATACATATGGATAATTCCTCTTCTTATTGGAGATATAAGCTCTAATTTACATATAAGAGTATCTCCAGGAACAACAGGATTTTTAAACTTACATTTATCCATCTTCATAAAAAATGTTAAATAATTTTCAGGATCTGGTACTGTGTTAAGTACTAATACTCCACCAGCCTGGGCCATAAATTCAACTTGAAGTACTCCAGGCATTACAGGTGAACCTGGAAAATGTCCTTGAACCCATGACTCACTTTTCTCAACTCTTCTTAATCCGATAACATGAGAGTCAGATAATTCGAGAACCTCATCAATTAATAAGAAAGGAGGGCGATGAGGAATTACCATCATGATCTGATTAGAGTCCATTAATGGTTTTTTTTCAAAATCAATTTTTGGTAATGTATTCTTTTTTTCTGATTTAATGACTTCTGCGATTTTTTCTGCAAATTTAGCATTTATTGAATGACCTGGTTTTTCTGCAATAACTTTCCCACGAATTTTCATTCCAATTAAAGCAAGGTCTCCAATTACATCTAATAATTTATGTCTTGCCGCTTCATTAGTATAATGCAGATCTAAATTATTTAAAATACCATTAGGTGAGACAGATATAGAATCTTTATTGAAGGCTTTCTTTAATATATCCATGTTACTCTCTGCTAGTGGTTTGTCAACATATACTATAGCATTATTTAAATCACCACCTTTAATTAATCCATTCTCAAGTAATGTTTCCAGTTCATGAAGAAAGCTAAAAGTTCTTGCTGAAGCAATCTCCTTTTTAAACTCACTTATATGATTTATTGAGGCTTCTTGTTCACCTAAAACTTTTGTTTTATAATCAACAATTGTGTTTATTTTATAATTATCATCTGGTATAATTGAAATTTTACTACCGGTATCTTCACATTCATATGAAATTATTTCAGATGGAAAGAACTCCTCTCTTAAAACATTTTGTTCAACAATCTTAGCCTCTTCTAGAGCATTAATAAAGAATTTTGAAGATCCATCCATTATTGGAACCTCAGGACCGTCTAGACATATAAAACAGTTATCTATTTCCAAACCTGTAATTGCAGCTAATACATGCTCGGATGTGTGAATTCTAAATGATCCATTATCTAGGTTTGTACCTCTATCAGTATTGGATATATATTTGATATGAGCGTTAATTTGGTTATCACCATCAATATCTTCTCTAACAAATATTAAGCCTGTGTCAGCTGGAGCAGGTTTAAACGTTATGTTTATATATTCACCAGTATGTAGACCAACTCCACTGAGCTTAGTTTCTTTTGAAATAGTTTTTTGAGGTACAGTTCTTCTAATCATTAATCTTTCTTATCTATTTTTTTCACAATTTCTGGTAAATTCTTAAAATGTATATAAGATTTGTTATAATTCATATATGAAATTGCAGGAGTACCAGTTATTCTTGCGTTAGAATCAACATTAGATGTTACACCAGCTTGAGCTTGTATCTTAACATTATCACCAATTTTTAAATGACCAATTATTCCTACTTGACCACCAATCATACAGTTTTTACCAATCTTTGTAGAGCCAGCAACACCTGATTGAGCTGCTATAGCTGTGTTTTCTCCAATTTCAACGTTATGTGCAATTTGAATCTGATTATCAAGTTTTACACCATCATTAATAATTGTTGACCCAATAGTAGCTCTATCAATTGTTGAATTAGATCCAATTTCAACGTTATTACCAATAACTACATTACCAGTTTGAGGTATTTTTTTATATGTTCCATCTTCATTTGGAGAAAATCCAAAACCATCAGATCCAATTGAACAACTTGAATGTATGATGCATTTATCTCCAATAATTGTATCATTCATAATTTTTGTTCCAGGGTAAATCTTACAATCATTTCCAATTTTTACATTTTCACCTATATATACTTGATTATCAATAACACAATTATCACCAATTATAGAATTTTTTCCGATTGTAGTAAAAGAACCGACATATGAACTTTTTGAAATAATAGATGACTTATCAATTTCTGACTTATCACTTATTCCTGCTTTCATAGAATTGTTATCATTGAATAATTCTAAAACTGTAGTAAATGATGAATATGGATCTTTTACTTTTATAAGTGTTGTGGTTATTTTTTTTGTAGGTTCAAAATCATTTGATACAATTGTAGCAGACGCATTTGTAGTATAAATATAATCAGTATACTTTGGGTTTGCTAAGAATGTAAGAGATCCATTTTCACCCTCTTCTATCTTAGACAAAGTGTTTATAAAAATATCTCTATCACCAACAATAGTACCATTTAATTGATCAGCAATTTGACCAGCTGTAAAATTCATAACTGCAAAATTAAAAAATTATGTGAAATGCTTAAATTTGTTAAGCTTTTATGAAAATCAAATACCATTTAAATCAGCTTAAAGAAATATCATTAAGAGTAACTCAAAACTTGAATCACAAAATTATTTTAATTAATGGTGAAATGGGTGCTGGTAAAACTACATTAATTAAGGAGATTTTAGAAGGCCTTAATGTTGTTGATAATATATCTAGTCCAACATTCTCATTAATTAATGAATATAAAACTAAAGGTGAAGATATTATATATCACATGGATTTGTATAGAATTAATCAAATAGAGGAACTGGAGGGAATTGGATTCTTTGAATACCTTGAGTCAGGAAATTTATGTTTTATAGAATGGGGAGAAATAGTTGAGAATATGATTGGAGAAGATTATAATAAATTCAATCTTAGTATAAATAATAATTTTAGAATACTAGAAAAAATAAAATGAATTTTTTAAACAGATTATACTATTACTCTACAGGATTTATTATTGGAATTATTTTTCTTTTTTTTATTCTAAATGGCAAAAGAGCATCATGTAATTATACTCCTAATGCTCGTGTGATTGATAATATAACATCAAAAAAATTAATTATAGATTCAGACAGTAATGTATATTTCAATCAAGAAGATCTAATTGATATTATTAATAATGGAAGGGTAATATTTAATAAAAGTGAGCCAAACCATAAACCATGTGGAATTTATTTTATTAAATCAGGTGATTTTAATATTAATATTATTAATTGTGAGAATGAAGCTAATATAAATATTAATTAAATCTTCTTCTTTTTAGTTCCTTCTTTATAAGCTCAAGTTCCCTTGATGTTTGACCTTTTACTGATGTGTTTTCTTCTGCCCTTCTAATTAAATAAGGAATTACATCTTTTATAGGTCCAAATGGAAGGTATTTAATCACATTATAACCCTCTTGTGCAAGATTAAATGATATGTTATCACTCATTCCATAAAGTTGACCAAACCATATTTTTGAATCATTCTTTTGTATTCCATCATTTTTCATTATATCTAGAATCTCATATATGCTTTTCTCATTGTGGGAGCCGCAAAAAAGAGAAAAATTATCAAGATTTGATAATATAAACCTTGTTCCCTCATTAAAATTAACATCAGTAGCACTTTTAGATTCACAGATAGGAGATTTAAAGTTACCTTTTATAGCTCTTTTATTTTCTTTCTCAATATATGCTCCCCTTACAAGTTTAATTCCTACATTAAAGCCGTGTTCAATAGATAACTTTTTTAATTCATTTAAATATTTCAACCTGTCATGTCTATACATTTGACAAGTGTTATAAACAATTGTGCTATGAGTATTGTACTTAATCATCATTTTTAAAACTATAGCATCAATTGCACCCTGAAACCATGATTCTTCAGCATCTACCAAAACTTTAATTTGATTTTTGAATGCTGTTTTACATATAGTATCAAATCTATCAAGTATCCTTTCGTATAGGCCCTTCTCAAAGTCAGACAACTCTTTTTCTTCATTAACTTTATTAAGTATATCAGAGCTAGCAATAGCAGTTGGTTTAAAAACGGTAAAATCTAATATATCTTTTGAAGCAGCAAATTCAATTGACTTGATGACTTCTTTTAAAGAATTATCATAAGTTTTTTCATTTTCTTGACCCTCTACAGAATAGTGAAGGTAACTTTTAACTTTTCTATCATTAAGCTTTTTGACTGTCTTAAATGATTCTTGAAGATTTTCTCCAGAACAAAATTGACGAAAAACAGTAGCTTTAACAATGAATAAAACTGGTAATCTTAACTTTAAACTTAGTTTAAGTAAGTTTTTACCAAAATTTGTAAGTGTTTTACTTGATATAATCTTAAAAAGAAAGTATGCTTTTTTTAACTCAAAATTTGATTTAAGTATGAAACCGTTTTTAGTATTGTCTAAAAGCATAAAATAAATACCTAATTTTGGGTAAATCTAATCAAAATAAATTAATGAAAGAAGATCAATATTCATTACTAAAAGAAAAGATTAAATCTAACGAATTTAATAGTGTTATTGTCCTTTTAGACGAGAATACAGACAAGTATTGTTTAGAGATTTTTATCAATAAATCAGAAATAAATAATTACAAAAAAATAGTTATTAAATCTGGTGAAGAGAATAAAAATATTTATACATGTATTAATATATGGAAAGAATTAAATTCACATAAAGTAGATAGAAAATCACTAATAGTAAATTTAGGTGGTGGTGTGTTAACTGATATCGGTGGGTTTGTTGCATCAACTTATTTAAGAGGAATAGAATTTGTAAATGTTCCCACAACACTTCTTGGTATGGTAGATGCAGCGCATGGAGGAAAAACTGGAATTGATTTTTTGAATTTAAAAAATCAAATAGGAGTTTTTAGTATGCCAATGGATGTAGTATTAGACTCTGATTACCTCAAGACTCTCTCTAAAGAAGAATATTTAAATGGATATGCTGAAATATTTAAACATAGTTTTTTAACAGATTCAATTGATCTCAGCTTTGATTCATTAATTAAGCTTGATTTTTTTAATGATGTTGATGTTGAATTTATTATTAATAAGTATTCAGATATAAAGAATAAGATTGTAAAAATTGATAAACATGAATATAATATTAGAAAGGTTCTTAATCTTGGGCATACAATTGGACATGCACTGGAATCTTATTCACATTTATCAAATAGTTTGGATGAATTAAAACATGGTGAAGCAATAATAGTGGGTCTTATAACTGAATTATATATATCATATCAACTAAACGATTTCCCTTTAGAAAAAGTAGAAAGACTAAAAGAAGTCTCATTAAATTATTTTAGCAAAATTAGGCTAACAGACAGCGACTTAGAAGATATATATGATCTTATGATTTTTGACAAGAAAAATGATAAAGGTTCTGTAAATTTTGTTCTTTTAGATAAAAATGGAGAACCACAAATTGATCAAAAGGTAAGCAATGATATTTTTATTAAGGCATTTTCTTACTACAGAGAATAGTTACAGCTTCTGAAAGATACTCTTCATTAATCTTTTCTTATCATTTATACTCTCCTCAAGTGATATCATAGTCTCAGTTCTTAAAACTCCCTCAACATCATCAATCGAGAATATTATTTCTCTAGCATGTTCTGTACCTTTTGCCCTTATTTTACAAAAAATATTGTATTTACCCGTTGTGATATGAGCTACAGTAACATATGGCTTTTTCTTTAATTCCTCAATTATCTCATATGTTCTTCTTGATCTATCAATCAACACACCAATATATGCAATAAAATTATAGCCTAGCATATTATAATCTAATGTTAAAGATGAACCTTTAATTATACCAAGATCTTCCATCTTTTTAACCCTGACATGAACTGTACCCGCTGAAATAAGTAGTCTTTTAGCGATATCTGTAAAAGGAGTCCTTGTATTATCTATTAAAATATCTAAGATTTTTCTATCGATTTTGTCTAGTTTTTGCATTTTATTTGGATTAATTGCTAAAATATTAAATTTCTTTAACGTTTTTCGCATTTTCATTGAATTATCAGCATTAATTTTTATTATTATTTGATTTTTAATATGAATATTATTAACTAAATTTACAAATGTTATACTATTTACAATTGTAAATTATTTAATTAATAAATACTGTAAATCAGTTGTTTATACATAATATATAAAGTGATAAATGAAAAAAAAAAATATACTTGACAGGATAAAGAAAATTATTTCTGATAATAATCTTAGCAATTCTGAATTTGCTGAAAAAATAGGAATTCCTAAATCATCTGTCACTCACCTACTCTCAGAAAGAAATAATCCAAGCTTAGATGTAATTATTAAAATTTCAGAGACTTTTGAGGATATATCTACAGATTATTTAATATTTGGCTATAAAAATGATACAGAACCACATTCAGAACCTTTAAATGAACTGTTTAATAATTTAGATGAAGAAAATTCTGAAGATTCTGTTAAAGAATCTAATAAAAATATAAAATCTATTATTCTTATCTACGAAAACAATAAATTTGAACAAATTGATAAGTTAAGAGATTGAAAAAGACAATTATACTATCATTTCTGTTTATTTCATGCTATAGTGTTGAAAGAGATTGCATAGAATTTAGGACTGGATCGTTTGAATTTACTACTTCAATAAATGATTCTATTGTTAAATCAACATTTATTAGAACTAATAATTATGAAATAGAGGAATTTAAAGGTGTAAAAGACTCATCTTCTGTAAGATGGGTTAATAAGTGTGAATTTATATTAACAAAGATTAACCCTAAGACTAATCAGGAGAGAAGGCCAATCAGAATTAAAATTTTAAGAACTTATGGAAATTCATATGATTTTGAATATTCCCAGGTAAATAACCCTCAGAAAGTAAATAGAGGTACTGTGAATAAAATATCCGATTAAAACTTATTTAATTTTTATTTAGAACTCAAGCTTTGTTTGAGCCTCATCATCATTTGACTGAACCTGTTGCTCATCATTTACCTCAATCTGTTTGATCTTCTTAATCTCCTCACCTATTTTATTTTTTTCCTTATAAGAAATTTTCCTAACATTATATTTAGTAACAATATTTCCTTTACTATCTCTTCCTTTAGTAGTAAGATCAGCAAAATCAAGCTCCCATTTTAGTTTTTTAAGAGAAGCACGTTTTCTTAGATAAACGTTAACTACATCTGCCTCATCAATACTATTTTCAGAAAAGTATAAAACTTCAGACCCTTCTTTTCCCTGAGTAAGATTATAGTCCTTGTCTCTGATAACACCTGATACTTTAAATCTTTTCATATATGTAGTACCATTTTTACCATCTCTATATATAAGATTATAAACAGTCTCCTTAGATTTTGAATTAAAAAGCGCCACATGTAAAATATCTCTTCCCACAAATAATTTACTATCAACTTTAACTACCTTCATAATACCTTCAGATGTAAACACAATTAAATCATCAAGATCAGAACAATCACAAACAAATTCATCCTTTTTAAGAGATGTACCAACAAATCCCTCAGCCTTATTAACGTATAGTTTGTAATTTTTAATTGATATAGTTTTCTTATCTAGCTCATCAAACTCATCAACTATAGTCTTTCTTTTTCTGTCTTTTCCATAATGTTTCTTTAGATGTGTAAAATATTGTATAGTGTAATCAACAAGATGATTAAGGTTATTTTTTACCTCTTCTATATTTACTTCGATACTATTAAGCTTGTCTTTAACTTTATCTAGATCAAATTTTGAAATCTTTCTAATTGGAATTTCAGTTAGTTTTTTAATATCATCAACTGTAATATCTTTTTTTAATTTACTTTTAAATGGATTCAGACCAGAATCTATAGTTGATAAAACCTCATCCCATGTTGTCTTTTCCTCAATGTCTCTATATATTCTATTCTCTATAAATATTCTTTCAAGTGATATTGAATGCCATTGATTTTCTAGTTCATCTAATTGAATTTCCAGTTCTTTCTTGAGTATATCTTTAGTATTATCTGTAGATATCTTTAATATATCTCTTACACCTAAAAATTGAGGCTTATTGTCCGATATTATACAACACAAGGGTGAAATGGACACTTCACATTGAGTAAATGCAAATAACGAGTCAATTGTCTTTTGAATCGATGCACCAGATGGCAAATAAACTAATATTTCAACTTCCGCTGAGGTATTATCCTCGATTTTTTTGATTTTAACTTTACCTTTTTCAGAGACCTTTATTATTGACTCAATTAAAGATGCAGTAGTAGTTCCGTAAGGTATCTCTTTTATTACTATAGTGTTTTTATCATACTTCTCTACAGTTGCTCTAACTTTAACCCTACCTCCTCTATTTCCATCATTATAATTTGAAACATCGATGCTACCACCAGTTTGAAAATCAGGAAAGAGTTTAAAACTTCTTCCTTTTAAGTATTTGATACTTCCATCAACTAGTTCATTGAAATTATGAGGTAGTATTTTAGTAGAAAGTCCTACAGCTATACCTTCAGCACCTTGAGCCAATAATAGTGGAAATTTTACCGGTAAATGAACAGGCTCTTTTTTTCTACCATCATATGAAAGCTGCCAATTAGTTGTTTTTGGATTAAAAACAACCTCTAATGCAAATTTTGATAGTCTTGCTTCAATATAACGAGACGCTGCAGCTCTATCACCCGTATAAATGTTTCCCCAATTCCCTTGCATATCAATAAGCAATTCTTTTTGTCCAACCTGGACAATGGCGTCAGATATACTTGCATCTCCGTGAGGATGATATTGCATGGTATGACCAACAATATTTGCAACTTTATTATATCTTCCATCCTCTAAATCAAACATTGAGTGAAGAATTCTTCTTTGAACTGGTTTTAGGCCATCCATTAAATCAGGAACAGCTCTTTCAAGAATTACATATGAAGCATAGTCAAGGAACCATTCCTTGTACATACCCCCAACTTTAGTGAGGTAATTTGAATCTTCTATGTTTATAATATCATTTTTATCACTCATTAGATTTATCATTTAAAAGATCTAGTTCGACCTTTAGATTTTCAATAATAAATTGCTGTCTATCTGGAGTGTTTTTACCCATGTAAAAACTTAAGAGATTTTCAATTGTAGTTGAGTGGTCAATAACTATAGGGTCTAATCTCATATCATCACCAATAAAGTTTTTAAATTCATCTGGAGAAATCTCACCAAGACCTTTAAATCTTGTTATTTCAAACTTACTATTCGATGATCCTAATATCCTATTTTTTTCTGCTTCACTATAGCAATAATAAGTTTTTTCCTTGTTTCTAACTCTAAAAATAGGTGTTTGAAGTATATAAAGATGACCATTCTTTATAAGCTCAGGGAAAAATTGTAAGAAAAAAGTTATAATTAATAGCCTTATATGCATTCCATCAACATCTGCATCCGTTGCAATAACAATATTGTTATACCTAAGATCTTCTATACTATTCTCAATATTTAATGCAGCTTGAAGAAGATTGAATTCCTCGTTTTCGTATACAATTTTTTTTGTCATTCCATATGAGTTGAGAGGTTTACCTCTTAAACTAAATACAGCTTGAGTATTCACATCTCTTGATTTTGTAATGGATCCGCTAGCAGAATCACCTTCGGTAATGAAAATTGTTGAATCAAGTCTGTTGGATTTTTTTAATTCATTTAAATGAACTCTACAATCTCTTAATTTTTTATTATGAAGATTAGATTTTTTAGCTCTTTCCCTGGCAAGCTTTCTAATACCTGATAACTCTTTTCTTTCTCTTTCAGCTTGAACTATTTTACTTTGGATAGAATCTGCAATTTCAGGGTTTTTATGTAAATAATTGTCTAAATTTTTCGTTATAAAGTCATTAATAAATACTCTTACTGACTTTAGTCCTTTACCCATTTCGGTTGATCCTAATTTAGTTTTAGTCTGTGATTCAAAAACAGGCTCCATTACTTTTATACTAATTGCTGATATTATTGATTTTCTTACATCTGATGAATCATAATTCTTCCCATAAAAGTCTCTAATTGTTTTAACAAGTGCTTCTCTAAAGGCTGCTTGATGTGTTCCACCCTGAACAGTATATTGGCCATTTACAAAAGAGTAGTATTCCTCACTGTATTGCGTTTTTGAGTGAGTTATAGCTATTTCAATATCATCACCTTTTAAATGAATAATTGGATATAAGAAATCTTGGGTATTCGACTGATCTTCAATTAAATCTTTTAAACCAGAGTCAGAAACAAACTTAATACCATTAAGTTTTATAGTAAGTCCAGGGTTAAGATACACATAGAACTTTATCATTTTTTCTACATATTCTAACCTATATCTGTAGTTTTTAAAAATAGACTTATCAGGAGAAAACTCTACATACGTTCCATTTTTATCGTCTGAGTTATTCATCTCTTCATTAACTAATACGCCTAATTCAAAATCAGCAGACTTACTTTTACCATCTCTTGTTGATAAAACTTTAAAAGAAGAGGATAATGCGTTTACAGCTTTTGTTCCAACACCATTAAGTCCAACAGATTTCTTAAATGCTCTCGTATCATATTTACCTCCAGTATTCATTTTTGATACAACATCAACTACTTTTCCTATTGGTATACCTCTTCCATAATCCCTTACAGAAACAATATCTTCATCAATTTTAATATCAATAACTTTTCCTTCACCCATTACAAATTCATCTACACAATTATCAATAATCTCTTTAAGAAGAACATATATTCCATCATCAGAGGAAGAGCCATCACCAGACTTACCAATATACATACCTGGTCTGAGCCTAATATGCTCTCTCCAGTCTAATGATTTTATATTTTCTTCTGTATAATTTGATGTATTAGCCATTTTTATAAATATACTAAATGTTAAATCTAAAGTGCATTATATCTCCGTCAGAAACAATATATTCCTTCCCTTCAAGTCTCATTTTACCTGCTTCTTTAACTTTTAGCTCAGAACCTAACTCTATATAATCCTTATAACTTATAACTTCAGCACAAATAAACCCTTTCTGAAAATCAGTGTGAATTTGGCCTGCTGCATCATAAGCAGAATCTCCAATTTTAATAGTCCACGCTCTAACTTCTTTCTCTCCTGCTGTAAAGTAAGAATGGAGATTTAATAATTTATATGATGCTCTGATTAATTTATTTGACCCTGGTTCTTTTAACCCCAAGTCATCGAGGAACATCTGCTTCTCATCTAAAGAATCAAGTTCATTAATTTCAGACTCAATTTTAGCAGAAATAATTATAACGTCTGAACTTTTATCATGAACTTCTTTCTTCACCATTTCCACGTAATCGTTACCATTAATAACATCTGACTCTCCTACATTACATACATAAAGAATTGGCTTAAAAGAAATAAGATCTAAAGGTTTTATAAAATCTTTAAATTCATCTTCGGAGTAATCATCTAAGTTAGCTTTAATGTTTTCAAGGGACAATTTGACTCTTTCTAAGATTTCAATTTCTTTTTTTGCTTCATTTCCACCTGATCTTAGTGTCTTTTTAACTTTATCCAACCTTTTATCTACAATTTCAATATCTTTCATTATGAGTTCATACTCTACTACTTCTCTATCAGACAATGGATTAATCTTTCCATCTACGTGAACTACATTTGGATCGTCGAAACATCTTAAAACATGGATTATAGCATCTGTTTCCCTGATATTTGACAAAAATTTATTTCCAAGACCTTCACCTTTACTTGCACCTTTAACTAAACCGGCGATATCAACAATCTTAACAGTTGTGGGAATCAACTTTTCTGGACCTATAAGTTTATTAAGGTCGTTTAACCTTTTATCAGGAACATTCACAATACTTACATTAGGGTCAATAGTACAGAATGGGTAATTCTCGCTCTGAGCTTTACTTTGAGACAGACAATTAAAAAGAGTTGATTTACCTACGTTGGGTAATCCTACAATTCCTACTTTCATTAATTATTCATGCATAAATTTCTGTTTTGACAAGAGTTCTTTCTCTGTCTCAACATTATTTTCATCAGGCACACAGCAATCAACAGGACAAACAGCTGCACATTGAGGCTCTTCATGAAATCCCATGCACTCAGTACATTTATCAGGAACGATGAAATAAACTTCATCTGATATTGGTGAGTTTATACTTTCTGAGTTAACCTTTTTACCATTAGGTAATACTACATCTCCTTTTAAGTTAGTACCCTTACTGTAATCCCAGGATTCTTGACCTTCATAAATTGCATTATTTGGACATTCAGGCTCACAAGCCCCACAATTTATACATTCGTCTGTTATTATTATTGCCATATTATTTTGAGCAAAAATAACATCTATTGTTTAATCTTTGTTAACAATTTTTACATAATTTAAAATTGTCTATTATTGGTTATTAACACAGAGTTTAGATATTTGCATTGATTTATGAAAAATAAAGTACATAATTTCAGTGCTGGCCCTTCAATCCTACCTAATATAGTTTTTGAAAAAGCCTCATCAGCAATAAATGATTTTAATAACACTGGGTTATCAATATTAGAAATCTCTCACAGGAGCAAAGATTTTATTGAAGTATTGGATGAGGCAAGGTCTATTTCACTTGATATTGCCTCATTAAATAAAGATGATTATTCTTGTCTTTTTCTTCAAGGAGGTGCAAGCATGCAATTTTTAATGGTAGCTTATAATTTTTTAAATAATAAAGCAGCTTATGTAAATACCGGAAGTTGGTCAACAAAAGCTATTAAAGAAGCAAAAATGTTTGGAGATGTATCTGAAATTGCATCTTCTGCAGATAAAAACTTCAAATATATACCTAGTATATCAACAATTAATGATGGTTTTGATTATGTTCACATTACATCAAACAATACAATATTTGGCACTCAATTTAATTCATTCCCAGAAACTACCTCTCCTTTATTTGCTGATATGAGTTCTGATATTTTTTCAAGAAATATTAATTTTTCAAAATTTGATTTAATATATGCAGGTGCTCAGAAGAATCTCGGTCCTGCAGGGGTTACTATGGTTTTAATTAAAAACCAGTTATTAGATATGATTAAAAGAGATGTGCCTTCCATGCTAAGCTACAAGGTTCATATAGACAAGGATAGTTCATTTAACACTCCACCTGTTTTCTCAATTTTTTCTGTATTGATTAATTTAAGACATATTAAATCTGAAGGTTTAGAAAGTATTGAGAAAAAAAATTCAGAAAAATCCAAGTTGATATATGATGAAATTGATAGGAATAAATGTTTTGTTGGATTTTCAGATATTAATGATAGAAGTCATATGAATGCTACATTTAATCTAGCGGATGGTTATGATGCTGACATATTTAAAAGTATATGCTCCGATAATAATATTTCTGGAATTAATGGACACAGATCTGTAGGAGGTTTCAGAGCTTCTATTTACAATGCACTAGATATTGAAAGTGTTAAAATTCTAATAAATTGTATGAAAGAATTTGAATCAAACTATAACTAATATGAATATACTTGCTAATGATGGAATTTCTGAATCTGGAAAAAATAAACTAGAGGAATATGGTTTTAATATTGATTTAACAACAGTTGCACAAGATCAACTAGTTAATTACATAAACGAGAACTTAATTACAACCTTATTAGTTAGAAGTGCAACACAGGTAAGAAAAGACATAATTGATAATTGTCCAAGTCTTAAGATAATTGGAAGAGGTGGAGTTGGTATGGATAACATCGATGTAGAATATGCTAAATCAAAAAATATTAATGTCATAAACACTCCAGCAGCTTCATCTAAATCAGTAGCTGAACTAGTTTTTTCTCATCTATTTGGATGTGTAAGGTTTCTTCATGAATCCAATAGAAGCATGCCTCTAGATGGTGACTCAAAGTTTAAAGAACTTAAAAAATCATATGCTGGTGGTAGAGAATTAGCTGGTAAAAAAATAGGTATTATTGGTTTTGGTAGAATTGGTCAAGAAGTTGCAAAGATTGCAATTGGTATTGGAATGGAAGTTGTTTTTTTTGATAAATTTATTGATGAAGCATCACTAGAGATTGAGTTCTTTGATGGTCAGAATATCTCATTTAATATGACTTCATCAGCATTTGAGGAGGTTCTAGAAAACTCTGATTTTATTTCTGTACATATTCCTGCATCAGACAAGTATATTATAGATTCAAAGGAAATTGCCAAGATGAAAGATGGTGTTGGACTATTAAATTTATCTAGAGGAGGAATAATTAATGAAGAAGAACTTTTAAAAAATCTGGAGTCAGGTAAAATTTCTTTTGCAGGTGTTGATACTTTTGAGAATGAACCTAATCCTAGTATAAAGATATTAATGAATTCAAATGTCTCACTTACCCCTCATATAGGTGCTGCAACTGGTGAAGCTCAAGACAGAATTGGAGTTGAACTTGCCGAAAAGATTAACGAGATTTTAAATTAATGAAAAAACTTAAAGAAAAATGGGGTATAAAATCTAATTTTCAATTAGTAATTATTCTAATTGTCTTTGCTATTACAGGATCTACTAGCGCAGCTATATCAGGCCCTACAATTGACTTTCTATTTGGAGAAATTGAGATGAATGTTTTCTTAAAGTTTATTCTTCAGCTCGTTATAATTATGCCAATTTACCAGGTGCTATTGCTATTCTTTGGGTTTATTTTTTTTCAGTTTAACTTCTTCTTCAAGTTTGTAAAAAAGTTTTTAAAGCTATTTGGCTTAGGTTTTTTATTCAGAGATTAACTCTGAAAATGAAGATCTCAACTTATTTAATTTTGGATTAATCACTGCCTGACAGTATGCATTTTCAGGGTTTTTTGTAAAATAATCATGATGATAATCCTCAGCTACAAAAAACTTTTGAATATCATTAACCTCTGTTACAATCTTATCTTTAAAAATACCTTGGCTTTCAAGTTCTTGAATAAAATTTACAATAGATGACCTTTCTTCTGGTTTGCAAAAAATAGCAGATCTATACTGAGTTCCAACATCAGCACCTTGTCTATTAATAGATGTAGGATCATGGACAGTGAAAAAAATATTTAAAATTTGGTTTAAATCTATTGTTTGATCGTACTGTAATTCAACTACTTCAACATGATTTGTATACCCCTCACAAACTTCTTCATAAGTGGGATTATCATTTTTACCACCCATATATCCAGGTGATGTGAATGTAATTCCATTAACTTTTTTAAATACCGATTCAATACACCAAAAACATCCACCTCCTAAATATATGCTACTATTCATTTTTAGATTTTAAACTAAAAGATTTATATTGTAAAAGTATGGAATTATTGCTATCAGCTAAAGGTATTTCAAAAAGTTTTCAAGGCAGGAAAGTTCTTGATGATATTGATATTGAAATAAAAAAATCTGAAATTGTTGCAATATCAGGTGCTTCTGGTGCAGGTAAAACTACTTTATTAAACATACTTAGTACACTTGACAAACCAGATGAAAACACTAATTCATCACTAATTATTGATGGAGAAAATATCTTTAGTCTAAGTAATACTGATTTGTCTAAACTTAGAAATGCAAAGATTGGATTTGTATTTCAGTTCCATGAACTAATTCCAGAATTAAATGTCATGGAAAATATTTGTCTTCCTGGTTGGATTAAAAATGACAGTAAAGTAGCTGACAATGCAAATAGCCTAATTAGCTATTTTGGTTTAGATAAATTAAAAAACAAAAAACCAAATACACTTTCTGGAGGGGAAAAGCAAAGAGCTGCAATAGCTAGAGCGATGATAAATAACCCAATGATTATTTTTGCCGATGAACCTACTGGTAATCTTGATTCAAATAATTCAAAGATTTTATTTGATATATTTTTTAAACTTAGAAATGATTATGATTGTTCTATTGTAATTGTAACTCATAATCCAGAAAACGCTAAAAAGTGTGACAGAAAACTTCAAATAGTTGATGGTAAAATCAAAGTTTAATATTCCAGATTTGAAAGATTTTCTAGATGAAAAATCTTATCAATATGAAAGTCTGGAGTTTATTAAAGACGATCCTATTTTAATACCTCACTCTTTTACTAAGAAAGAAGATATAGAGATATCAGGATTTATTACATCCATAATTTCATGGGGAAATAGAAAATCTATTATTAATAGCGCAAAGAAAATTATCGAATTCATGGATAATTCGCCTTTTGATTTTATTTTAAATCACACTAATAAAGACTTATATAAAGAAAGAGAGTCAATTCATAGAACTTTTAATTCTACTGATTTAAATTATTTCATTGTCTCCTTAAAAAGGATTTATAAAGATTATAACGGTCTAGAAGAAATATTATCAAACAATTCAAATGGAAATGATTTGCAGAAGCGTATTTCAACTTTTAAAGAGATATTCTTTAGTTTAGATCATCCAATAAGAACTAGAAAACACCTCCCCTCTCCTATTGATGGATCTAGTGCTAAAAGATTTAATATGTTTCTAAGATGGATGGTAAGATCAAATGAAAAAGGAGTAGACTTTGGCTTATGGAATAAAATTGATAAATCAGAGCTTTCACTTCCATTAGATGTTCACACAGGAAGAATTGCAAGACTCCTAGGTCTACTTAAAAGAAATATTAACGATTCAAAAGCTGTAGAAGAAATAAATTTAAAATTAAGAGAAATGGATCCAAAAGACCCTGTAAAATATGATTTTGCTTTATTTGGATTAGGTGTGTATGAAAATTTTTAATGATTTTTTTTCCATTGAATTAATAAGTTTATTTAATTTTGTTAAATTCTTTTCTAAATGAGCATACTCTTAAAAGGCACAACAATAGTAGATAATAAGAGTAATTTAAATTTCAAAATAAAAGACATTCTGATCGAAGATGGTGTTATAGTTGACATTGCAGATAACATCAAAACTAAATCAAATAATATTATTGATCTTAAAAACCTTCATGTTTCAAGAGGCTGGATGGATACTTCAGTAAGTTTTGGAGAGCCAGGATATGAAGAAAGGGAAACTATTTCAAATGGATTAGAAACAGCTGCATCATCTGGATTTACTTCCATATTGTTAAATCCGAATTGTGATCCAATTATTGATAATCATTCATCAATTGAATTCTTGAAAAGAAAATCGATTGATACTACTACTCAGATATATCCAATTGGTAGTCTAACTAATAATTCAAACGGTAAAGATTTAGCTCCATTGTATGATATGAAGATTGCTGGAGCTGTAGCATATGGGGATTATAAGCAGTCAATTAATGACTCATCACTTCTTAAAATATCATTAGAATACACCAAAACTTTTGGCGGTAGAATAATTTCATTTTCTCAGGACGAATTTCTATCAGAAAATGGAGTAATCAACGAGGGAATAGTCAGTACTCAACTTGGATTAAAAGGTGTACCTCCAATATCAGAATCAATAAGTATTTTCAGAGATATTGAAATTTTAGAATATTCTAATGGTAAACTTCATATTCCATATGTTAACACAAAAAAAGGAGTAGATTTAATAAGAGATGCTAAGAAAAGAAATCTAGATATTACATCTAGTGTAAGTTTAACTCATATTACTCTTTGTGATAAAGATATTATTGATTTCAACACTAATCTTAAACTTAATCCTCCTCTAAGAGATAATTCTGATATACAAGCACTAAAAGAGGGAATAATTGACGGGACAATTGATTTTGTTACAAGCATGCATGAACCTATTAATGATGATTTTAAAAAGGTTGTTTTTGACGATGCACTTCCCGGAACAATTGCCTTAGAATGTGTATTTGGTCTTCTATGCAATAATTTTACATTAGAAAAGACAATAGATATATTAACAAGAAGAAAAGATGTTTTTGAAATAGAAGATTGTCCAATAGAAATTGGATCAAAGGCAGATTTGACAATTTTTAACCCAGAAGTTAATTATGTTTTTTCAGAGAATCATATACTTTCATCTTCAAATAACTGTGCGTATTTAGATAAAAATCTAAAGGGTATTGTTTATGGGGCAATTAATAATAATAAAGCCACATTAAATAAATTATGGACCTAGAGTATCTGATAAGAAGATCTGAAAAGCCTTCAAAACCCTCAAGTATCTTTATGTTTCATGGATATGGAAGTAATAAAGAGGATTTATTTTCACTCGAACAGTTATTTCCTAAATCATATACTGTAGTTTCTTTTGATGCTCCAATAAGGCTTCCATTTGGTGGATATTCATGGTTTAATATAGACTATTCAGATATACTTGAGAACAATTTAGATAAAAGATATAAAGAGATAAATGAAAGTATTGAGATGATAATGAATAATATTAATTCATTAATCGAAAAAGAGAATCTAAATAAAGAAGACGTATCAATTTTAGGTTTTAGTCAGGGCGGTAGTATATGTTGGAAATTAGGGCTAGACAATAGTTCTAATTTTAGAAGAGTTATTCCTATTAGTTCTTTCATTCATCCAAGCTACCTTAATAATAATCTAGAATCTTACACAAATAGATTAATCTATTGTTCACATGGGTCCTTAGATGATGTTATTCCTTTAAGTATTGTTAATGATCATATATTAAAGCTTTCAAAAAATAATGATTTGACTTATGATAAATTTGATTCTGGTCACACAATATCTCAAGAAAATTTAATTAGCTTATTAAATTGGATTAACGATACAAGTATTTAATCTAATTCAACTACTAATCCATCATAAGCAAGACTTACATTAGGTGGAAGCTTTTCACAGACCTCATCATGAAACCCCATATTATGACTTATATGGGTAAAGTATGTCGTTTTTGGATTTATTTGATTGATAATTTCCATCGCTTCATCAACATTTAAATGTGATGGATGTGGATCAAACCTTAAAGCATTAATGACTAAAACATCAAGATTATTTAACTTATCTAGTTCTTCTTTTTGAATTGTCTTAACATCGGTAAGGTATGCAAAATTATTAATTCTAAAACCTAATACTGGAAGCTTCATATGCATAGATTCAACTGCTGTTATTGTTAGGTCTTTAATCTGAAATTTACTATCCTTATTAATTAGATTTACGTTAAAGTCTGGTGCACCCGAATATTTTTTAGTTGGATCAAAAATATATGCAAATCTTTCTTTTAATGAATTTAAGACTCTTTCATGAAGATAAATTGGAATCTTTCCCTGTCTAAAAAAATATGGTCGAGTATCATCAATACCAGATGTATGATCAGCGTGCTCATGAGTGAAAACAATTGCATCAAGTTTTTTACAATCAGCTCTTAACATTTGCTGTCTAAAGTCAGGTCCGCAATCAATACTAAAGGCAATATCTCCATATTGAACTAAAATAGAGGATCTAAGTCTTTTGTCTTTTAAATCTTTGCTGAAAGATACTGGATGATCACTTCCTATAACTGGAATACCCTGTGAAGTCCCGGTTCCTAAAAAAGTTATTTTTAGCACATATAAATCTAAGATAATTTATTCTTTTTATTATTTAATCTTTGTAATTTTATAAAAAAATCGATGAATATTATTCTTCCTGGAGATAAGGATTATGAATCAAGACCTTCAGTCCAAAGAAAGTCTTTAAGAATAAATCTAAACGAGAATATTTACGGAACTTTTGTTGAAATTGGTGCTGGTCAAGAGGTAGCTAGACATTTTTATAGGGTTGGAGCTGCATCAGGAACAATTGCTAAGTCAATGAGTGCTTATGACAAGAGTTTTAGCGATAGTATATATGGTAAAGAAGAAGACAGTAGGTATGTTACACAAAATAGATTAGATAAGATGCTTACTCATGAAATGAATCTTCTTGAGAAAAGAATTTCAAGAAAAAATTATCCTAATAAATTCTTTTTTGTTTATGCTAATACAGTTGCTACCATTGATTTTGTTAAAAAATTTAAAGGTCACGGATGGATGGGGATTAAATTTCAAACTGACCCAAAAGATGACTATTCTGAAATTAAACTTCATTTAAGGTTTCATCAAAATGAAGCTAAGCTTCAACAGGAAAGTCTTGGTATAATGGGTGTTAATCTTATTTATGGTGCTTTTTATAAGCATAATGAGCCACTTAAGTTGATGAAATACTTATATGATCATATTGATGATCAATCAATTGAAATTGATACTATTAATTTTAGCGGTCCACTTTTTAAAGACGTTGACAATAGATTAATAAGTCTTGAACTAGTTAGACTAGGAATGACTGATGCAGTTGTTTTTGATGAGACTGGGACTAATGTCTTACCTGCTCAAGTTTTATACAAAAAGAACATATTAACACTTAGAGGAAGCTACAGACCAATAACTAAAGTGAACGAAGAAATGTTTAAAAAATCTCTTGAAGCATTTTTAGAGGAAAAAGGTGTCAAAAAAGAAAACACAATTGTATTACTTGAAATTACCCTGTCTAACCTAAGGTAAGCAGGAGATATTGATGATAGTGACTATTTAGATCGAGCGAAATTATTATGTTCACTAGGTCATATGGTTATGATTTCAAACTTTTCAGAGTATTATAAGCTTGTTAAATATTTAACTAGGTATACAACAAAACAACTTGGATTGACCATGGGAGTAACAAATCTTGTTGAAATTTTTGATGAAAAATATTATGATGGTGTAAAAGGAGGAATATTAGAGGCTTTTGGTAATATTTTTAAGAATAACATGAAAATATACTTATATCCAGTATTAGATAAACAAAAAGATACTATAATTGACTCTACTAACTTAAAACTTGAAGATAATATGAAAGAATTTTATAAATACTTCAAGGTTAATAATAAGATTCGTGATTTAGAGTTTAACAAAGATTATCTCAATATTTTTTCAAAAGATGTACTAAAACAAATAAAGAATAATACTCCTGGATGGAAAGATAAACTACCAGTGGGTGTTTCCGATTTGATAATTAAGAAAAAGATGTTTGGTTATAAGTAGTTAATCA
>JBELLF010000068.1:0-3817 GCA_042088875.1 Candidatus Marisimplicoccus framensis | reverse complement strand
CCCGACCCCTTGGGTGTAAACCAAGTGCTCTAAACCAACTGAGCTAAGCGCCCTAATAAGTGAGCAAATATAATATTTTTAGTGGTAACCATATAATATTTATTCTTTAAATCCAGGTGGTATTTTTTTATGAAAATCTGTTAGTTTTTGAATTTCATTGGCTAATGAAATTAATTTATGCTCTTCATAATAATTACTTAATAGAGAAATGCTTGTTGGTCTATTATTTTTATCAAATCCATTGGGAATTGATATTGCAGGATGCCCAGTGAGGTTTGTAATTAATAATTGATTTTTTCCAAAACTTGGACTTAATATAACATCATAATTTTTAAATAAACTATCTACCTCTGATATTAGCTTTGTTCGAAATCTAGATGCTTGAATATACTCAACAGCTGGAATTAATCTGGATTGTCTTATTGAATTAGCTCTAGACTTTTCATCTTGAAGGACCATCTCTGAGTCAAGATTATCCATTAAGAACTTGTCAAAAAATGCTCCAGCTTCTGATCTTAAAATTATATCAAATACTTTGAAAGGATAGTCTTTAGGTAGACTAACAGAGTCAAGTTTATATTTATTTTTTAGGATTTCAATTATTTTAGAATTATTTACAGCATACCTGGATGTATCTTTCTCAAAAAGATTTTTCAGATAACCTATTTTCAAATTCTTGATTGAATTAAATTCGAGTGGTCTCTGTTTTGATGAACCTTTATATTTTATAACGTTAAATACAATAGCAGCATCTGAAGCGCTTCTTGTTATTGGTCCAACTTTATCCATACTCCATGATAGGGTCATAAAACCATTAGTACTTACAGTCCCATAAGTTGGTCTTAATCCAGTAACTCCGCATCTAGTTGATGGAGAAATAATTGAGCCTAGTGTTTCAGTACCAATCGAAAATGAAACCAGTCCTGCTGACGTAGCAGAAGCAGAACCAGCAGAAGATCCGCTTGAACCTTGATTTATATCCCATGGGTTTTTTGTTTTTCCATTATACCAAATATCCCCTTTAGCTAAAGAACCAGAAGAAAGTTTCGCTATCATTACGGCTCCCGCATTTTCAAGTTTTTTTATTACTTCTGCTTTTTCATTTATTATCCTATTTTTATATGGTTCTGTTCCCCATGTAGTTGGATAACTTGGATATGAAGCTATATCTTTAATTCCATAAGGGATTCCATGTAATATACCTCTATAAATTCCTCTTTCAATTTCATTATCAGCCCTTAAAGACTGTTCTATAGCAACATCCTCCATTAAGTTAACTACAGAGTTTAATTTTGTGTCAAATTTTTTAATTCTATCTATATATATCCTTGTAAGTCTTTCCGATGACAAAATCTTGTTTTTAATTAGATATGCTAATTCTTGAATCGATAGAAAAGCTATTTGATAGTCATATTCAGGAAGTTCAGTTTTAATTGTTTGAAATTGATAATCATAATTAAAATTTTGATTATAAGGTAAATTAAATGAAATTGAAGGTTTTATGTTTTCTTTAAGCTTAAATTCTCTCATTTGATTGTATCCCTCTCTGTTTCTATTAACATAATCGACCATAGTATTTATTTGATTTGAACTAAAATCAACTGACATTAATTTTAGAGATCGACTTATATCAAAAGAGTTAACTCTATCATATGATATAATAGAAATTATTGATACAAAAAAAAGTGTTGAAACTGTTAATATGAAAATGCTCTTTTTCATTAATAAATTTTTTCTTTAAAGTATTAAATTTTATATAAATTTTTATAAGAAAGGTCATTGGAAAATAAAGTTTATTAAATTGAATTAATAAATGAATAATAATTTTATTAATTTCTTAATATCATTTTTGACTTTCAGTATCTGTGTATTTATTGCAAATCTAACAGGTATTCAAAATATTACTTATGCAGTTTTATTTATCTTTCTAATCCACCTACTAATTTTTGTTCCTTCATATTATTTTCAAACTGAAAAATTTTTTGATTTGACTGGGACAATATCATACGTGTCGTCTGTTTTTTTTATTTTTTTTAAAACAAATACAGTAGATTCAATTAATTTAGGAAGTCTAGCATTATCAACTTTTATAATTATTTGGTCATTAAGACTAGGAACATTTTTATTTCTAAGGATTAAAAAAGCAGGGAAAGACAGAAGGTTTAATGAGATAAAAAAATCTTTTTCATGGTTTTTTATGACATTTAGTCTATCAGGAATGTGGGTTACAATATGCTCAATTTGTGCATTGACAGGTATAGCTAATGGAATAATTTTTTCTAGTACAACAATTATTGGAATAATTATATTTATAATTGGATTTACAATAGAAATAATTGCTGATTCTCAGAAAACAAAGTTTAGAGCAATGGACGATAATAAAGATAAATTTATTTCAATTGGTCTATGGAAGTACTCAAGGCATCCAAACTATTTGGGTGAAATAATACTGTGGCTTGGAATCTCATTAATTAGTTTTTCATCACTTGAGGGGCTTCAATATATTACACTAATTTCTCCTATTTTCACATATTTACTTTTAGTTAATGTTAGTGGAATAAATCTTTTAGAAAAAAGTGGCGAAAAAAAATGGGGTCATCTTGATAGCTACAAGAGTTACAAAGAAAATACACCTAGATTGATAGGGTTTCTTTAATCTGATTTAGTCGATATTAATACTAATTCCTCCAGAAATAAAAAACATGTCGTTATTTATACCCTTACCTATAGATAGATCAAGCTGTTTTTTATTGTCTAACAGATATGTAATTCCTGAATCAAAATTAATGTTAGAACTATTTTTAGAATCATCCCCAAAGATTTCAAAAAATATTCCAAAAGAATCTAAGCTCCTTCCATAAACAACTGTATATATAAATTGTCCATCCATTTTTTTAAATTTATTATAGCCTAAATTATAGCCAATTTGAGATTCATTATTTAGGTCATGTGAAACATTTAATCTACTCAGAAGACCATAGACATTATTAGAAAATACTTCAATTGCACTAGGAATAGAAAGGTGAGAAAGAAAAGCAACTTTTGTATTATTTTGATTTTTATCAAAGATTCTAAACTTAGCTCCTACCTCAAAATCGCTAAATGATGATTTTTTCATAAACGATAATTTATCATTTATTAAATAATTACTGTTAATTCTTATCTCAATTCCTTCAATTATACCAATCCTAAAAAGAGTATTAATATTAGACTGAGAATTTTCAATTGAAATGCCAGATTCAACCTGAATTTGACCTGAGGATAAAACAACTGCAGATTCAGTCTGATCTGGTCTATCAGTTGTAATTTGAGAAAAAACCAATGAACAGTTTAACAACAGAAACAAAAAAATTAAAAATCTTTTTTTCATGAAAAAATTTCTTTCGCAATATAATTACTTCCTGTTATTATGATCAAATCATTAGGTGAAGCACCACTTAATATATTACTATATATCATTCTTGGATTTTTGTTAAAATTAATATTTTCACCAATACTTTCTTCTATTTCAACATGATTCATAGACCTTGATATATTAGAAGAAGTAAAATAGATTAAAGATTTATTTGGAAGATAACTAATTAATTTTTTAACATTTTTTCCTTTAACAAAACTTAAAATAAAAAATAGTCTATCATATTCTAATAAACTTAATTGTTTAGACAAATGAATAAAACCTGACTCATTATGAGCAGAGTCAAATATAATCTTCGGGGAATCGTTTAAAACTGTCCACCTTCCATAAAAATCAGTATTTATATCAACATTTAAAATACCTTTTTCTATACTATTATCATTTATCTTTTCATCATTTAGA